>JAAVYM010000097.1 GCA_022791135.1 Oscillibacter sp.
ACGGCATCACCGGCGGCATCGGCTTCCTGGTTGCCATCGTGCTGTTTGCCAGCATCCGGGAGCGGCTGGTCTTCGCCGAGTATCCCAAGTGCTTCGAGGGTTTCCCCATCGCGCTGGTCACCGCCGGACTCATGGCCTTGGCGTTCATGGGCTTCTCCGGCCTGAAGATTTGGTAAGGGAGGCGGCTGAAAGATGATGAATGTGATTGCTGCCGTAGCCGTCCTGGGCATTCTGGGCGCGGTGTTCGGCCTGGTCCTGGCCGTGGCCTCCAAGATTTTCGAGGTGAAGAAGGACCCGCGGGAGGAAGCGATTTTGAGCCATCTGGCTGGCGCGAACTGCGGCGGCTGCGGCTTCCCGGGCTGCGGCGGCTGCGCCGCGGCCATCCTGGCGGGAGATGCTCCTGTCACCGCCTGCGCCCCTGCCGGCGCGGAGAACGCCGCCGCCATCGCCAAGATCATGGGCATGGAAGCGCCCACCGGCGAGCGGCAGGTGGCCTTTGTCCGCTGCAACGGCGGCGTCAGCGCCAAAAAGCGCTTTGATTACGTGGGTGTGAAGGACTGCATTTCTGCCACAAAGGTGGCGGGCGGCCCCCTGGAGTGCGCGTTCGGCTGCCTGGGCTTCGGTTCCTGCGTCAGCGCATGCCAGTTCGGCGCCATGTCCATTGGGCCGAATGGCTCCGCCGTGGTGGATCCGGATAAGTGCACGGCGTGCATGGCCTGTGCCAATGCGTGCCCCCGGCATCTGATCGTCTCCGTTCCCGTGTCCAAGAAGGTCCATGTGGCTTGCGCCAACCAGGACAAGGGCCGGGCGGCCATCAGTGTCTGCGAGCATTCCTGCATTGGCTGCGGCATGTGCCAGAAGGAGTGCAAGAAAGACGCTATCCACGTGGAGAACGGCGTTGCCGTGATCGACTATGAGAAGTGCGTGGGCTGCAAGCTTTGCACCAAGGTCTGCCCCCGGGATGCGATCCTTCCCATTGCCACGGCCGAGGAGAAGGAGAAGTACAAGGCCATCAAGAAGGCTCAGGCCGAAAAGGCCAAGGCCGCTGTGGAGACAAAAGCAGCGGCTGCCGCCGAAAAATGAGCATTCTGTGAAGAAGAGGCTCCGGATGAAAATTCGGGGCCTCTTTTTTGGATTTCTGCTTGCAATTTACAAAAAAGTACCGTATGATAAGTAAGGTGAATTTGCACCGCAGCGGGTGCGCCGAAGCGCCCGGGAGCGGAACGCGGCTTCACCGAAAAAGAGGCCAGGAGAACCCGGCCGGAGCGGCGAAATCCGCGCCGGTTTTGGAAGGGAAATTTGGATATCCTTTTGGGGACTCGCGGCCGCTGAAAGACGCCGGTAAAACCCGATGATGAAATGGGTTTTCGGCGCAGCTCCGGCGGAAGCCGGAGAAAAGGCAGAGTAGGGACGCGCGTGTCGGACCTGCATTTGAAACCGGAAGAGCCGAAGGGGCATGGGTTTTTGCCGCCGCACCGGAAAGGCCGCCATGGGAGCATGGCGGGAAAACCGGCCGCACGGCAGAAAAACCGCCCGTACGGCGCAAAACGGCTGAAGATGAGGGTCCATAAGTGCCGGGGAGACGGGGAGTTGCTCTTCGGACGAAGGAAGGTATTCCGCAGTGCGTGTCCCGCATCCCGCTGCCGCATATGGGAAGGGGCTTCCTCTGTGCGGCATACTGCCGCTATTTTTTAGAGGAGGTTTTTCTTATGCCCAAAACAAACGTGAAAAGAATGTGCTACACCGCCCTGCTGGCCGCCATGTACGTGCCGCTGTCGCTCTACGTGGCGGTCCAGGTGGGAAATGTGCGGATTTCCTTCGGCTCGCTGCCGGTGGTGGTGGCCGCGCTGCTCCTCGGGCCGCTGGACGCAGTTGTCGCGGCCCTGGTGGGGGAGTTTTTTAAACAGCTTTTGACCTATGGCGTGACGTATACAACGGCGCTGTACCTGCTTCCCCCGGCGGTGCGGGGAGCCGTCATCGGCGCGGCGGTGCTGCTGGCCCGCCGGCAGGGAGAACGGCTGGAGGAGCGGCGGGCAGTTTGCTGCGCCGTGTGCGTTACCGCGGCCATCTGCACTACCGTGGGCAACACTTTGGTGAACTGGCTGGACAGCGTGCTGCTGAACTACTACACCCCCGCCTTGATTTTCGGGGACTTGATCTGGCGGCTCATCGTGGGTATGATCAACGCGGTGGTCATGGCCTCTATCGCGATTCCGCTGGTGAAGCGGCTGCGGCGGTGGAGCGCCGTCTCCAGTCTGTAAGGGGGTTGTTCCATGACAGGAGAGGAGGCTGTGGCGTATATTCACGCCTACGGCTGGGAGAGCCACGCGCCGGGGCTGGATCGAATCCGGAAGCTGCTCCGCCGCTTGGGGGACCCGCAGAGGGAATTGAAATTTATCCACGTGGCGGGTACCAACGGCAAGGGCAGCGTCTGCGCCTGCCTTGCCTCCGTGCTGGAGGCGGCGGGATACCGGGTGGGACTGAACACCTCGCCCCATCTGGAACGATTTGAGGAGCGAATCCGGGTGAACGGGGCGGAGATTTCCGGCGAGAAGCTGGGCGCGCTGCTGGACCGGATTCGCCCCGCCGCCGGGGCCATGGCGGAGCACCCCACGGAGTTTGAGCTGATTACCGCCGCCGCCTTCCTCCACTTCCGGCAGGAGGATTGTGAGATTGTCGTGCTGGAGACCGGCCTGGGCGGGGCGCTGGATGCCTCCAACGTCATTGAGGTCCCGGAGCTGGCCGTGCTCACCGCCATGGGGGTGGATCACGCCGCCCTGCTGGGGTCTACCCTGACCGAAATCGCCGCCGCTAAGGCCGGGATCATCAAGCCCGGCGGGGATGTGGTGAGCCGGGGCGGCTGCCCCGAGGCGGACCAAGTGTTCCGGCGGGTTTGCCGGGAACGGGGCGCGGCGCTGAGGGAGCTGGATTTGCGCCGCCTGCGGGTGCGAAAAAGGGATCTGGAGGGCATGGCGCTGGACTTTGGCCCCTGGGAGGGTTTGACCCTCCCGCTGGCGGGGACGTATCAGGCGGAGAACGCCGCCTTGGCCCTGATGGCCCTGGAGAGGCTGGGGGAGAAGGGCTGGCGGATTTCCGAAGAGGCGGTCCGGCAGGGACTGGCCGCGGTGCGCTGGCCGGGGCGGTTCGAGGTCCTGGGTCGGGAGCCTCTTTTTATCTTGGATGGCGCTCACAACGCCCACGGGATGCGGGCAGCGGTGGAGAGCCTGAAGACGCTGGCGCCGGGGAGGCGGCTGGTGTTCCTAATGGGAATTCTGGCGGACAAGGACGTGGGGGAGATGCTGGACCTGCTGGCCCCGCTGGCGAAGCAGGTGTTGACCCTCCGGCCCGACAGTCCCCGGGCTATGGACCCGGCGGCGCTGTGCGCGGCCCTGGCAGAGCGGGGCGTGGAGGCCCGGGTTTGCGGCTCGGCGGCGGAAGGCGTCGCTGCCGCCAAAGAGGCGGCGGGGCGGCAGGGTGCTGTGTGCGCCCTGGGATCGCTGTACCTGGCCGGGGCGGTCCGGACGGCTTATTTTCAAAGTTAAGCGGTTGCAGACAGGAGGGCGGCTTGATAGCCGCCCTCCGCATTTGGAAGAGTTCTCTCGCGCATTTTACAACAGGAATGGCTTAGGAGTGGCCCCCTGTGCCCCTGTTTATGCAGGGTTCCCCGGAACGGAATCCGGAACAGGCCCCACGAAAATCTTTGAATGGGGCAGTTCTTCCGCATTTTTTGCAGGGCGGGAAAACGGCCCGCCTTCGGGCGCGCTGCCGGCGAAGTTGGGGTCGCAGGGGAAGATTTTGCCTGGCTGCTTTCCCATTCGGGCCTCGTTCTTCCGGGAAAATCAAAGGAAAAGACGGCACGGCGGCTTGACAAGCCCGGCGTATACCTTTATGATAATGAAGAATTCTATGCTTCGGCAGGACCGGGCGGCCGCTTGGGGCGGCGCTTGACGGAAAGGGGAGCGGGCTATGGAGACCATCACCAGCAGGAGCAATCCCCTCTGCGTCCACTTGCGAAAGCTGGCTTCCTCCCGTTCCTATCGCGAGGAAACGGGAGAATTTTTGTGCGACAGCCCGAAGCTCCTCCGGGAGGCGGCCCAGTGGGACGCGCCTATCCGGGCCGTGCTCTATACGCCAGGGGCGGAGCTGCCCTGGCCGGAGGGGGAGGTCCTGCCCTTTCGGACGGCCCGGGTCAGCGAGAGCGTCATGCGCTCTGTCAGCCCTATGGAGACCCCTCAGGGGGTGGTATTTTCCTGCAGGACCCCGGACTACCGCCTGCCGGAGCGGCTGGCGGCGGAAGGGCGGTATCTGGTGCTGGACGGCGTCCAGGACCCGGGCAACGTGGGAACCATCCTCCGGACGGCGGACGCCTTCGGGGCGGCGGCGATTTTGCTCCCCGGCTGCGCCGACCTTAATAACCCCAAAACCCTCCGGGCGGGAATGGGAATCCATTTTCGCTCCGCCATATACCGCTGTACGCTGGAGGAGCTGACTGCCCGGCTGGAAGAGGCGGGCCTGCCCCTCTACGGCGCGGCTCTGCGGGACGACACCATAGACGTGCGGGAGGTGGACCTGCGCCGCTGCGCCATGGCCGTGGGCAACGAGGGGCGGGGCCTCTCGGCGGCGGTGCTGGCGGCGTGCGGCGGGACCATCCGGATCCCTATGGAGCCGCGGTGCGAGTCCCTGAACGCGGCCTCGGCGGCGGCGGTGCTGCTGTGGGAGGCGGCCCGGGGGGATTCGAGGCGTCTATCACCGGGGCCGGCGGCGTTCCAATAATATGAAATGCGCCGGGCTTCCCGGGCGGTTCCGCTTGGCGCGCCTTCGCCCTCCGGCAGGGTTTCTTAAAAAAATATACTTGCATTTCCGGATTATTTATAATAGTATCAAAGAACCCGACCCTTGGCAGAGGAGGATGGGATATGTTGAAACACTGGCTTTGGCTGGCGGAGCTGCCGGGACTGAACAATCAGGAGCGGCTGGCTTTGCTGCGGCATTTCGGCTCGCCGGAGGACCTTTTTCTCGCCGACCGGGAGGAGCTGGGTCTGGCGGAGGGTGTGCCCAAGGGGCAGGCCGAGCTGGCTTTGAACCGGGACCTGTCTGCGGCCGATAGAATTTTGGCGGACTGCCAGCGGCTGGGGCTGCGGGTCCTGACCATCCAGGACGCGGAGTATCCTAAGCGGCTGAAAAGCATTTACGACCCGCCTTTGCTGCTGTATGTCAAGGGGCGGCTGCCTGCTTTCGACGAAGAGGCGGCGATTGCCGTGGTGGGAACCCGGGAGTGCACGCCCTACGGCATCGCCAGCGCCGAGCGGCTGAGCAGTGAGCTGGCCGCCTGCGGGGCGGTGGTGGTGACGGGGCTGGCCAGGGGTGTGGACTCCGCCGCGGCCCGGGGCGCCCTTCGGGCCGGCGGGACCGTGGTGGGCGTGACGGGCAACGGCCTGGACCTCTACTACCCCTATGAGAGCCGGTCCCTCTATGACGATGTGGCTGCCACCGGGGTGCTCATCTCCGAGTATCCGCCGGGAGCGGGAGCGGACGGCTGGCATTTCCCGGTGCGAAACCGGATCATGGCCGGCCTCAGCGTCGCCGCCCTGGTGGTGGAGGCCCCGGTGCGAAGCGGCGCGCTGATCACCGCTCACCTGGCGTTGGACCAGGGGCGGGACGTTTACGCCGTCCCCGGTCCCATTGACGCGCCTACCAGCGCGGGCTGCAACCGGCTGATCCGGGACGGCGCGGGACTGGTGGCGGAGGGCTGGGACATCCTGCGGGATTATGAGGCCCGGTTTCCGGAGAAGCTGCGGCCCCTGGGAGAGGCTCCCCGGTGGACGCCGCTGCCCACAAGGCGCCACTCCGCGCCGAAAGCCCCGCCGGAACCCCGGGAGACCCCGGAAAGGAAACCGCAAGAGGCACAGACCCTCCGTACCGTAGACCTCGGGGGCCTGACGGACGACCAGATCGCCCTTTTGCGGGTGCTGGAGACAGACGCGCCTGCGCAGGTGGATGATTTGATCCAGGCGACGGGTATCCCGGCTAGACGGGTTTTATCGGCGCTGACCATGCTGGAAATCGACGGCATGGCCGGCCAGCACAGCGGCAAGCGGTATACCAGGACCGTGACGCTGCCGGATTGAAGCGGGGACGGCCCCGTTTCAATACTTGCACTCACAGCGGGGGCTTTTGCCGCCCTGGCGCGCTGCGAAACTCCGGCGGATGCCGGGATTCCCGGCTGCCCCTCATGCGGCGTTCCCCGGCTGCGGATGCAGGAGAAAAGACCCTCGCAATTTGGAGGTAATCGGAACTATGGCAAAGCAGTATTTGGTCATCGTGGAGTCCCCGGCGAAGGCCAAGACCATCGGAAAGTATCTGGGGAAGGAGTACACGGTAAAAGCCTGCATGGGCCATTTGCGGGATTTGCCCAAGAGCAAGCTGGGCGTGGACCCGGAGCAGGATTTTGAGCCGGTTTATCAGCCTATCAAGGGCAAGGAAGACATCATCAAGGACTTGAAAAAGGCCGCCAAGGCAGCGGACACCGTCTATCTCGCCACCGACCCGGACCGGGAGGGCGAGGCCATCTCCTGGCATTTGAAGCATTTGCTGGATCTGCCGGACGAGAAGGCGAAACGGGTCACCTTTAACGAGATTACAAAGAAAGTGGTGCAGGAGAGCATCCAGGCCCCCCGGAGCATCGACCAGAACCTGGTGGACGCCCAGCAGGCCCGGCGCATCCTGGACCGGCTGGTGGGTTATCAGCTCAGCCCGCTGCTGTGGAAGAAAATCCGCCGGGGTTTGTCCGCCGGGCGGGTCCAGTCCGTGGCAACCCGGATGGTGGACGACCGGGAGCGGGAGATCGAGGCCTTTGAACCCGAGGAATACTGGACCCTGGATGCGAACCTCCTGGGGCAGAACCGTCCCTTTGCCGCCCGCTACCACGGGAAGGGCGACAAAAAGGCGGAGCTGAAAAGCCAGGCCGGCGTGGACGCGGTGATCCGGGAGACGGAAAACGCCGCCTTCGCAGTGAAGCGCGTGAAGCGGACCGACAAGCAGCGCAGTCCTTCGCCCCCCTTTACCACCTCCACCATGCAGCAGGAGGCGTCCCGGAAGCTGAATATGACCCCCCGGCGGACGATGGCCATTGCCCAGCAGCTCTATGAGGGCGTGGATGTGTCCGGCGAGGGGGCCGTGGGCCTGATCACCTATATGCGTACGGATTCGCTGCGATTGTCCGAGGAGGCACT
The DNA here is from genome assembly GCA_022791135.1 of Oscillibacter sp. GTDB lineage: Bacteria > Bacillota > Clostridia > Oscillospirales > Oscillospiraceae > Oscillibacter. Next base: position 7,233 of record JAAVYM010000097.1, read on the forward strand.
GGCGGAGGCGAAGAGCTTCATCCTGGGGCGCTATGGCGGCGAGTACGCCAAGACAAACCGCTACAAGGCCAAGGCCAATGCCCAGGACGCCCACGAGGCCATCCGCCCCAGCAACGTCCGCTGGACTCCGGAGGATTTGAAGGCGGATCTGACCGGGGAGCAGTACCGGCTGTACAAGCTGATCTGGAGCCGGTTTGTGGCCTGCCAGATGTCTAACGCCGTGTATGACAGCGTGGCGGTGGAGATCGAGGCGGCGGGGCACGACTTCCGGGCCAGCTCCTCCAGCCTGAAATTCGCCGGATATACCGCCGTCTACGAGGAGGGCCGGGACGAAGAGAAGGAGGAGAAGGAGTCTCCGCTTCCGGATCTCCAGGAGGGGGAGGCGCTGGCCCTGAAGGGCTTCGCCCCCAACCAGCACTTCACCCAGCCCCCCGCCCGGTACACCGACGCGTCCCTCATCCGGGCCATGGAGGAGCAGGGCATCGGACGGCCCTCTACCTACGCCCCTACGGTGTCCACTATTTTGGACCGGATGTACGTGGAAAAAGAGGGCAAATACCTGAAAATCACCAACCTGGGCCGGGTGGTGACGGAGCTGATGGAGGAGAAGTTCACCGACATTGCCGACCTCCGCTTTACCGCCCATATGGAGGAAAAGCTGGACTCCGTGGAGGAGGGAAACACCCCTTGGAAGGGGGTCCTCCGGGATTTTTACGGGGACTTCGACAAGCACCTCAAGCAGGCGGAGCAGGATCTGGAGGGCGTGCGCATCAAGGTGCCCGACGAGGTGTCCACCGAGATCTGCCCCGAGTGCGGGCGGAACCTGGTGGTGAAAACCGGGCGGTTTGGCCGATTCCTGGCCTGCCCGGGCTTTCCGGAGTGCAGCTTTACTATGCCGCTGGTGGTCGAGATGCCGGGGCGCTGCCCCAAGTGCGGCGGGCGGCTGATGAAGCGCACCGGCAAGAGCAAGAAAAACGGAAAGCAGTACACCTACTACTGCTGCGAGCACCTGACCAGCAAGAACGAGGCGGAAAAGTGCGGCTTCATGACCTGGGACGTCCCGGTGAAGGACGACTGCCCGGTGTGCGGGCAGACCATGTTCAAAAAGGCCGGCAAGGGGGCGCGCAAGCCCTTCTGCATCAATCCGGAATGCGCCAACTTCCTGCCGGAGGAAAAGCGGGGCTATCCCCGGTTCGCCGCCAAAAAGGAGGGGGAGGAGCCAACGGAACCCCCTGCGGCGGAGGAGAAGCCCGCCGGGAAGAAGGCGGCTTCCGCAAAGGCGAAAGAGACCGCGAAGGCGGCCGCCAAGAAACCCGCGGCTAAGACCGCGAAGGCCACGGCCAAGAAGCCCGCTGCCAAGAAGACGGCCAAAAAGCCCGCCGGGGAAAAGGCGGATGCGCCGGAGGAGAGCTAACGCAGCTCCCGGGCGGCGGCAAAGGCGGCCTGGAACAGAGCCTCCTGTTTCAGGAGGGCTTACCTTTACTATAAATCGGCGGTCCATTACCCCGATGTCCCAGGCTTAATGAAGCTGGCGGATTTCTTCGGCGTGTCTACCGATTACCTGCTGGGCCATTCTGAGGAGAGATAGGCGGGGATTCTGGGGATATTCTACCGATAACCGCAAATACAGCGGCAGCGAAAAGAGAAGAAAGTCCTTTCCCCAAGATCCAAAACTCCCGCCTGCACCACGCCGCGGGCAGTTCTTTCGTACTTGTCGCGTGCGCGATAGGCGCGTCCGTCGTCCTACGTCCCCCGTCGTCTTTTTTCTCTTCCACCGTGCACGGCGCATTCTCTTTTTTCTCTGAGAAAAAAGAGAATGGGGGGTGCAAAGGGCCAGCCATCTTCATGGCTGAATTCCTCCCCGCCCGCAAGGGCAAGCACCGGCCCCGTCTCTGGCAAGGGACAAAACTCCAGAGCGCCCCGAGGGGGTGCGGAATAGAGGTGAAACCATGCAGGTTTCCATAATTGGCGCCGGCCTGGCCGGCAGCGAATGCGCCTGGCAGCTGGCTCAGCGCGGCGTCCAAGTGACCCTCCGGGAGATGAAGCCGGAGAAGAAAACCCCCGCCCATGAGACGGATTATTTTGCCGAGCTGTGCTGCTCCAACTCGCTGCGCAGCGACCAGCTGGAAAACGCCGTGGGCCTTTTGAAAGAGGAGCTGCGGCGGCTGGGTTCCTTAATCCTCTCCTGCGCGGACGCTACCCGGGTGGAGGCCGGGGGCGCGCTGGCGGTGGACCGCCACGGCTTTGCCCGGATGGTGACGGAGCGGGTGAAGGGCCATCCCAACATCACCGTCCTCCCCGGGGAGGTGACCCAGATCCCCGAGGGCGAGACCGTCATCGCCACCGGGCCGCTGACCTCCGACGCCCTGGCCCAGCGGCTTCAGGCCCTCCTGGGAGAGGACACCGCCCTCCATTTCTTCGACGCGGCGGCCCCGCTGGTCTTGGCGGAGAGCATCGACATGGAACGGGCCTGGATGGGGTCCCGGTACGACCGGGGGACGGCGGATTATGTCAACTGCCCCATGACCGAGGAGGAGTACGGCGCCTTCTGGCAGGCCCTGACCACCGCCCAGGAGGCGGAGGTCCACGGCTTTGAGGACAAGATGGTCTTCGAGGGCTGCATGCCTGTGGAGGTCATGGCCCGGCGGGGCCGGGAGACGCTGTGCTATGGGCCGCTGAAGCCCCGGGGCCTCAAGGACCCGCGGACGGGACGGGAACCCTATGCCGTGGTGCAGCTGCGCCGGGACAACCAGGAGGGGAGCATCTATAACCTGGTGGGCTTCCAGACCCACCTGCGCTTCCCGGAGCAGCGGCGGGTCTTCTCCATGATCCCCGCGCTCCATGATGCGGAGTTTGTCCGCTATGGGGTGATGCACCGGAATACGTTCCTGAACTCCCCCAGGCTGCTGGACCGGTACTACCGGCTCAAGGCCGAACCCAGGATTTCCTTCGCCGGGCAGATGACCGGGGTGGAGGGCTATGTGGAGTCCGCCGCCAGCGGCTTTTTGGTGGGAGTGGAGACGGCCAGAAGGCTCTGGGGACTTCCTCCGGTGAACTTCCCCCAGGAGACCGCCATCGGGGCGCTGGGCCTGTACATATCCAACCAGTCTGTGACGGCCTTCCAGCCGATGAACATCAATTTCGGCATTATGCCGCCCTTGGACCGCCGCGTCAGGGGAAAACGCAACAAAAATGCGGAGCTGTCCCGGCGGTCCCTGGAAATCATCGAGGGGCTGCGGGAAGCCGTGCTGCCGTAGGAGAACAACGCAGAGAAACAAAGGGAGGGTTAAGCATGAAGATCATTCTGGACGCCATGGGCGGAGACAATGCCCCACAGGCCATCGTCCAGGGGGCGCTGGAGGCCCATAAGGAATACGGCACGGACTTGATCCTGGTGGGACGCATGGCGGAGATCCTGAAGGCCGTGGAGGCCAGCGGGGAGAAAAACCTGCCTGCCGGGGTGGAAGTCCGGGACGCTTCCGAGGTGGTGGAGATCTCCGACGATCCCGCCACCGCCTTCAAGCGGAAAAAGGACTCCTCCCTGACCGTGGGGCTGAACCTGCTGAAAAGCGGAGAGGGGGACGCCTTCGTCTCTGCCGGCTCTACGGGGGCGCTGCTGGCCGGGGCCACCCTGGTGGTCAAGCGCATCCGGGGCATCCGCCGGGCGGCGATGGGGCCGGTGCTGCCCACGGCGGAGGGGCGGATGCTGCTGTGCGACTGCGGGGCCAACGCCGAGTGCACGCCGGAATACCTCCTCCAGTTCGCCTATTTGGGGAGCTATTATGCCAAGCGGATGCTGGGCGTGGAGCAGCCCCGGGTGGCTCTGCTGAACATCGGCGCGGAGGCGGAAAAGGGCGACCAGCTCCGCCAGGAGGCCCATACGCTGCTGGCGGCGGCGGGGAAGGCCGGGCGGCTGCGCTTCGTGGGCAACCTGGAGGCCGGGGACGCGATGCTGGGCGGAGCCGACGTGCTGGTGACCGACGGTTTTTCCGGCAACGTCATGCTGAAATCCCTGGAGGGAACCAGCAAGTTTTTGCTGAAGGAACTGAAGAAGGTGTTCCTCTCCAGCACCAGGACCAAGATCGCGGCGGGACTGGTGAAGGGGGATCTGGCAGAGATGAAGCGGATGCTGGACCCCAGCGAGGTGGGAGGAACCCCCTTTCTGGGGATCTCCAAGCCCGTTATCAAGGCCCACGGTTCCTCCGATGCCCGGGCTATCCGCAACGCCATCCTTCGGGCGGAGGAGTACGCTGCCAGCGGTTTTATCGACGACATCCAGAAAAACATTGAGCTGATGAAGGTCGATGGGCAAAAATTGCCGGATGCCCCTTGACAGCGCGGCAGCAGTTGCGTATGATAGGCTTCGTAAAAAGACTATTGGCTGAGGCCAAGTTGAGTGAGGAGTGAACGGGCAATGTCAAACGAAGAGATTCTCAAAGTGCTGCGGGAACTGGTGGCGGAGCAGTTCGCCAAGGATCCGGAGGAGATCACCATGGACACCGCCTTCGAAGGAGATCTGGGCGCGGACTCCGTGGACCTGGTGGAGCTGGTCATGGCCATGGAGGAGGAGTTCGAGGTCGGCGAGATCGAGGAAGAAGAGCTGGGCGGCCTGAAAACCGTGGGCGACGCGGTGAACTATCTGGCCGGAAAGCTGAATAAATGAAACGCCCATAGGCGAAGGAGAGGGAGACGCTCTGCGTGCGCGTCCTCCCGGAGAGTACCGCTATGAAGGAACTGGAGAAAAAACTGGATTACGCCTTTCAAAACCCGGCCCTGCTGGAAGAGGCTTTGTGCCACAGCTCCTATGCCAACGAGCATCGGGCGGACCGCCTCTCCAGCAACGAGCGGCTGGAGTTTTTGGGGGATTCCGTGCTGGGCTTCGTGACGGCGGAATTTCTCTTCGCCCAGCATCCGGACCTTCCGGAGGGGGATTTGACCCGCATCCGGGCGGCCCTGGTCTGCGAGCAGAGCCTCTATGAGGTGGCCCGGAAGCTGAATCTGGGCGCTTTTTTGTGGCTGGGCCGGGGCGAGGAGTCCGGCGGGGGCCGGACCAGGACCTCCATCCTGGCGGACGCCACGGAGGCGGTGTTTGCGGCGGTGTACCTGGACGGCGGCATTCAGGCCGCTTCGGCTCTGATTCACCGCTGCCTTCTGGACGCGGAGCGGGAAGAAGAGGTGGAGGAACGCCGCCGGGACTATAAGACGGCCCTCCAGGAGCTGGTTCAGCGGCAGGCGGACCAGGTTTTGACCTACCGCATGGTGGGGGAGCACGGCCCGGACCACGCCAAGACCTTTACGGCGGAGGTGCTGCTGAACGGCGAGTCCATCGGCTCCGGCTCCGGCCACAGCAAAAAGGAGGCCGAGCAGTCCGCTGCCAAGAGCGCGCTGGAGCAGATGACGGAATAGCGGAAATGAACGGCAAAGCCCCCGGCGGAACAATCCGCCGGGGGCTTTTGGCTTTTAGGGGCCGCCGGGACGTGAGCGTCAGGAGAGAAGGGCGTTGATCTCCTCGATCTCCAGGTCCTGCAAGGCCCAGTTGACCCCGTAACCCACCACCTTGCTCAGGTCCCGGACCTGCTGGTCCACATCCCGGGTGGTGACCATCAGGGGCTGGCGGCCGTGGCGGAGGCGGGTTTCGTCCAGCTCCGGGATGCCTGCCTCCTCCAGAAGGTCCGCCGCCAGCGTGGCGGCGTCCACCACTGTGGGTACGCCCACGGAAAATACCGGCACACCAAGGGTTTCCCGGTTCAGTGCCGCCCGGTGGTTCCCCACGCCGGAGCCGGGGACGATGCCGGTGTCGCTGAGCTGGATCGTGGCGCACATCCGGTTTACCCGCCGGGCGGCCAGGGCGTCGATGGCGATGACCAGGGTGGGCTTCACCTGCTCTACCAGGCCCCGGACGGACTCGGCGGACTCCACGCCGGTGGTGCCCAGCACCCCGGCCCGGAACACCGCCACCGGACGGAAGCCGGAGAAGTGCTTGGGCATGGCGGCGATGAGATGCCGGGTGACCAGCACGCTGTCCGCCGCCAAGGGGCCGATGGCGTCCGGGGTCATGGCGGCGTTGCCCAGGCCCACCACCAGGGCGGGGCCGTCGGCGGGGAGCATGGCCTTCAGCTGGCTGCCCACTGCCCGGACAGCCCGCTCAAAAAAATCGGCCTTCCGCTGCCAGAAGGAGGAGAGGTCGATGGTGAGATAGCTGCCCTGGGGTTTGCCCAGGGCCTCCTCTCCCCGGCGGTCCAGGATATCTACGCGGGTCACCGGGTAGCCCTCCTCCTTGGATTTCGCGGCCTTGACACCGGAGAGCCGGGTGGTTTTCTGTGTGGACTCCTGCCAGAGTTCCCGGGCCTCCAGGGCCAGGTCCGTGCGCTTTGAGAACATGTGAAGCCGCCTCCCTCGAAAAGGCCGGCGCAAGCCAGCCTGAAACTTTCCAGGCTTATGATTTGCCGAAGGCGGCGGAATATGCGAAAAGCGTCCTGAATTTTTCAGGGCGCTTTTCTTGGACCTGTTCACAAAAAGCAAAATACGCGTCTTTCCGGCAAATATTTGCTCAAAAATCCGCGCATTTTTCTTATGAGAACAGGCAGTAGTGAGCAGGGTGGAAGATCCGTGGGGCAGGCTGTCCGGCGGTTGGCTGGAGGCGTTAGGCGGTCCTTTGCACGTTTGCCGCGATCGAAGGCGGCAGGCTATAAAACGAGGGGCAGGTCCACAATGGAGACCCTGCGGCTCAGGGCGTACTCTATGGTGTAGCGGGTGCCGCCAGGGGTGCCGTCGAAGGCGGCGATGAGAAGGGAGGCGTGGTCCACCATGTACCGGTCCCGCCGCTGCATGCAAAAAGAGGTGTAACGGGAGGAGACGAGCGTCTCGTAATCGCAGGCGTCCACCAGCTGCCGGTAGCGCCTGCGCTGGTCTGGGGTCCAGCCGCCGGCCTGGGTGGGACAGGGAATCGCAGCCTCGACGCTGACGTCCGGATGGGCGTTTCGCAGGGCCAGGACGCATTCGCAAAAATAGTGGTCGCAGCCCAGGGCCATGCCGCAGAGAAAATGGCGGTAGCCCTCCTGATAGGCGGCTTCCACCGCGTCGGCGATGCGGCGCTTCAAAGAGAGGCAGTGGGGGTCTTCTTCATTATAGCGCCAGGGCAGCTTCTCCGGGCGGTGGCCTGTGAAACAGCAGCTGATTTGCTTTGCCCGCATGGGCATCCTCCTCTCTCCGGCAACAGACTGCACTTATTATAGAACAACCGTTCTGAAAAGTAAAGTACAAAAGAGAGAATGGGGAACGGAGGGTGGATATGGGGGAGAATTTTGGCAATTATGACGAGGATTTTTCTTGAAAGTTGTGCTAAAATACCAAACTTATAGAATAGTAAAAACTGTTTTGCAAAAACTACTTGCAATAAAAAAGAAAATCGTATAATATAATATTAAAAATCATATTTGACGATAGCGGATAGACAGCCCGAGCTGGAGAGGAGTTTACATGGAGGCCGTTTTGACAAAACAACAGATGCAGCGCGCCCGATTGAAGGCGGTGCGCCGGGCAAGGGTACAGGCCCGAAATGAGCCGCCGCGGCTGAGTGCGGGGGAGGAGCTTTTCAACGCCGTGAGCCATGGTCTGGGGGCCGTGGGCGCGGCGGCGGCGCTGACGCTGCTGCTGCTCCACTCCGGCGGGGGAATGGAGGTCCTGGCCTCCTGCTTTTACGGAATCAGCATGGTGGTGATGATGCTGATGAGCTGCGTGTACCATGCGATGCCCACCGGCTCCAGGGCCAAGCGGGTCTGCCGCCGGTTCGACTATACGTCCATCTACCTGCTGATTGGCGGGACGTTTGCCCCAATTTTGCTGCTGTATTTGGGCGGAAGGCTGGGGGCGGTCCTTTTCTGCCTTCAGTGGGCGGTGATTTTGGCCGGCGTGACCCTGGTTGCCGCCTTCGGCCCAGGCCGCTGGCGGGCGCTGCATTTTACCCTGTATTTTCTTATCGGCTGGAGCGGGCTTGCGTTCCTGCCCCAGATGTACCTTCGGAGCCGGACGCTGCTGTGGTTTATTTTCGCGGGAGGACTGGCGTATACCCTGGGTATGATCCCCTTTGCCGGAAAGAGGAAGTACAACCACTGTATTTGGCACGTTTTCGTCCTGGCGGGGGCGGTTCTGCATTTCGTGGGTATTTATACGCAGATTTATTTGAGTTTATAAAAACGTTGTTGAAAGCAGGGATGGCCGCGGGTGCGGCTGTCCCTGCTTTTGCAGGGTGGCCTGTAAACAGGGGCTGTGGGGGCCGTCTCGAGGGCGGAAGGGGTTTAAATGCCCTTGAGCAGGGGGAGCGCTTTCCCGGAGGGAATATAAAGAAGCCGTTAAAAGTGCTGAACAATCGGAAAGTGAAAGAAAATACACAGGCGTTCCGGCGCTATGCCGTCTTGACAATCCCAGTGAAGAGACTATAATCAAAGCGTACCAAATCGACCGGCGTATCCGACGGGTGGATGCGCCAAAATATGGAGAGAAGGGATGCGCTGTTGAAAAAACACAAAAAAGGCTTGGTGCTATGGCTGGGAGTGGTTGCGGTGCTGCTGGCCGGCGCACTGCTGGCTGGTTCCGAAGGCCGGACCGAGACCGTGAAGGAGGCGATGCGGGACGCGGTGCTCCACGACATCAACCAGGTCAGCCTCTTCGGGGTAAAGGCCGTGAACCCGGGGTTGATTTCCGCGTTTACCGTGACGCTGCTCCTGCTGGCCGCCGCCGCATGTATCCGCATATTTGCCATTCCCCGCTTCCGCTACACGCCGGGGAAGCTCCAGATGGTGCTGGAGGAGGCCGTGGGACTATTCAGCGGCATGGCCAGAAGCAGCAGTCCTCACCGCTATGGCTTCGTCGGGGCCTATATCTTTGCCGCCGGGGCCTATATCTTTGTGGGGACGCTGTTTGAGCTGGTGGGTCTTCAGGCTGTGACGGTTCACGGCCACCCGGTCACCCTGCCGGCTCCCCTGTCCGACGTCAATGCCGCCATTGCCATGGGAACCCTTTCCTATTTGGTGATCCTCTCCGGCGGCATCGCCGGGAACGGCGTCAAGGGCATTGGCAAGACCCTCAAGGAGTTCTCCCTGCCCATCTCCATGAGCTTCCGCCTGTTCGGCGCGCTGCTGAGCGGGCTGCTGGTGACGGAGCTGGTGTATTACTACGTGAATTTGAGCTTTGTGCTCCCCGTAATCGTGGGCGTGATGTTCACCCTGCTCCATGCGCTGATTCAAGCTTACGTGCTGACTATGCTGACGGCGCTGTACTATGGCGAGGTATCTGAGCGCACGCCGCCCAAGGAAAAGCGCTGAAGTTTGCGGCGCAGACTATTACATAATCGGAGGTTTTCTGTCATGAATACGCTGTTGAAGAAGATGAACATTCTGGGCCTGGTTCTGCTGCTGGCCCTGGCGCTGGCCGTGCCCGCCTTTGCCGCGGAGACAGAGGGCGGCAGCGACGCTGCCCAGACCGAGGCGATGGCCGAGGCCGGCACCACCAGCTGGAAGGCCCTGGCATCCGCCCTGGCCGTGGGCCTGGCCGCCGCCGGCGGCGCGGTGGGCATGGGCATCGCCTCCGGCAAGGCCGCGGAGAGCATCGGCCGCCAGCCGGAGGCTGAGGGTAAGATCCGCACGACGCTGATGCTTGGCCTGGTCTTTATCGAGACGGCAATCATCTACGCGCTGCTGGTGGTTATCCTCATTATCTTCGTATTGTAAGGCAGGTGGAGGCTGTGAATATCCCCCTGAATATTGATTGGCAGCAGATCTTGCTGCATTGGATGAACCTGGCGATCCTCACCGGCGGGCTGTATTTCCTGCTGTATAAGCCAGTGAAGCAGTTTATGGAAAAGCGGGAGGCCTATTACCGGGAGCTGGATGAGCAGGCCGCCGGGAAGCTCCGGGAGGCGGAGGAGCTGAAGGCTGCCTACCAGGCCAAGCTGGACGGCGCGGAGGAGGAAATCCACCAGGCCAGGGCCAAGGCTCAGGCCGCGGTGCAGCAATCCGTGGAGGAGCAGATGGCCCAGGCCAAGCAGATCGTTGCCAAGGCCAAGGAAGAGGCCGCCAGCAGCCGGGAGCGCATCATCAAGGATTCTCAGCGGGAGCTGCGGGAGCTGACGGTGGAGGCGGTGAAAAAGCTGGCGGTGAAGGCGGATGTGGACCTCTTCGACCAGTTCTTGGACCTGGCGGAGGGAGGCGAATCCCATGAGAAACAGTAGGGCCGCGCTGAAAGCGGAGCTGCGCAGCTCTGCCCGCCCCACGGAGGAGCAGCTGCGCCGGTTTGAGAAGTTCCTTGCGGAGAAGTACCGGCGGAAAGTTCCCCTCCGCTGGGAGCAGGACGAGACCCTTCGCGGGGGCTTCCGACTCCAGGTGGGGTCCGACGTGTATGACTGGACCCTTCAGGGCCGGGTCCGGCAGTTCCGGGATTACCTCCGGACGCTGGAGGCCGGGTCGAACGACATCCTTCCCCTGATGCGCCAGGCGGTGGAGGACTGGAACATTGCCGCCGTGTCGGAGGAAATCGGCGAGGTGAGCGCGGTGGACGGCGAGATCGCCACCGTCACCGGTCTGGACCATGTTCAGTACGGGGAGATTTTGGTGTTTGCCTCCGGAGTCAAGGGCATGGTGCAGGACCTGCGCCGGGACAGCGTGAGCTGCATCCTCTTCAGCACCAGCGAGGATGTCTCCGCCGGCAGCATGGTGCGCCGGACGCTGAAAACCGCCGGTATGCCGGTGGGAGAGGCGTTTTTGGGCCGGGTGGTGGATGCCCTGGGAATCCCTGTGGACGGAAAGGGAAAGATTGCTGCCGAGGCATACCGCCCCATCGAGTCCCCGGCCCCGGGCATCCTGGACCGCCAGCCGGTAAACGCCCCCATGGAGACGGGCCTTCTCGCCATCGACTCCATGTTTCCCATCGGCCGGGGCCAGCGGGAGCTGATCATCGGCGACCGCCAGACCGGCAAAACCGCCATTGCCCTGGACACCATCCTGAACCAAAAGGGGAAGGACGTGGTGTGCATCTATGTGGCCATTGGGCAGAAGACCGGCTCCGTGGCCCAGATTGTGGAGAACCTCAGCCAGCGGGGGGCCATGGACTATACCACCGTCATCAATGCCCCGGCGGGGGCCTCTGCGGCGTTACAGTACATCGCGCCCTATGCGGGCTGCGCCCTGGCGGAGTATTTCATGCGCCAGGGCCGGGACGTGCTGATCGTCTATGACGATTTGAGCAAGCACGCGATTGCCTATCGGACTCTCAGCCTGCTGATGGAGCGCTCTCCGGGGCGGGAGGCCTATCCTGGCGACGTGTTCTACCTCCACTCCCGGCTGCTGGAGCGGGCCGCCCACCCCTCCGGCGAGCTGGGCGGCGGTAGCATGACCGCACTGCCCATCGTGGAGACCCAGGCGGGAGATGTGTCCGCCTATATCCCGACCAACATCATCTCCATCACCGACGGACAGATTTTCTTGGAGAGTGATTTGTTCTTCGCGGGCCAGCGGCCCGCTGTCAACGTGGGATTGTCCGTCTCCCGGGTGGGCGGCGCGGCCCAGACCAAGGCCATGCGCTCCGCCGCCGGGGCCATCCGGCTGGATTTGGCCCAGTATCGGGAGATGGAGGTCTTTACCCAGTTCTCCAGCGACCTGGACGACGCGACAAAGCGCCAGCTCGCTTACGGTCAGGGTCTGATGCGCCTGCTGCGCCAGCCCCGGTACGCTCCGCTGTCCCAGCACCAGCAGGTCATCGTCCTGGTGGCCGCCATGGCCCATGTGATGCAGGACGTGCCGCTGGAGGAGATGGACGCCTTCCGCGCCAGTTTGCTGGCAGCCGTGGAGGAGGAGATCCCGGACCTTTGCAGCCGGATCGATCTCACTGGCCAGCTGACGGAGGACGACCGGGCGGAGATCGCCGGCGCGGCCCGGGAGGCGCTGGAGCGGTACGCCGGGAAGCGGGGCGGCTGACATGGCGGGAACGAAGGAGATCAAGTCCCACATCGAGAGCGTGGGCGAGACCCGGAAGATCACCAACGCCATGTACCTCATCGCCTCTACAAAGCTCCAGAAGGCCCGGCAGGAGCTGGAGCAGACCCGGCCCTACTTCGAGGCCCTCCGGGGAGAGATCAAGCGCATTTTCCACACGGCTTATCGGGTGGACAGCCATTATTTTTACCCCGTGGGAAACGATGCGCCTCTGGAGGGGACCTACGGCTGCCTCGTCATCACCGCGGACAAGGGACTGGCGGGGGCCTATAACCAAAACGCCATTCGGGAGGCCCAGCAGCTGCTGGAGCGCCACCCGGACACGAAGCTCTTCGTCGTTGGGGAGTATGGGCGGCGCTTTTTCGACCAGAGAAAGATCCCCATTGAGCACAGTTTCCTCTACACCGCCCAGAATCCCACCATGGCACGGGCCAGGGAGATCAGCGCCCTGCTGATGAGCGGCTTTGACCGGGGGGAGCTGAAGGAAATCTTCGTCATTTACACTGATATGGAGAGCGCCATGAGCTTCCAGGCCCGGGCGGCCCGGCTGCTGCCCTTTCACCGGACGCACTTTGCCGGAACTCCGGCCGCGGAGGGCGCGATGACGGAGCGCTATGAATTTTACCCGGATGTGAAGGACGTGCTGAACAGCATTATGCACAGCTATGTGACCGGCTTCATCTACAGTGCGCTGATCGACAGCTTTTGCTGTGAGCAAAACGCCCGCATGAGCGCTATGGACAATGCCAACCGAAACGCGGAGAAGCTGCTGGGGGAGCTGTCCCTCCAGTACAACCGGGTGCGGCAGGCGGCCATTACCCAGGAGATCACCGAGATTTCCGCCGGGGCCAGGGCCCAGCGGCAGAAAAAGGGGAGGTAGGGAATTTGGAACGGGGAATTATTGTACAGATATCCGGACCGGTCATTGATGTGGAAATTCCGGACGGCGCCCTTCCCAAGCTGCGGGAGGAGCTGACCGTGGAGAAGGACGGCGCCTTGCGGGTGATGGAGGTGGCCCAGCATATCGGGAAGAACGTGGTGCGCTGCATCATGCTCTCCCCCAGCGAGGGCCTGGCCCGGGGCTTGGCCGTGGACGTGCCGGAGAAGACCATCGAGGTGCCTGTGGGCACGGCCACCCTGGGGCGGATGTTCAACGTCCTGGGTCAGCCCATCGACGGGGAGGGTCCCGTGCCCGAGGGCACGCCCACCCGGAGCATCTACCGCCGCCCGCCGGCTTTTGACGAGCAGAGTCCGGCGGTGGAGATCCTGGAGACCGGCATCAAGGTCATCGACCTGCTGGAGCCGTATCCCCGGGGAGGGAAAATCGGCCTGTTCGGCGGCGCCGGCGTGGGCAAGACCGTGCTGATTCAGG
>JAAVYM010000098.1 GCA_022791135.1 Oscillibacter sp.
CAAGGTGGCGCCCTATTTCGGCACGCCGGAAAAGCCCGAGTGCCACATGCTCTACAACGTCACCACCATGGCCACCACCTGGCACACCCTGGCCACTGGTGACGTGTCGCTGCTCAAGCGGCAGATGGAGATCCTCTGCGGCCTGCCCAAGGACTTCTTGTTTTTGAACTACCTCCGCTGTCACGACGACATCGGCTGGGGCCTGGACTACCCCTGGCTGCGGGAGAACTGCGGCCTGGAGGAGGTGGCCCACAAGAAGTACCTCAACGACTACTTCACCGGCAAATGGCCGGGCAGCCCCAGCCGGGGCGAGCTGTACAACGACGACCCCCGCCTGGGGGACGCGCGGCTGTGCGGTACCGCCGCGTCGCTGTGCGGTGTGGAGGCGGCGGGGCAGGACCCTGTCCGGCTGGAGCGGGCCGTGGCCTGCGACCTGACGCTCCACGCCTGGATGCTGTCCCAAAGCGGCATCCCGGTGACCTACAGCGGCGACGAGGTTGGACAGCTGAACGACTGGTCCTATCGCGACGACCCGGACAAGCGGGAGGACAGCCGTTACCTCCACCGGGGGGACTTCCGCTGGGACCTGGCAGCCCGGCGGGCGGACCCGGAGACTCTCCAGGGCAAGCTCTTCCAGGGCCTTCTCCGCCTGGAGGCCCTTCGGGCGGAGGAACCCTGCTTCGACGCCCGGGCGGACGTAGCGGTGGAGGACAGCGGCAGCCGCCATGTCCTGGCCCTTTGCCGGAGGACGGAGGGCCGGGAGCTGGTCTGCCTGTTCAACTTCAGCGGCGGGTTTGTCCGCGCCTCCCTCCCCCGGGACGGCTCCTATACCGAGCTGATGTACGGAAACCGCTATGACGGCCTTCACAGCGTGGAGCTGTGGCCCAACGGCTTTGCATGGCTGCTGCGGGACTGAGGGGCGGTTTGGCATCCGAATACAAGAGGGTATGACGGCAGAGTGCGCCGCCATGCCCTTTTTTGTCCGAAGAACCGGCGAAATTCCGCCGCCGGACCGCCGGACCCGGCGAAAAAAGGGGCGCGCCCCGGAATTTTGCCGCTTTCCTGGCAAAGCCCTGGGAGGAAATTGGGTAAACGATTAAATAACAATTGCAAAAGAGCCGGGAACGTGGTATCCTAGGGTCAGAACGCCGGCGTGCTCCGGCCACCACGATCAGAAAGGAAGTCGCCTCATGAAACAGTTCACGTATACCATCACCGATCCTGTCGGCATCCACGCCCGTCCCGCCGGCCTCCTGGCGAAGGCTGCCAAGGCCCTGGACAGCACTGTCACCATCACCAAGGGCGAAAAGTCCGCCGCCGCTACAAAGCTGATGGCCGTCATGGGCCTGGGCGTCAAGACCGGCGAGACCATTACCTTCACGATTGAGGGCGGGGACGAGGCTGCCAGCGCCGCCGCCATGGAGCAGTTCTGCAAGGATAACATGTAAGGCCGCAGGGAGGAAACAGCCATGCAGGTAGCAACCGGGAAATCCATTCTCAACGGCATTGCCATCGGTCCTCTCCGCATTTATAAAAAGGAGGAGACCCAGACCGCCGTCACCTCCACCCTCACCCCCGAGGAGGAGTACGCCCGCTTCGACGCGGCCCGCCTGAAGGCCCAGGAACAGCTGGGCGAGCTGTACGACAAGGCGCTGGAGGAGGTGGGCGAGGACAACGCCGCCATTTTCGAGATTCACCAGATGATGCTGGACGACGACGACTACCTGGACGCCGTCAAGGGCATCATCGAGACCCAGGGCGCCACGGCGGAGTACGCCGCTTCCACCACCGGGGAGAATTTTTCCGCCGCCTTTGCCGCCATGGAGGATGAGTACATGCGCGCCCGGGCCGCCGATGTGAAGGATATCTCCCGCCGGGTGGTCAACGTCCTTCTGGGCCGGGACGACGAGGATATGATGGCCGACCAGCCCGCCATCCTGGTGGCGGACGACCTCACGCCCAGCGAGACGGTCCAGCTGGACAAGAGCAAGCTGCTGGGCTTTATCACCCGCCACGGCTCCTCCAACAGCCACACCGCCATCCTGGCCCGCACCATGAACATCCCCGCCCTGGTGGGCGTGGACTTCCAGGATGACTGGGACGGCAAGCTGGCGATTCTGGACGGCTACAACCACTGCATCTATATCGAACCTGCCGCCGAGCTGCTGGCCACTATGGAGGAAAAGCGCTCCAACGATCTCAAGCAGGAGGCCCTCCTCCAGAGCCTGAAAAAAAAGCCCAACATCACCTTGGACGGCAGGGAGATCAAGGTCTATGCCAACATCGGCAACGCCGGGGACGTCGGCCTGGTCCTCCAGAACGATGCCCAGGGCATCGGCCTGTTCCGCAGCGAGTTTATCTACCTGGACTCCCAGGACTACCCCAGCGAGGACCAGCAGTTCATGCTCTACAAGCGGGTGGTGGAGACCATGGCCGGGAAAAAGGTCATCATCCGCACCCTGGACATCGGCGCGGACAAACAGGCGGACTACTTCGAGCTGGAGAAGGAGGAGAACCCCGCCCTGGGCTACCGGGCCATCCGCATCTGCCTGACCCG
>JAAVYM010000099.1 GCA_022791135.1 Oscillibacter sp.
GGCGCGGTGGAGGTCATGCCCGAGCTGGACGACAGCGTGGAGGTGGATATCCGGGACGAGGACATCGAGCGGCAGGTGTACCGCTCCTCCGGGGCGGGGGGCCCGCACATCAACAAGACCTCCTCCGCCGTGCGGCTCATCCACAAGCCCACCGGCATCGTGGTTGCCAGCCAGCAGGAGCGCAGCCAGTTCCAAAACAAGGACAACTGCATGAAGATGCTCCGGGCCAAGCTCCTGGAGCTGAAAGCCCAGCAGCACGCGGAGAAAATCTCCGACATCAAGGGCGTGCAGATGAAGATCGAGTGGGGCAGCCAGATCCGCTCCTATGTCTTCATGCCCTATCAGATGGTGAAGGATACCCGGACCAGCTTCGAGACCTCCAACATCGACGGCGTGATGGACGGGGACCTGGACGGCTTTTTAAACGCCTATCTGACCCAGTTGGCCACAGGAGAGCTGAAAAAATGACCCCCTTTGGCTTTGCCGCCGCAAGGGGGGGCGCCCGGTGCTGCCCCCGCCTCCCAAGGCTCCCCTTGAACCCTGATCCCCCGCACCCCGGTTCCAAAAGGCGCGGCTGGCCGGCCGCGTCCTTTTTCGCGGAAAGTTCCGGCCCCTCCCGCGGGGGAACCCTGCCGCGCTCTGCTTTTTGGGACGCGCCTCCCCTCCGGCCGCGCCGGGCGTCCCCCCTTTGCATATACAGAAAGGAATATATAGATGAATAACAACAAAATGCAATCAGCCTCTCCTGGTGCGGGAGAGAATAAGATGGGGACCATGCCCATCGGCCCCCTCCTGGCGGGCATGGCCGTGCCCATGATGATCTCCATGCTGGTCCAGGCCCTCTACAACGTGGTGGACAGCATCTTCGTCGCCAGGATCAGCCAGGACGCGCTGAACGCCGTCTCCCTGGCCTTCCCCCTTCAGAACCTCATGATCGCCGTGGGCGGCGGCACCGGCGTGGGCATGAATGCCCTGCTCTCCCGGTCCCTGGGCGAGAAGCGGCAGGACCAGGCCGACCAGGCCGCCAACACCGGCATCTTCGTCTTCCTCCTCAGCGCCGTGGTGTTCGGGGCGTGCGGCTTTTTGCTGGCCCGGCCCTTTTTCCTGGCCCAGACGGACATCGCCCCCATCGTCGATTACGGAACGGAGTACGCCCGCATCTGCCTGGGGCTTTCCATCGGCATTTTCAGCCAGTTCTGCTTTGAGCGGCTGCTCCAGTCCACCGGCCGGACGGTCTACTCCATGATCACCCAGCTCATCGGCGCAGTGATCAACATCATCATGGACCCCATTTTGATCTTCGGCCTCTTCGGATTCCCCCGGATGGAGGTGGCGGGCGCCGCCGCTGCCACGGTGCTGGGACAGATCGTAGCTGCTTTCATCGGATTGTGGATGAACCTGAAATTCAACAAGGACATCCACCTCCGCCTCCGCGCCATCCGCCCCGACCGGGCCATCGTCCGGGAGATCTACCGCGTGGGGCTGCCCTCCATCATCATGCAGTCCATCGGCTCGGTCATGACCTTCGGCATGAACAAAATCCTGATCTCCTTCACCGACACGGCCACGGCGGTGTTCGGGGCCTATTTTAAGCTTCAGAGCTTCATCTTCATGCCGGTCTTCGGCCTGAACAACGGCATGGTCCCCATCATCTCCTATAATTACGGCGCGGCCCGGCTGGACCGGGTGCGCCAGACCTTCAAGCTCACCGCCGCCACGGCCACGGTGATTATGGTGGCGGGCTGCGCGGCCTTCAACCTGATCCCCGGCACGCTGCTGGGCTTCTTCTCTCCCTCGGAGGAAATGCTGCGCATCGGCACCGTGGCCCTGCGGGTCATCAGCTATTCCTTCCTGCTGGCGGGCTTTGACATCATCGCCGGGTCCGTCTGCCAGGCCATCGGCAACCCGGTCTACACGCTGATCTGCTCGGTCTGCCGCCAGCTGGTGGCTCTGCTGCCGGCGGCGTGGCTGCTGGCGCAGACGGGGATTTTGGACTTGGTGTGGTTCTGCTTCCCCATCTCGGAGCTGGTGTCCCTGGTGCTGAGCGTTATTTTCCTCCGCAAGACCATGCGGGCCGTGGACGCGAAAATCGCAGCCCTCCAGGGCTGACGGACAGGAGGCTGTTTATGGAATCGATCATCACCCAGCTCTCCCAGGAGCTGAACCAGCCCGCCCAGTACGTAAGCAACGTCGTCCGCCTGCTGGACGAGGGCAACACCATTCCCTTCATCGCCCGCTACCGCAAGGAGCTGCACGGGGCCATGGACGACACCACCCTCCGGAATTTAGAGGAGCGGCTGGGCTACCTCCGGGGCCTCCAGGAGCGGCGGGAGAGCGTGAAAAACGCCATCGCCGGGCAGGGAAAGCTCACCGAGGAACTCTCCCGCGCCATCGACGGCGCGGCCACCCTGGCGGAGGTGGAGGACCTCTACCGCCCCTATAAGCAAAAGCGCCGGACCCGGGCCTCCGCCGCCCGGGAGAAGGGGCTGGGTCCCCTGGCGGAGCGGCTCTTCGCCCAGGAGGCGGACTGCCCGGACCCCCTGGAGGAGGCGGCGAGGTACGTGGACCCCGAAAAGGGCGTGGAGACGGCGGAGGAGGCCCTGGCCGGGGCCTCCGACATCGTGGCGGAGCTGCTCAGCGACGACGCGGAGCTGCGCAAGGCCCTGCGCGCCATGCTGGCGAAGCAGGGGTCTCTCCGCAGTGAGGCCGCCGTGGAGGAGGACACTGTCTACCGGCTGTATTACGATTTTACCCAGCCCCTCAGCCGGATGCAGGGCCATCAGGTCCTGGCCATCAACCGGGGGGAGAAAGAGGAGAAGCTGAAGGTCTCCGTCCAGCTGGACCGGGAGCTGGCCCTGCGGACGGTGCGCCGCCGGGCGGTGGTCCCGGGGAGCCGGGCTATGGAGTTTGTCAAGGCCGCGGCGGAGGACGCCTACGACCGCCTGCTCTTCCCCTCGCTGGAGCGGGAGTGCCGCTCGGACCTCACGGAAAAGGCCAGCGAGGGGGCCATTGGCCAGTTCGCCCTGAATCTGAAGCCCCTGCTCATGCAGCCCCCGGTGAAGGGAAAGGTGACCATGGGCCTGGATCCGGGCTACCGCATGGGGTGCAAGGTGGCCGTGGTGGACGGGACGGGAAAGGTGCTGGACACTGCCGTGGTCTACCCTACCTATGGCGAGCGGCAGAAGCGGGAGGCCATCGCCGCCCTGGCCAGGCTGATCCGGACCCACGGCGTAGAGCACATCGCCATCGGCAACGGCACCGCCAGCCGGGAGACAGAGCAAATGGCCGTGGAACTGATCCGGCAGGTGAACGGGGAGGGGGCCGCGGTCAGCTATATGATCGTGTCCGAGGCCGGGGCCTCCGTGTACTCCGCAAGCCCGCTGGCGGCGGAGGAGTTCCCGGAGTATGACGTGAACCTCCGCTCCGCCGTGTCCATCGCCCGGCGGCTGCAGGACCCTCTGGCGGAGCTGGTGAAGATCGATCCCAAGGCCATCGGCGTAGGCCAGTACCAGCACGACTGTCCTCCCAAGCGGCTGGACGAGGCCCTCAACGGCGTGGTGGAGGACTGCGTCAACGCCGTGGGGGTGGACGTGAACACCGCGTCCCCGGCCCTCTTGCAGCGGGTCTCCGGCCTGACAGCGGCCACGGCGAAGAACCTGGTGGCCTACCGGGAGGAGAACGGCCCCTTCACCGCCCGCAAGCAGCTTTTGAAGGTTCCCAAGCTGGGACCCAAGGCGTTCCAGCAGTGCGCGGGCTTCCTCCGGGTGCCGGAAAGCCCGTCCGTGCTGGATAACACCGCCGTGCACCCGGAGAGCTATGCCGCAGCGGAGAAGCTTCTGGAGCTGACCGGCCACTCCCTGGCGGACGTGAAGGCCGGGAAGCTCCAGGACCTGCCGGCCCAGGTGGCCGCCTACGGTGAGGAGCGGGCGGCGTCGGAGGCCGGCGTCGGGATGCCCACCCTGCGGGACGTGGTGAGCGAGCTGCTCAAACCCGGCCGGGATATCCGGGACGACCTGCCCAAGCCGGTGCTGCGGACGGACGTGCTGGAGATCAAGGACCTGAAGCCCGGCATGGTCCTGACGGGGACGGTGCGCAACGTCATCGATTTCGGCGCTTTCGTGGACATCGGCGTCCACCAGGACGGGCTGGTCCACATCTCCCAGGTGGCAGACCGATTCATCAAGCACCCCTCGGAGGCGGTGACGGTGGGAGACGTGGTGAAGGTCGTCGTGCTGGAGGTGGACGAGAAAAAGAAGCGGATCTCCCTGTCGATCAAGCAGGCAAACCGCTCCTGAAAAAGCGGCGGCAGCGAAGCGAACGCCTCGCTGCCGCCGTGCTGTCCCGGCGCGGAAAGGCCCGGGCGCGTTCTCCTCCGGGAATGCGGGGGTCTTTACCCCTCGAGAACGCGGATGGCGTTGACCGGGCAGCCGTTGGCGGCGTCCCGGACCCGGGTGTTTTTGCCCTCCGGCTGGGCGATAACGGCGGAGGCGCTCCCCACGATGCGGAAAACCTCCGGCGCGGCATAGGCGCACATGCCGCAGGCGATGCAGCGCTTGGCGTCCACGGTGACGGTCATAAGCCGTCCCTCCTTTTTTAGCAGTTTCTCCCATGATAGCGCGGGCACGCCCGTTTGTCCAGCGCGGAAATATTCCCTTTTAAAAACGAGTCCTTCCCGGGCGTCCCGGCATTTTCAAAAAGGCGCGCATAATCCAGCGCGCCCCCGCGCGGGACAGAATTTGAGATCGAGACAATGAATACGCCACCCCTACGCACAAAACGTCTGCTGCTGCGGAAATTTACGGAAAACGACCTGGAGGTGCTGTACCAGATTTTCAGCGATGAGGAGGTCAACACATTTTTGCCCTGGTTTCCGCTGGCCGCCGCCGGCGCCCGGGCCTTTTACGAAGAACACTTTACAAGCAAATACTGCCAGCCCTGTTCCTACAGCTACGCGGTTTGCCGGAAAAAGGATAACATCCCCATAGGATATGTTACGGCCGAAACCTGCGCGAAAGCGGGCAGGGGACCTAGCAAAAATACCGGGACCATTCTGCCGTTCATTTCGTGGAAACCGGTGTATAGCCGCTCGTTCCGGCCTGTCGGCGGAGGGTATGAAAGGCGGCCGCATGCCGGCCTCTCTCCTAAGACTGGGTAATTCTGGGGATTCCGGCGGATTTTGTTTACGAATTGTCATTTACTTTTGTCCCTGTTTGTGCTATGGTGGGAAGGATGTTCCACGAGCTTGTACAAGATGGAGGACCCCTATGAAACAGCTTTTTCCCAGAGCACTTTCCCTTCTCCTGGCGCTGTCCCTGCTGAGTGCGCTGGCAGTCCCGGCCCTGGCCTCCCCGGCCCTGGGGGACGACCTCACCGCGGCGGACACCCTGCTCAACCAGCAGACCCAGCTCTCTACCAACGTCTTTTGGAGCACAGTCAGCTCCGACTACCGGACGGAAAACCTGGTTACATACACGCCCAACGCCAGCGTGACGCCCATCGTCACCTATGGCGGCGCGCTCACCGACCGCAGCACCGTCTCCAACACCGCCAAGGCGCTGGAGGAGCAGGGCTACCGGGTCGTCGCCGGCATGAACGGCGATTTTTATAACGTGAACAACGGCCTGCCCATCGGCATCGTCGTCACCCAGGGCCAGCTGCGCTCCAGCGACGGCGGCTACTACGCCATCGGCTTCCGGGCCGATGGGACCGCCATCCTGGGCAAGCCCGGCCTCACCGCCGCCGCCCGCTACACCGTCCAGGACGGCACCGGCGAGCCGCTCTACGACGGGGCGGGGAACCCTCTCTACGACGAACTGGGAAACCTTCTCACCAACGGCACCGGCCAGGCGGCGGAAAAAACCATCCCCCTGGCCGCCGTCAACAAGGCCCGGACCGAGACGGGCGTCTATCTCTACACCTATGACTTCAACGCCTCCCGCACCACCGGCAGCACGCAGCCCGGCGTGGACGTGGTCTGTACGATTCAGGAGGGGACCCTCTCCATCGGCGGCCTCCTCACCGCGGTGGTGGACCATGTGGCGGAGGCGAAAACCTCCCCCACCCTGGAGTCGAACCAAATCATCCTCACCGCCAACGCCAAGGCCGGAGAGGAGACCCTGAACACCCTCCGGGCCATTCCGGCGGGCACGCTGCTGACGGTGTCCCTCACCGCCGCCGACCCGTCCTGGAACGATGTGGACTACGCCCTGGGCAGCCTCTACTCCCTGGTGGAAAACGGGGCGGTGACCGGCGGGCTTCCCAACGGCGCGGCTCCCCGCACCGCCGTGGGCCAGCGTTACGACGGCAGCCTGATTTTCTACACCATCGACGGCCGGAGATCCGGCCACTCCATCGGCGCCACCATGACCCAGGTGGCCCAGCGGCTGGTGGAGCTGGGGTGCGTCAGCGCCCTCTGTCTGGACGGCGGCGGGTCCACCACCCTGGCCGTCACCAAGCCCACGGAGTACGCCGCCCAGCGCATCAATGTCCCCTCTGACGGCAGCGAGCGGGCCGTGAGCAACCAGGTGTTCCTGGTGGCTTCCAACCAGCCCACCGGCCAGCTCAGCCATTTTTACGTCAGTGCCGACCACTCCTACGTCCTGGCGGGCAGCAGCGTGCTCCTCTCCGCCGCTGCCGTCGACACGAACTACATCCCCATGAACGAGCGCTATGAACTCTTTTCCAGCGCCGGGACCCTGACGGACAACATCCTGACCACCCCCCTGGAGGGCGGGGACATCACCGTCACCGCCCAGGGCAGCGGGGGCCAGGGTTCCACCGTGGTCCACGCCGTCGCCAACCCGGACGGCGTGGCCATCCGAGACGAGCACAACACCATTCTCCAGACTCTCACCGTCGCCCCCGGCGCCTCCGTCCAGCTCACCGGCTCCGCCGCCTACAAGCACCTGCCCCTGAAGGCGGACCCGGCGGCCTTTACCTGGTTCCTGGACGGAGAGATCGGGACCATTGACCAGACGGGCCTCTTTACCGCCTCCGCCCTGGGCAGCGGGCGGATCACCGTCTCCGCCGGGCCGCAGAGCGCCACCATCGACGTCACGGTCTCTACCCAGCACCTGGAGACTCTGGAGGACTTCGAGGGCGAGACCACCATTTTCCGGGGTTCCGGGGAGGGAGCCTCCTTCAGCCTGAACCGGAACGGGAACTACGTCCGCTTCGGCAAGGGGTCCGGCAAGCTGGACTATGACCTCGCCAATGGCCCCGCCCGCTGGAACGCCACGGCTCAGCCCGCCGTGCTGGCAGAACCCTACACCGGGCTGAACCTCTGGGTGGACAGCAACGGCTCCGGCAACAGCCTGTCCCTCCTCTACAGCGTTGGCGACGGGGAAATTCAGGTCCTGCCCCTGACCACACTGGACGTGTCCGGCTGGAAGCAGGTCTCCGTAAACGGCCTGCCCGCAGGCGCCGCCATCCGGGGCCTGGAGATCAGCGGCACGGGCACAGGCACAATTTACCTCGATCAGGTCATCGCCACCTTTGATGGGATCGTGGACAACGACGCTCCCGTCATCACGGCGGAGCTGGACCAGGAGGCGTGGGCCGTCACCGGCTCCATCACGGACACTGTGGACGGCATCCTCCCGGCGGAGGATGTGACGGTTGCCTATAACGGCTCCCCCCTGGGCGAGTATGATCCCTCCACCGGCCGCTTCACCGTGTCCCTCCCCGGCCCCGGAGAGACCCAGGAACTGAGCCGGGTCACCGTCACCGCCCGGGACGCCTCCGGCAACATCGGCCGGACCTCGGTAGAGACGCCGGCCTACGGCGTGGAGCACAAATTCACCGACACGGCGGAGTACTGGGGCGCGGACTACTGCGACTTCCTCTACAACAACGGCATCTCCATGGGCTATGACGACGGAACCTTCCGCCCCGACAGCCTCCTCACCCGGCTGGACTTCTCCGTGATGCTCTACAACGCCCTGAAGCTGAACCCGGCGAAATACGCCGAAACGGCCCTGCCTTTCGCGGACTTGGATCAGGTTCCCGAGCATGCCCTTCCCGCCATCCGGGCGCTATACGCCGAGGGCGTCGTCACCGGCACCGCCGGGAAGAACGGGAAGCTGTACTTCAACCCCAGCGGGAACCTTACCCGCACCCAGGCGGCGGCCATGATCGGCCGGAGCCAGGACAAGGGTTATGCTCTGGCGGAGCTGTCCTTCACTGACGCGGCCCAAATCCCCGGATACGCCTCCTTCTATATCCGCACCATGGCAGCGCAGGGAATCCTCAGCGGCTATGCCGACGGGACCTTCCGCCCCCAGGCCAGTATTACACGGGGCCAAATGGCAAAGATCCTCTACACCATGCTTTAAGCCGCAAAAAGGACTGCCGCTTTCGCGGCAGTCCTTTTTGCGTGTTTTTCAAATCTCCCGCCGGCCTTCCAGTGCTCGGGTCAGCGTGGCCTCGTCGGCAAACTCCAGGTGCCCTCCCACCGGGATGCCGTAGGCCAGCCGGGTCACCCGGACGCCGAAGGGCTTTAAAAGCCGGGCAATGTACATGGCCGTGGCCTCCCCCTCCGTGTCGGGGTTGGTGGCCATGATGACCTCCTCCACGCCGCCTTCGGCCACCCGCTCCACCAGGGCCTTGATGGACAAATCATCCGGCCCCACGCGGTTCATGGGGGAGATGACGCCGTGGAGGACATGATAGCGGCCGTTGTATTCCCGGGAGCGCTCGATCGCGGCTACGTCCCGGGGGTCCGCCACCACGCAGACCGCGCTCCCGTCCCGCTTGGCGGAGGCGCAGATGGGGCACAGGCCCCCGCTGGTGAAGTTCTGACACACGGGGCAGCAGGTGATGCTGCGCTTGGCGTCCACGATGGCCCCGGCGAATTCCCGGGCCTCCTCCTCCGGAAGGCCCAGGACGAAAAAGGCAAGCCGCTGGGCGGACTTGCCGCCGATGCCCGGCAGGCGGGCGAACTGCTCCACCAGCTTTTCCAGGGGAGCGGGGAAGAATTCCATGTCAGGTTACGCTCCTTCTTCGGTAGTACCGGCCCCGTCGGGCAGCGGCGCACGGCCCACGAGCTGGTCCAGGGTGACGCCGTAGAAGTCGGCCAGCTTGACCAGGACCGGGGCCGTGGGGTCCCGCAGGTCTTTTTCATAGCGCTGGCAGGTCATAGCGGACATTTCCAGCGCCCTGGCTACCGCCTCGCGGGAGAGCTTTCTCTGCTTCCGCAGGGCAAATAAATTTTGAGACAGTCTTTCCATCATGTTCCCTCAGAGCCTTGACAAGGCGAAGAAGATTCGTTGTAATATAACCAAACGGTTAAAACCAAAAAGATGTTAGAGGGTCATTCCATGAAAGCATTTCTCGACGCGCTCTACGGGTACGCCCTGGAGCAGGGGATTGCGCCCTATCTGGAGACGCGGGAATACCGCCAGACCATCTGCGATCTGGAGGCAGACTGGGATGCCTTCCGCTCCGCGCCGCCGGCGGAACAGAACCGGAGCCTGGCCGCCCTCCTGGCCCGGGAGAAGAAGGCCGAATATCTGGAGGACGAGGCCATTTTTTGCTGCGCCCTCTCCATGGGCTTGGAGCTGGGGCGGCTATAGAGAGCCGGATTGTCCCACCGGGGGATCAGGCCCCCCGCAGCTCCGCGATCCGGGCGGGGATGTCCTCCGCCTTGTAAACCGCGCTGCCCGCCACCAGTACGTTGGCTCCCGCGTCAATGCACGTTTGGCAGGTGTCCGGGGCCACGCCGCCGTCCACCTCCAGTTCGCAGGAGGGGTTCCTCTCGTCAATGAGCCTGCGCAGCGCGGCGACCTTGGGCATCATATCCTCCATGAATTTCTGCCCGCCAAAGCCCGGCTCCACCGTCATCACCAGAATCAGCTCCACCTTTTCCAGGAAGGGCAGCGCCGCCTCGGCGGGGGTCTTGGGCTTCAGCACCACGCCGGCCCGCTTTCCCTTGTCGTGGATCTTGTCAATGGCGGCGTGGATATTCTCCTCCGTGTCTGCCTCCACGTGGACCGTCACCAAATCCGCCCCGGCGCCGCAGAACTGCTCCACGTAGCGCACGGGCTGGGTGATCATCAGGTGCACGTCCAGGGGCAGCTTCGTGGTGGGGCGGATGGCTTTCACCACCGGGATTCCAATGCTGATGTTGGGGACGAAGACGCCGTCCATCACATCCACATGGACATAGTCGGCAGCGTCGATGCGCCGGATATCCCGCTCCAGATTCGCAAAATCGGCGGAGAGGATGGAAGGTGCAATTTTGATCATGAAAAGCCCCTCTTTTCTGCTGTTATCGCGGCGAAAGGGCCGGGACAAGGGACACAAGCCCGGTGGCGGCGGGAGGCGGCGGCGCATAGGATAGCCCAAGCGGCCAAGACGCCCCCAACTCCGCGCAGCGTCCGCCCCTGGGTCCGTCGCCGCCGCTTTTTTGAATATAGGGAAGCGGCCCGTCGGGGTCCCGCCCCAGCGGGCTGCTTCCCCTTTAGTGTAGCAGATTCCCGCCCCAAAAGCAACCGAAAGCGGTTCCGGGGGGTGGGATATTTTCTGCCCGAACCTCTGCACCTCCGGAATTTTGTTGCAAATACACCTGTAAATTCCCACGCCGGCGGGGTATACTAAGGCAAACGGCAAAAGGAGGCGGCCGGAGTGGCAAGTTATGATGTGATTGTGATCGGCGGCGGGCCGGCGGGGCTTTCGGCGGCGCTGAATGTCCGGGCCAGGGGAAAAACGGCTCTGGTAGTTTCCAATCCCCCGGAGGAAAGCCCTCTCTGGCGGGCGGAGCGGATTGACAACTGCCTGGGCCTTCCCGGCCTCAGCGGGCGGGAGCTGCTGGACCTTCTTCGCGGCCACGCCCTCTCCGCCGGCGCGGAGTTTCAGGAGGGCAAGGCCCTCAGCGCCCTGCGCTCCGGGGAACAGTGGTACGTCAGCGTGGGCAGCGGCATGGTCCAGGGCGGGGCCGTGGTCCTGGCGGCGGGCGCGGTTCCCCGGGGAAAAAAACTCCCCGGAGAGGCGGAGCTGCTGGGCCGGGGCGTGAGCTACTGCGCCACCTGCGACGGCATGCTCTATCGGGGCCGGAGGGTGGCGGTGCTGGGCTACAGCCCCTCGGCCCGGAAGGAGGCGGATTTCCTGGAGGAGATTGGCTGTCAGGTGGTCTATTTCGACCGGCCCAGGCAAAGCTCCATTCAGGGCGGGGAGAAGGTGGAGTCCGTCACCTGCGACGGTATGGAGGAGGCGGTGGAGGGTGTATTCCTTCTGCGGCCCGCTATGGCCCCGGGGGAGCTGTTCCCCGGCCTGGCGGTGGAGGGCGGCTATGTGGCGGTGGACCGGAACATGGCCACGAACCTCCCCGGCCTTTTTGCCGCCGGGGACTGTACCGGCGGCCCCCTCCAAGTGTCCAAGGCCATTGGGGAGGGCCAGATCGCCGGGCAGCGGGCTGCTTCCTTTCTCCA
Source organism: Oscillibacter sp. (assembly GCA_022791135.1). Classification (GTDB taxonomy): domain Bacteria; phylum Bacillota; class Clostridia; order Oscillospirales; family Oscillospiraceae; genus Oscillibacter. Next base: position 11,427 of record JAAVYM010000099.1, read on the forward strand.
GGCCAAAAAGGGTTAAGCGCTTGCCGGGCCTGCCCCATGCGGCGGCTCCGGCAGCCCCAAAACTCACAGACGAAAAGGAGATTACGAATATGGCGGTAACACACGTAAAAACGGCGGAATTTGACACTGTGATGGAGGCGGCTCCCCTGGCTATGGTGGACTTCTGGGCCTCCTGGTGCGGGCCGTGCCAGCTGCTGGGGCCGGTGATGGAGGATCTGTCCGTCCGCTATGAGGGCAAGGCTCTGGTAGCAAAGGTCAATGTGGACGAGGAGCCGGAGCTTGCCCGGCGCTTCGGCGTGATGAACATCCCCACTGTTGTCTTTTTGAATCAGGGCCGGGAGTTCGAGCGCAAGGTCGGCGCATTCCCGCCGGAAACGTATCAGGAGATTTTGGATAAGGCCCGCTGACCCTTGTCCCTGCGGGAGCGCCTGGAATCGGAAGATTCCGGGCGCTTTTGCCGTCCCTCTTGCCGGGCGGGGCGGCCGGTGGTATAATGGCGTGACAGGGGGGGGGATTTGATGAAAGCGGAGCGCAGGCGCGCCATTGCTTACGCCCTGGCGGCGGGCACAGCCCTGGTGGTCCGGGACACTCTCTCCGGCGGATAATCGCGTATTTACAGCGGCAAAAAAATGTGCTAAACTATTGCCGTTTCACAAGGGAGGGATTCCATGAGCAGCCGGGATGAGGTTTTGTCGCTGCTGCGGGGGGAGGAGGCGTTCCTCTCCGGGCAGGAGCTGAGCCGCCGCCTGGGGTTGAGCCGCGCCGCCATCTGGAAGGCGGTGGACACCCTGCGGCGGGAGGGCTATGAAATCGAGGCCAGGACTGGCCTGGGCTACCGCCTCTGCGCCGCGCCGGACGCCTTGACGGAGGCGGAGATCCGGAGCTTTTTGGGCGAGACGGCCGTGATTGGGCGGAAGCTTTTCTGTTTTGACCAGCTGGACTCCACCAACAATTACGCAAAGGCCCTGGCCCAGTCCGGCGCCCCCGGGGGCGCGGCGGTCATTGCCGACAGCCAGACGGCGGGCCGGGGGCGGATGGAGCGCTCTTTTCAGTCCCCCAAGGGCCAGGGCATCTATCTCTCCGTGCTGCTCCGGCCCCAGCTGCCGCCGGAGCGCCTGCTGCCGGCGACGGCCTTGGCGGGGGTCGCGGTGTGCGCCGCCGTGGAGCGGGTCTGCGGGACCCGTCCGGGGCTGAAATGGCCCAATGACCCCGTCCTGAAGGGGAAAAAGCTCTGCGGCATCCTGACGGAGATGTCCCTGGAGGCGGAGACGGGGCGGCTTCAATCCCTGGTGCTGGGGATTGGAATCAACGTGGGCCAGCGGCCTGGGGACTTCACCCCGGAGGTCCAGGAAATGGCCATCTCCCTGCTCCAGGCCCTGGGAAAGCCAGTGTCCCGGCCCCAATTGACCGCGGCGCTGCTGGAGGAGCTGGACCGGGCCTACGCCGCTTTGCTGGCGGGGGACCTGTCGGCCTATCGGGAGGCGTACCGCCGGGACTGCGTAAACCTGGGGAAAACGGTGCAGCTCCTTCCCTTCGGCGGCGGGCGGGAACTTGCCCAGGCGCTGGATGTGGACGAGGAGTTCAGCCTGGTGGTCCGGGGGGAGGACGGCCGGGAGCGGACCATCCGCTCCGGAGAGGTCTCCGTCCGGGGCCTTTGGGGCTACAGCGAATGAGGCGCAAAGAGGCGGGCGGCGTCTGCCGCCCAGGCGTTTTGCCAGGTCTAGGGGCCTGATTGACAAGGAGTGTTTTTATGAACGGGAAAAGCAGATTTTCCGGGCTTTGGGAGCTGTTTTGGACCTTTGCCAAAATGGGGGTCATGACCTTCGGCGGCGGCATGGCGATGCTGCCCATCCTCCAGCGGGAGGTGGTGGACAACAAGCACTGGGCCACCGAGGAGGAGCTGACGGATTACTACGCCATCGGCCAGTGCACCCCCGGCATCATCGCCGTCAACACCGCCACATTCATCGGCCAGAAGTACGGCGGCGCTGCCGGCGGCATCGTGGCAACTCTGGGGGTGGTGTTCCCCTCGGTGGTGATCATCTCCATCCTGGCGGGGCTGATCTCCAACTTCGCGGACCTCAAGTGGGTAAAAAATGCCTTCGCAGGCATTCAGGTGTGCGTCTGCGTGCTGATTTTCAACGCCGTGATGAAGCTTTTGAAGAAGTCCGTGGTGGATAAGCGGACGGCGGCAATCTTTGCCGTCGTGCTTCTGGGCGGGCTGTTTTTGAAGCTCTCGCCTGTGTGGTTCGTGGTCGGCGCGGCCCTGGCGGGGGTCATCCTGAAAAATCTGGAGGCGAAGGCGGCATGATTTACCTGCAGCTTTTCTGGGAATTTTTTAAGACCGGCCTCTTCGCCGTGGGCGGCGGCATGGCCACCTTACCCTTTCTCCAGGCCATCGGCGAGTCCACCGGCTGGTATACCTACACGGATCTGATGAACATGCTGGCGGTGTCGGAGTCCACCCCCGGCCCCATCGGCATCAACATGGCCACGTATGTGGGCTTCACGGCGGCGGGAGTTCCTGGGGCGGTGATCGCCACCCTGGGCGAAGTGACGCCCTCCATCATTGTGATTTTGATTGTGGCGGCGGTGCTCCACAGCTTCCGGAACAACCGCTATGTTGACCAGGCCTTTTACGGCCTTCGTCCGGCCTCCACCGGCCTCATCGGCGCGGCCTGCGTCTCGGTGATTCTGGAGGTGCTCACCAGCGTCCAGCTCGCCGCTCAGGAGGGCAGCCTGGTAAAGGCCCCTGCCATCTCCCTGGACGCCTCCGCACCGCTGGGGGGGCTGTTCAGTCTGCCGGGCCTGGCTCTGGCGGCGCTGCTTCTGGTGCTGACCAACTGGGTCCCCAAGGTAAAGGGGCTTCATCCCATCGTCTTCATCGCCCTGTCCGCCGCAGTGGGCATTGTGTTCGGCTTTGCCGGGGCATAATATCCGTAAAAGCGCCGCTCCAGATTGGAGCGGCGCTTTTTCCTGTCATCGCTGGTACTCAAACTCGAACCCATCCATAGAGACGGTGTCCCCATCCTGGATGCCCATGGACTCCAGGCGCTCAAAGACCCCTGCCTCCCGGAGGGTGCGGTCGAACCACATGCGGCTTTCATAGTCGGCAAAGTTGACGTTGGCCATCAGCCGCTGGAGCCAAGGTCCCTCCACGAACCACACGCCGTCCTCGTGCTGGATGTCCAGCGGTGCGGAGGAGTCCACAGCCGGCGGCCTGGGCACATATTCCGGCTCGTACACCGTCACCGGCGGCAGGGCGGACAGCCGCTGCGCAATGCGCTTTACCAGCTCCTGGGTGCCCTTGTGGGCGGCGGCGGAGATCTCCATCAGGGGATACCCCATTTCCTCCGCCCGGACCCGGAGGGTCTCCAGCTTTCCCGGGCCGTCCAGGATATCGGTCTTGTTGGCGGCGACGATCTGGGGCCGCTGCGCCAGGCTGGGACTGTAGTGCTTCAGCTCCTCGTTGATGGCGTCAAAGTCGGCGGCCGGGTCCCGGCCCTCGCTGCCGGAGGCGTCCACCACGTGGACCAGCAGGCGGCAGCGGTCGATGTGGCGCAGGAAGTCGTGGCCCAGGCCCGCTCCCTCGCTGGCGCCCTCGATGATGCCGGGGATGTCCGCCATGACGAAACTGACGCCGTCCTCCACCCATACCACGCCCAGGTTGGGGAAGAGAGTGGTGAAGTGGTAGTTGGCGATTTTCGGCTGAGCCTTGGACACCACGGACAGCAGCGTGGACTTCCCCACGTTGGGAAAGCCGATCAGCCCCACGTCCGCCAGCAGCTTCAGCTCCAGCACCACGTCGTGACTCTCGCCGGGGAGCCCCGCCTTGGCAAAGCGGGGAACCTGGCGGGTGGGAGTGGCGAAGTGGCTGTTGCCCCAGCCGCCCCGGCCGCCCCGGCAGAGGACAAAGGGTTCGCTGCCGCTCATGTCCTGGATGATCTCGTTGGTTTCGGCGTCCCGGATCAGGGTACCCCGGGGAACCCGGATGGTGAGGTCCTCACCATCCTTGCCGGTTTTTCGCTTACCCTGGCCGTCGCAGCCGTTTCCGGCCGCGTATTTGCGCTTGTAGCGGAAGTCCATCAGCGTGGACATGTGGTCATCCACCTGCACGATGATGGAGCCGCCCCGGCCGCCGTCGCCGCCGTCGGGACCACCCGCCGCCACGTACTTCTCCCGGTGGAAGGCGATGGCGCCGTTGCCGCCGCTGCCCGCCCGGACGCTGATCCGGGCCTTGTCGATGAATGATGAGGCCATGGGAACCTCCTTTTTATAAAATTCGCCTCCCGGCCGGCGCGGCCGGGCACTGCTGAAACGTCGCGGAACGCCGGGCTTGCAGCGCCCCTTTTAGGGTTCCTCGTTTTACAAAAAGAACTCCTCGGCCCCGCGTCCAGGCCCCGCACTCGTTTCCCGAGGGAATCCGCCGCAGAGAGAACAGCCGCCTTCCCTTTTCCCGGCGCTGGAGGTCCCGCCTCTCCGCCGCCGGGTCCCCGAAGGGATTCCCCGGGCCTGAGCCTAAGGGCAAGGAATCCATCCTCTTTTTCAGCGGAAAAAAGGACCCGGACAACCGTCCAGGCCCTTTCAAAGCGCTCACTCAGCCTCGTAAACGGAGACCTGCTTGCGATCCTTGCCCAGCCGCTCGAAGCGGACCGTGCCGCTGGCGGTGGCAAACAGGGTGTCGTCGCTGCCGCGGCCCACGTTCACGCCGGGGTGAATATGGGTGCCGCGCTGGCGGACCAGAATGTTGCCCGCCAGGACGAACTGACCGTCCGCCCGCTTGGGACCCAGGCGCTTGGCCTTGGAATCGCGGCCGTTCTTCGTGGAGCCGCCGCCCTTTTTGTGGGCGAAGAACTGTAAACCAATGCGAATCATCTCAGGGACCATCCTTTCTGAAAGATTTTTAGATGGGGAAGGGGACCTCAGTCCGCTTCCAAAACTTCGATATTGTCCGGGTACTCGTCGTGGAGCATGGCGAAATAGAGCATCAGCCCCGTCAGCAAGGACTGGCAGGTACTCTCCGCCGCAGGTCCCAGACCGCCGGGAAGGCGCAGGGAGATCCGCGCCGCTTTCTCATCGGTCCGGACCGCCGCGGCCAGGCCCAGCACATCGTTAACCGTTGCCTCCACCAGGGTGATGGCGGCGGTGATGGACGCGCAGAGGATGTCCTCTCCCGCGCTGGCATAGCCGCTGTGACCGCAGGCGTCAAAGCCGATGATCCGGCCGCCCTCCGTGTGAAATGTGACGCTGGTCATGCTCAGACGGAGATCTTGCTGATCTCGACCTTCGTGTAGGGCTGGCGATGGCCCTGGCGCTTGCGGTAGCCCTTCTTAGGATTGTACTTGAAGATGCGGATCTTCTTGCCCTTGCCGTTTTTGACGACCTTGGCCTCCACGGAGGCGCCGGCCACGGTGGGGGCGCCGAAGGTGGCCTTGTCCCCGTCGATGACGGCCAGGACCTGGTCGAACTTCACGGCGTCGCCGGCCTCCTGGGGCAGCTTCTCGATGTAGACCACGTCGCCCTCGGCCACCTTATACTGCTTTCCGCCGGTCACGATGATTGCGTTCATGCTTGTTTCAACTCCTTCATTACGGACTCGCTGTCGGGGGCGGTCCTGCCGGACGCTTTTTGCCCATTCAAAGCGGCCTTCCTAGTATATCAGCATAAAAATCCCTTGTCAATGGGGTTTTTCACAAATTGTCCATAATTTGAAACGTCCGGAATCCGCCGGGCGGCTTTTCCAAAATTCCGGCGGCCTGCCCCAGCGGCGCCGCTGGGGCCGCAGGACTCAGCAGGAGGCCAGCAGGGCCTCCAGTTCCTCTTTTGAGAATTTCTGCACGTTGTCACAAAAGCGGCAGGTCAGCTCTGCGCCGCCCTGCTCGTCGATCATCTCCCGCAGCTCTTCCCGGCCCAGGCTGATCAGCGCCCGCTCCATCCGCTCCCGGCTGCAGTCGCAGCGGTACTCCACAGGCCGCTTCTCCAGCACCTCCAGCTCCAGCCCCGGCAGCGCCCGGCGCAGCAGGGCCTCCGGGTCCGGGTCCTTCGCCAGCAGCTCTGTCACCGGACCCGCCGCCCGGATGGACGCCTCCAGCTCTCCGGCAGTCTCCTCTCCCGCACCGGGGAGGAGCTGCACCAAATAGCCCCCCGCCGCCAGCACGCTTTGATCCCGGTCCACCAGAACCCCCAGGCCGCAGGCGGTGGGAACCTGCTCGGACTCCACGAAATAGAGCGCGATATCCTCCGCGATCTCCCCCCACAAAAGGCCCACACTGCCCACGTAGGGTTCCTTCATCCGCAAGTCCCGGATCACTGTCAAGGTGCCCCGGCTGCCCACGGCGGCCCCCACATCCAGCTTGCCGTCCTCCCGGAGGGGGAGGTCCACCTGGGGATTGCCCACCGTACCCCGGACGCCGCCCTCATGGTCCGACACCGCCAGCAGCGTCCCCAAAGGCCCGCCGCCCTTGATTTGCAGGGTCAGGCTGGCCGCCTCTTCCTTCATGGCGTTCCCCATCATGGACGCCGCCGCCAGGAGCCGCCCCAGCGCCGCCGTGGCCACCGGCAGCGTCTTGTGAATCTGCCTGGCCCGTTCCGTCAATTCCCGGCTGGAGACGGCGGAAACCTTTATCAAGCCATCTTTTGAGATCGCCCGTACCAACTGATCGCTCATAATCACCCTTCTGTCCAATCAAATTTCAAAACCCGTATTTCGAACCTCCGGTACCGGATGGACGGGGAGCTTTTCGTCTGACGAGGAGACCGCTCATCCCAGCAGATGGCAGGGAAGGCCTGCTCTGTGCGGCGGAAAAGAACCGGCCCGGAAACGCTTTGTGGCCTTGAATGCAGGTTTTTAAAGCCCGGAGGCTCTCCGGCCGCTCCGTTTCTTCAAGTCCGTCCGGCATCTCCCACGCGCCTTGACGGCGGGTTTTCGCTCCGGCTGCGCCAAACTCCCTGCAATCCGTCAGGAATGCGGCTGCCCTTTGCCTTGGGGGGCGATAATCTGCGCGCTGAACTGCCGGGTCCTTACTCCGCCTGGAACTGCCAGCGGTCCTCCTCCGGCCGGGGAGGGCGGCCGGTCAGATCCCCCGTCAGCCGCACCCGCGAAAAGCCCGCCTCCGTCAAATGCCGCCGGAGTTCCGCCTCGCTCCAGGCCCGCTCCCGGTGCTCTTCAAAGCTCCGCTCCCAGGCCCCGTCGGAGCGGAGGCGGAACAGGTCCACCTGATAGGTGCACACCTGCCGCCGCTCCGAGAAAAAGGTCCGCCAGACGCACAGGCTCTCCTCCGTCTCGTCCATATAGAGCTGCCTGTCCATCCGGCGGAGCTTATAGGGCGTATTCACGTCAAACAAAAACAGTCCCCCGGGCTTCAGCCAGCGGCGCACCCGGCAAAACGTCTCCCGGAGGTCCCGCTCCCGGGTCAGGTAATTTAGGGAGTCCAGGGTGGAGACCACCGCGTCCACCGGCTGGGCCAGGCGGAGCCTGGACATGGGCTGGCAGAGGAACAGCGGCGGGCGCTTCAGCGGCGCCGCCTTGGCCGCCGCCTGGACCAGCATCTCCTCAGAGCCGTCGGCGGCCAGGACCTCATAGCCCCGCTCCGCCAGCAGGCAGGCAATGGTGCCCGTGCCGCAGGCCAGATCCAGCACCGCGCTCACCGGAATGGGGCTTTTCCTCAGCCGCCGCTCCAAAAACGCCACCCGGCGGCGGTAGTCCCCGTCCGCCATTAGGCCGTCGTAGCTGGCGGCCAGGGCGCCGTAGGCGCTCACGGCTTCTTATCCTTTATCCGGGAGAAGAGGCGGACGTAGGCCCCGGTCCCATAATTCAGCGAGCGGTTCACCCGGCTGATGGTGGCGCTGGAAGCGCCGGTGCGCTCCAGGATCTCGTTATAAATCATCCCGTCGTCCAGCAGCGAGGCCACCTCAAAGCGCTGCTCCATGCTCCGCAGCTCCGCCACGGTGCACAGGTCCTGAAAAAACTCATAGCACTCCTCCTCGTTTTGGAGCTGCAAAATAGCCTTGTACAGCTGGCCGCTTTTTTCTTTTTTGCCGATTTTCACGCCAAAACCTCCTGACCGCAATCTTACCTCCTATTTTAATCGTTCAGTGCGCGAAAGTAAAGGGCCCGGCGGGGAAAATTTCAGGAAAGGGGGCACTCTTTTTCCTCCCCCGGCATAGGCTGGAGAAACTTGGAGAAAGGGGCGTTGGCTGTGGGGGAGCGGTTGGAGTCGCTGAGGACGGAGCCTTTCGCGGCGGAGCGGGAGTGGACGGTGGAGGGCGTGGCGGTGCTGTCGGCGTCCGTGCGGGTTCCGGAGCCGGAGGCGGCGAACCGGATCTCCCGGCGCATCCGGCGCTTCTACCAGCTGCAGTGCCGCGCCTTCCTTCGCTACTGCGAACGCTGCCTGCTGCCCCAGGCGGCGGCAGAATACCAGGCCGCCCTGGCCGCCAGCCGGCCCCTCCCGGCCTTTCGGGCGGAGCTGGACTACCGGGTCACCTATAACCAGGGGGGGCTGTGGAGCCTGTACACCCAGAGCCGGGAGGATACCGGGCCGGGGAAGACCCTGCTCATCCGCCGGGGGGACACCTGGGACCTGGCGGCGGGCTATCCGGCGGCGCTGAAGGATTTCTTTCCCGCCGGGGCGGCTTGGAAAAAGCAGCTGCTGGCCCGGGCGGCAGAGGAGATCCAGCGCCGGGAGCGGGCCGGAGCCGGCCGCTGGCGGGAGAAGTGGCCGCGGGAGCTGCGGCGGCAGTTCAACCCCCAGAATTTTTACCTGACGGAAGAGGGGCTGGCCTGGTTTTACCCCATGTACGCCATTGCCCCCGCGTCGGAGGGCATCCCGGTGTTCGTGCTGCCCTATGACGCGGGGGCTGCGCCCCGGCGGGGCGGAGATCAGGAGGGATAGGTACCAAGGTCCTCAAGGCCTATGGAGATGTTCCAAAAGCCCAGCAGCACGCAGATGCGGCGCAGGGCGTCTTTTTCATCCGCACCGCACCGGATGGCCCGGGCGATAACCAGGCCCAGTATCCAGGCGTCCCGGCTGGGATAGGATGGATCGTATTTCATTTGAAAGACCTCCTACTCTAAATTTTTCTACATATATGTAGGTATTATAACAGACACACTCCATATTATCAAGAGGAGTTCACTATATATATGGAGTGCTTTATGAAACGCAGTACGCCCATGCGCCGAAATATCGGTGCAAAGGTCCAGTATTACCGAAAACAGATGGGCATCACGCAAAAAGAGTTGGCTGCCCGTCTGCAAGTTAATGGCTGCGATCTTTCCGAGACTATTGTGGGACACATTGAAACCGGACACCGCGCCGTCTCGGTTTTCGAAATTGATAAGCTGGCTGAGGTCCTTCATGTGGATTACAATGCCCTGTTCGCCCAGGATTGAGCGGATGGGACCGGGAAGAATGCATGCAAAAAGAGACAGCCCGGCGGGCTGTCTCTTCCTTTTCAGGCGCAGTTTATTTCACGGACTTCACCACCAGGCCCGTCAGGGCGAAGAGGCCGATGGCGTTGGGAATGACCATCAGGTTGTTGAACATGTCGGACAGCTCCCACACCAGGTCGTTGGACATCAGGGTGCCCAGGAAAATGAACGCCAGGGCGATCAGCGTATAGACCACGGTGGATTTCTTGCCGAAGAGATAGGTCATGTTGATCTTGCCAAAGAGATTCCAGCCCAGGATGGTGGAGAAGGCGAAGAAGAACAGGCAGACCGCCACAAACTTCGCGCCCAGGCTCTCGCCAAAAACGCTGCCGAAGGCCGTCTGGGCCAGGTTCGCCTTGCCGATGACCTCTGTCACCGCGCCGGTGTAGCCCGCGGCGAGGGGTCCGCCCTCCGCGTAGAGAGTGGAGATGATGACTAGGGCGTTCAGCGTCAGGACCACGAAGGTGTCGATGAACACGCCGATCATGGCAACCACGCCCTGATCGTGGGGGCAGGAGACGTTGGCCAGGGCGTGGGCGTGGGGCGTGGAACCCATGCCGGCCTCGTTGGAGAACAATCCCCGCTTCGCACCCTGGCTCAGGGCGATCTTCAGCGCCGCGCCGAAGCCGCCGCCCAGGATGGCCTGGGGCTGGAAGGCATAGCGGAAAATCATGGCTACCGTAGCCGGGATATACTGGATGCGCAGCACCAGCACCACCAGGCCGCCCAGCACAAACAGCGCCGCCATGACGGGGACGACCTTCTCCGTGACTGCGGCCAGGCGCTGCACGCCGCCCAGGAAAATGACGGCGCAGATGACCACCAGAACTACGCCTACAACCCAAGAGGGCACGCCGAAGGCGGTGTTAAAGGTGGAACCGATGGAGTTCGACTGGACCATGCAGCCGAAAAAGCCCAGGGCCAGGATGATGGCGATGGAGAAGAAGCCCGCCAGGAACTTTCCGAAGCCGCCCTGAAACGCCCTGGTGATATAGTACACAGGGCCGCCCTGGATGCTGCCGTCCTTGTCCTTGATCCGGGTCTCCTGGGCCAGCACGGCCTCGGAATAAATGGTCGCCATGCCGAAGAAGGCGATGATCCACATCCAGAAAATGGCCCCCGGGCCGCCGGTGAGAATCGCGCCGGAGGCGCCCACGATGTTGCCGGTGCCCACCTGGGCTGCAATGGCGGTGGCCAGCGCCTGGAACGAACTCATGCCGCTGTCATGCCGGCCGCCGGAAAGGGTCAGGTTGCCGAAAACCTTCCGCATGCCCTCGCCGAAGCAGCGGATCTGCACAAAGCGGGTCTTGATGGAAAACCACAGGCCCACCGCGATCAGCAGACCCACCAGGATGTAGTCCGAGAGATAGGCGTTGATCATCTGCACGATTGGCAAAAGCGCGTCTTGTATTTGCTGTAACATTTGCATTCCCCTCCTAAAAAATAAACGGAACGGCCGACGCCGCTCCGAACAAGAAACGCAGGACAAGCCGCGGACCCAGCGCCCGCGTTCATCCACTCCGTCCTTTTACCTGAGAGATTCAGCGGCGGGCCATCCCGCCGCCTTGCACCTTCGGTCCCCGTTTCCGGGCTTCTCCAGAGCCACATCCATTTCCGGTCCCCGTCTGCCCCGCAGACGCCTGAGAGTTTTACTCCTTCGGCAGGCTCACGCCGTTTTCCCAGAAATTTCCCATGCCGTTATCCAATTGTGGTACTACCTTACCATGGACGCCCCCGCTTGTCAATCGTGCATTTTCACAAAATGTCCACAAAGCAGGGACGGATATTCTCCATACATAGACAGAATGCCGGGCGCAACGCTTCCCGGCATCGAAATTCTCCCCCGGGGCAAGCATCCTGTCACCGTGCGAAGAGCCTTCGTTCCAGAGCGCGGGAAAGTTTTTTGGATCCTTTTTCTTTCAAGAAAACGGATCAAAGCTCCCGTACGGAGACCACGCCGGGAGTGGCGCAGACCTCCTGCTGAATGCTCTCCACATCCAGCCCCTTATGGAGGCGCAGCGTAAAAATCGCACAGGCGTTGTGCTTTTCATTGGAGCTGGAGTGAATAATCCCCATGTTGAGAATCTTCAGCCCCCGCTCCCGGAACTCCTGAAGGAGCACATCCATGGTCCGGTTATCACTATACTCTATATAGAGGTTCACCTCCGGCGCGTTTTTCAGCATCCGGTACTCCACCCGGGAGAAGAACAGCTCCGCCACCATAATCAGCGCCGTGGCAAAAATGCCGCCTTCATAAAATCCTCCGCCCAGGGCCAGGCCAATGATGGCGGCGGCCCAAAGCCCCGCCGCCGTGGTCAGGCCCTTCACCCGCTGGCGGCGGGTGACGATGATGGTGCCCGCGCCGATGAAGCCGATCCCCGCCACCACCTGCGCGCCCAGACGGGCCATATCCGTGTACTGCCCCATAACCAGATAGAGATACTGGCTGGTCAGCGTTGTCATCGCCGCGCCCAGGCAAATCAAAATATGCGTGCGGAAGCCCGCCGGGCGGCGCTTGTACTCCCGCTCAATGCCGATGATGCCGCCGCAGAGCACCGCCAGCGCCATCCGCAGGGCCACCGACCAGATGGTCACACTCCGAAAACCGTCAAATAGAGTGAGCATTTCCCTTTCCCTCCTACTCTGCCGGAATTAAGAACCTATCCCGAAATTAACGATAGACATGTATGAATTTACGCCAAACAATGACAGCGCAGGCAAATTGAATGAGGGCTAGATAATTGGCGGCTTTCTTTTCAAAGCGAACCAAAAGCTTACGAAAGCGATTGAAA
>JAAVYM010000100.1 GCA_022791135.1 Oscillibacter sp.
GCAGGCCGCCTACATCAAGTTCAGTGAATTGAGCGACGACCCCAACGCCAAGCCGGAGGACGTGGTGAAGGTGGGCGACGAGATCGAGACCTACATCGTTCGTGTCAACGACGTGGAGGGCTATGCGGAACTCTCCAAGAAGCGGTTGGATGCCGTGAAGGTCTGGGAGAACATCGAGCAGGCCGTGGAGGAGAGGACCGTGATGGAAGGCACCGTCACTGAGGAAAATAAGGGCGGCATCGTGGTGTCTGTCAAGGGCGTACGGGTGTTCGTGCCCGCCTCTCAGAGCGGCCAGCCCAGGGGAGCTGATCTCTCCGCCATGAAGGGCCAGCGGGTTCAGCTCCGCGTTACCGAGGTCAACCGTGCCCGCCGCCGGGTCGTCGGTTCCATCCGCTCTGTCTCCGACGAGGCCCGCCGGGCCGCCCAGGAGGAGATTTGGGCCAATATCGAGGTGGGCAAGCGCTACACCGGTACCGTGAAGTCTATGACCAGCTACGGCGTATTCGTCGACATCGGCGGCGTGGATGGCATGGTACATATCTCGGAGCTGAGCTGGAGCCGTATTAAGACTCCCTCTGAGGTGTGCAAGGTCGGCGATACGATGGAGGTGTACGTCATCTCCTTTGACCCTGAGAAGCGGAAGATCTCCCTGGGCGTCAAGGACCATAACGTGGATCCCTGGCAGGTGTTTATGGACAAGTACGCCGTTGGCGACGTGGCCCCTGTCCGGATTGTGAAGCTGATGACCTTTGGCGCTTTTGCCGAGGTGGTTCCCGGTGTAGACGGCCTGATTCACATCTCCCAGATTGCGGACCGGCGCATCGAAAAGCCGGAGGACATGCTGTCCGAGGGTCAGACGGTGGACGCCAAGATCACCGCCGTGGACGAGGAGCGCAAGAAAATCTCCCTCTCTATCCGCGCCTTGCTGGCTCCCTCTGTGGAGGAACCTGAGGACGCGGGAGACGCAGAGGAGTAAGTCCTTAAAAACCGAGAAAAATGCTGTGTTTAAGGGGGACAGGCCGCTGGGCCTGTCCTTTTTTTCAAAAACATGTTATTTTTTTCACGTTTTTGCATTGCAATATTTTCCTAAAGATGTTATACTATTAAATAAAGATGTCTTATCACTGAAAATATCCTCTGCCTGGCGCGGAGAGACAGAAAATTATGATACGGAGGAATCAATTATGAGCTATCAGGAGGAATACCGCCAGAAACTGACCGCCGCCGCAGAAGCCGTCAAGGCCGTCAAGTCCGGCGACTGGGTAGATTATGGCTGGACCGTCTGTTCCCCCAACGCCCTGGATAAGGCCCTGGCCGCCCGGATGGAGGAACTGACGGATGTCAATATTCGCGGCGGAATTCTGACCCGTCGGCCTGCCATTTTCGACGTGCCCGACGCGGCCAGCCATTTTGCCTGGAATTCCTGGCATATGAGCGGTATTGAGCGCAAGGCTATCAAGGAGGGCTTCGCCTACTATATCCCTCTGCGCTATTCCGAGTTGCCGGGACTTTACCGGGACTGCATTAAGAGCCTGGACGTGGCCATGTTCCAGGTTGCCCCCATGGATGAGCACGGCTGGTTCAATTTTGGCCCAGGCGGTTCCCATCTGAAGGCGGTGTGCGACTGCGCCAAGACCATCATCGTCGAGGTCAACCAGAATATGCCCGTCTGCCTGGGCGGCTTTGAAAACTGCGTACATATCAGCGACGTGGATATGATCGTGGAAGGGGAGAATCCCCCCATGGAGATCCTCGGCGGTGCGGCTGCGGCGTCCGAAGTGGACCTGGCCGTGGCGAACCTGGTGGTTCCCGAAATTGAGGACGGCGCCTGCCTCCAGTTGGGCATCGGCTCCATGCCCAGCGCCATCGGCAAGATGATCGCTGAGTCCGACCTGAAGGATTTGGGCGTGCATACCGAGATGTATGTGGACGCCTTTGTGGATATGTCCAAGGCTGGCCGCATTACCGGCGCCTGCAAGCCCTTTGACCGGGGCCGGCAGACCTACGCTTTTGCCGCCGGGACGCAGAAGCTCTATGATTTCCTGAACAATAACCCCGAGTGCATGGCCGCGCCGGTCAGCTATGTCAACGACATCGCCCGGGTCAGTCAGATCGACAAGTTCACTTCCATCAACGGCGCGGTGGATATCGATCTCTACGGTCAGGTTTCCTCCGAGTCCTCCGGCATCAACCACATCTCCGGCGCCGGCGGGCAGCAGGACTTTGTCATGGGCGCGTATTTGGCCAAGGGTGGCAAGAGCTTTATCTGCTGCTCCTCCTCCTTTATGGACAAAAAGACCGGCCAGCTGAAATCCCGCATCCGGCCTACCCTGGTGGAGGGGTCCGTGGTCACCGCCACCCGTACAAACCTCCACTGGATCGTGACGGAGTACGGCAAATTCAACGTCAAGGGCAAATCCACCTGGGAGCGGGCTGAGGGTCTCATTGGCCTGGCTCATCCCCAGTTCCGGGATGAGCTGATTGCCGAGGCGGAAAAAATGCATATTTGGCGGCGTTCGAATAAGCGCTGAGCCACCGTTCTTTGCGGGGCCTCTGCTGTGTGGTGTTTGTCTCATCGAGTAGGTACTTCGTAAACAGCAGTCCCTTCCCAGGGCAGTCTTAGCACGGAATCGACGTAAACGGCACGGAACTTGAATCTAGCACGGAATCTGGAGAATCAAGAGGCAAACAACATAGAGGCAGGGGCCACGACAGAGAAAGGGGTGTCCATGTTCCAAATCGGGGACTTGATCGTGCATCCCATGCATGGCGCCGGCATCATTGACGACGTCGTTCAGGAAAAGGTTGCAGGCACGACCAAGGAATATTATGTGTTCAAAATGCCGGTGGGGGGATTGGTTTTGAAAATTCCCACCGCCAACTGTCAGGCAATTGGCATCCGGTCCATTATTTCACCAGGGGAGGCGGAGGCGTTTTTCGCCGGTATCCCTGCCCTGGAGGTGGAGTCCAGTTCTAATTGGAACAAACGCTATCAGGAAAATCTTCTCCGGCTGAAAAGCGGGAACCTCAATGAGGTTGCCCGGGTGGTCAAGGGCCTGATGCGGCGGGATTCCCGCCGTGGCTTATCCACTGGAGAACGAAAAATGCTCCACAACGCTAAGCAGATCATTATCTCGGAAATCGCCCTGGTGGAGGGCTGTGCCTATCAGGATGCGGAAGCCAGGCTGGACTGTGCAGTCATGCAGAAGCCGCCTGTTTCGCAGTGAGGCCCTGCCGGGGCAGAAGGGGTGTGCTTGATGCTGCCGTTTTTGAAGAAAGTCCAGGAAGCGCGGCGTCTCCGCTGCGCCGCGCTGGTGGCCGCCGCCGGGAGTTCTCAGAGGATGGGGGGCGTCAATAAGCTACTCCAGCCGCTGGACGGTGTGCCGGTGTTGGTTCGGACTCTGGCCGCTTTTCAGGTCGCCGGGAGCGTGGACGAGATTATCGTTGCAGCCCGGGAGGAAGATATTCTCGAAATTTCACAGCTTTGCCGGACCTATGGGCTTTCCAAGTGCACCAAGGTGATCCGGGGAGGCGAGAGCCGGGTCCACTCAGTGCTACTGGCCGCCTTGGAGGCTGGGCTAGAGACGGAGTTGCTGGCGGTGCAGGACGGCGCCCGCCCTTTGGCAACACCGGAGCTGATTGACCGCGTAGTCTCTGCGGCCGCCCGCTGCGGTGCGGCCGCGCCTGCCGTGGCACTGAAGGATACGGTCAAGCTTGTTCGAGAGGACGGCGGGGTCGAAGAAACCCTGGACCGGCCGCGACTCCGGGCGGTTCAGACTCCGCAGGTCTTTCAGGCCAGCTTGTTGAAGGCTGCCCTCCAGTCCGCTCTGGAGCAGGAGGCTCCCATCACAGATGACGCCTCTGCCGTGGAGCGGCTGGGGAAGGTGGTCTTTTTGGTGGAGGGCGAGGAGGAGAATCTGAAAATCACTACGCCCCTGGACATGATTTTGGCTGAGGCCATTATAAAGGAACGGGAGGAAGTGTAATGACGAATCTGCGGGTTGGCCATGGCTACGATGTCCACCGCCTGACAGAAGGCCGGAAGCTGATTCTGGGCGGGGTGCGTATCCCCTGGGAAAAGGGCCTTTTGGGCCACTCCGACGCAGATGTTCTGACTCATGCGGTGATGGATGCCCTGGCGGGAGCTGCCCGGCTAGGGGACATCGGAAAGCTGTTCCCGGATACGGATCCGGCCTATAAGGGCGCTTCCAGCCTGAAACTGCTGGAGGAGGTGGGCTGCCTTTTGGGGGAGAAAGGGTTCAGCGTGGTGAATATGGATGCTACGCTGTTAGCCCAAGCGCCGAAGATTGCTCCCTACAAGACACAAATGGAGGAGAATATTGCCGCCGCGTTGGGCATAGAGACCGAGCGGGTCAATGTCAAGGCAACTACGGAGGAGGGACTGGGTTTTACCGGGGACGGATCCGGTATGGCTGCTCACGCTGTGGCTTTGGTAGAGAAAAGCTGATGAAAAAGCAAAAACCCTTCTTTTCTGAGGTGGCGGAATTTTGGACCTTACTGCGTGCCAGGGGGTATCCTATGCTGGGTGTGCCGGTTGAGGCCCTTATCCTGGTGGACAATGATTTTCCAGGACAGCCAGCTAAGAGGAGAACATCGGGACTGCATTTCGACGGGCTTCCTGCCAAGCTCTGTATTTGCGTTCCTCAAGCCTGGCCAGCAGGGATTTTCTCCATGATACGCTGGACATTGCAATTGAGGACAACTCTTTGCGGGAGGTCTCGCAGATTTGCTTGTGGAACCGCTCCGTTGCGAAGCTCATATACTCCCAATAACGCCAGTTGCCCCGCCGGAAGGCGGGGCGTTTTCGTGCGCTCCGGGCCTATCACCTTTCGCTCCAAGCCCCATAGAATGAGATCGAAAGGAGGAGTGTTTGTGGAGCACTATATCATTCTTGCCCGCTCCGTAACCTATGCCCAGCGGATGCAAAAATCCCTGGGACGGGCAGGTATCCGCTGCTATATCTTTCGGCCTCCCAGAGACCTGACGGATATGGGCTGCGCCTATGCCGTGCGCATTGCAATTTCCGATCTGCCGGAGGCGAAGGCCGTTCTGCAAAGAGACGGCCTGAACCCCGTTCAAATATTTATTTATCAAAATGGGCTGTATCAGGAGGTAGGGTTATGATCTATCTTGACAGCGCCGCCACCAGCTTTCAAAAGCCCGCATCCGTAGCCGCTGCCATGTGGGAGGCTCTGGCCTCTATGAGTTCACCGGGGCGGGGAGGTTATCCTGCCGCCGTCAGGGCCGCCGACACGGCATTCCAATGCCGTTCGGAACTGGCGGAACTGTTTGGGCTGGAAAACCCGGAGCAAGTGGTTTTTACCCTCAACGCCACCCATGCTCTGAATATCGCTATCAAAAGCCTGGTTCCGCCGGGAGGAAAGGCGGTCATCTCCGGCTACGAGCACAACGCCGTTACCCGGCCCCTGGAGGCATTGGGTGCAAACGTATCTGTAGCCATTGCCCCGCTTTTTGATCCGGATGCGGTCCGTGCCGCCTTTGATCGACTGATCAGTCCCGACACCAATGCCGTGATTTGCAGCCACGTCTCCAACGTTTTCGGCTTCATTCAGCCAGTGGAGGCCATTGCTCAAATCTGCCGGAGCCGGGGCGTGCCGTTCATTATCGACGCCTCCCAGTCTGCGGGGGTACTGCCCTTGAATATGAAATCTCTGGGAGCGGCTTTTATCGCCATGCCTGGGCACAAGGGGCTTTACGGCCCCCAGGGTACCGGCGTGCTGCTTTGCGGCGAGGGCGTTGATGCTCGTCCCTTGCTGGAAGGAGGGACCGGTAGCCAATCCCTCCAACAGAAAATGCCGGATTTCCTGCCGGACCGTTTGGAAGCCGGAACCCTCAACATGCCGGGAATCGCAGGTCTGCTGGCCGGCGTTCGCTATGTCCGCCGGGGCGGGCCGGAAAAGATCCTGGACCATGAGAAGCATTTGACCCAAATGGCAGTCCAGGGTCTGGATTCTCTGCCCGGCCTGCGGCTTTTCCACGCGCCGGAACTTCGGAACCAGACGGGAGTTTTCTCCCTGACGGCGGAGGGCGCAGATGTGGAGGCAGTGAGTTCCGCGCTGGCGGAGCGCGGGATCGCCGTCCGGTCGGGCCTCCACTGCGCCCCCTTGGCCCACCGCACTGCCGGGACCCTGAATACTGGTACGGTCCGCCTTAGCTTCTCTGATTTCAACACGCCAGAGGAAGTTGCCCGGCTTATTCGCATGATTCATGGCATCCTGGGCCGCCTTTTCTGAACAGTCCGTGAATTTTTCGGTAATTTCCCCTTGGTTTACCTTGCTTTTTACCGCCGGGCTCTATATAATCTAAAGTATTCGTGACCTGATGCCCGGAGGAGCCTTCGGAAGAAGCAGCTGTCCCTGCGGCAGCTGAGGGGAAGGGGATGACCAAGTCAAATGAACGTGACGCTGACGGAACTGTTCACCACCATCGGCCGGTATCTGCTGACCATCGGGGTAGCGGACGTTTTGGATATCGCCATCATGGTGTTCGCTCTCTATAAGGTTCTGACATTGGCGGAGACCACGAAGGCCGCCAGCTTGCTGAAGGGACTGTTTGTCTTCTTGGCTGTTCTGCTGTTGAGCTACCTGTTCCAACTCAACGGCATCTACTACCTGTTGAGCAAAATGGTGGAATGGGGCGTGCTGGCTCTCGTCATCCTCTTTCAGCCGGAAATTCGCCGGATCTTGGAGGAGATGGGAAGCCGCCGGATATTGGCGTTCTTCACCCGTACGGAGAACGCCAGTATCCTGGAACAGACTATTGAGCAGACCGTTCTGGCCTGCTCGGAGATGTCCCAGTCCCGCACCGGCGCGTTGATCGTGTTTGAACGGGAGATCCTGCTGGATGACATGGTCCGTAGCGGTACAGTGCTGGATGCGGCAGTATCCAGCGAGCTTTTGAAAAATATTTTCTTTGTGAAGGCACCTATGCACGACGGTGCCGTCATCGTCCGCCATGGGCGGGTGCTGGGAGCGGGCTGCATGCTTCCTTTGAGCAAGAATGTGAACCTCTCCCGGGATCTGGGGATGCGGCACCGGGCTGGCATCGGCATGAGCGAGAACTCCGACGCGGTGGTCGTTATCGTGTCGGAGGAAACTGGCTCCATTTCTGTGGCTACTGGCGGGATGCTGAAGCGCCACCTGAAACCGGAGACCTTGGATAACCTCCTGCGCAACGAGCTGCTTCCGCAGGAAGAGGGTGAGGCGGTCAAGCCGAAATTCAGCTTGATAGGCCTGCTGCGCTCCAGGAAGGACGGAGGTGCGTGAGCGTGGAAAACGGACAAATGGCACGGCGCAAATTCATATACCTGCTGCTTTCGATCCTGGTTTCCTGTGGCATTTGGCTCTATGTTGACCTGAGCAGCGGCCGGACGGTGACCCAGGAGTTTCAGGACATTCCGATTGAGTTTCTATATGAGAGCACCCTGACGGACCGGGGATTGATGCTGGTGGAGGATGGCACGGACATGACCATCGACCTGGAGCTGTCCGGCACCCGCTGGCTCATTTCCAGCCTGGACCGCTCTCAGATCCGGGTAACGGTTAGCCTCTTTGATGTGACCAACGCCGGGGAGCAGCGGCTCAATTGGAATGTGAGCTACGCGGACTCGAAATTCAATCCTCCGGCTATTCAGACTGAAAGCGCAAGCATCCGCATGGTCACCGTAAACATCAGCGAACTCTACAGCCGTACCATCGACATCAGCTGCGAGCTGGTGGGCAATGTGGAAGAACCCTATTCCGCCGGACAGGTTCAGCTTTCCCACACGGAGGTGGAGGTCCGGGGCCTTCAGGAGGATATCAATCCCATTAGTTATGCCAAAGTCACCTTGGATATCGGGGAAAGCGCGGTGGAGACGGTCTCCCGGGAGCTGGAACTCCAGTATTACGACAAGAACGGCCAGCTTTTGGACAAGTCGGATATCCACTCCAATGTGGAAAACGTCCAGGCCACATTGCCGGTCTTTGTTACAAAGGAGCTGCAATTGGTGGTGAATCTCGTTGAGTCTCCAGGCATGCGCAGCAAGAGCACCCAATACGTGATTGAACCTTTGACAATCACTGTCTCCGGTGACGCCACACTGCTGAAAAATATGGAAACGCTGAATCTTGGCAAATATGAACTGGAGGAACTGGGAACGACTGCCTCGGAAAACTACACGACGACCAATTATCCCATTATTCTGCCCGAGGGCTGCCAGAATCTCAGCGGCGTTACCCGGGCTGCCCTGCGAATCCGCTTTAAGGACATGGCCAGTGCCATCATATTGACGGAAAATATCTCCTGGCTGAACATGCCGGAGGGAAAACGGGTGGAACTGCTTGCCACCGGCCTACCGGTTAAGGTGTTCGGCACGGAGGCAGATGTCTCTGCCCTTACCGGCGAGGACATTTCCGTAGCTGTGGATCTCAGAGATTACTCCGCTGCCTCAGGCACCTATACGATTCCTGCGCAGGTGACCGTCACGAAGGGAGACATCGGCATCAGCGGTGAATATCAGATCCAAGCAACCATCCGAGAGGGGGTGGAGGAACCGCCGGAGGAACTGCCTCCGGCGGAAGACGGCGGGGAAGTCGTCCCATAAGTTCCATGTCTGGAGGATGTCATGACGCAAATTGCAACGGTTGAACGTATTTTAGACGCTGGCCATGCCGAGATTTCTGTTCCCCGGAAGTCCGCATGCGGTCATGACTGCGAGGAGTGCGCCGGATGCGGCGTCTCCGGCGCAGCAGTACACGCCCGGGCTGCCAACCCCATCGGCGCCGCCCCAGGGCAGAAGGTGGTGGTGGAGAGCAGCACCGGAGGGATGCTTCGCATCGTCGCCCTAGTTTACCTGATTCCTGTGCTGTTGTTCTTCGCGGGATACCTGGGGGCCGTGGTCCTGACGGCCAGTGTGGCGGTCCAGTATACCGCAGCAGTAGCGGGCTTTATCCTGGGTATTTTGGCTGCGGTGGTCTACGATCGCCGGCTCCGGGCCAGGGGAGGGCTGTCCTTCACCATTGTCCGGCTGTTCTGATGTTTGGCTACGTCAGGCCGCCGCAGGACATGCCCGAGGAAGAGCTAAGGCGCTTTGGCCGTGTTTATTGTGGACTTTGCCATACGTTGGGACGGCGGTATGGGCCGGTGGCGCGGTTCATCCTGAACTACGATTTCACCTTCCTGGCTATCCTCCTTTCGGAGCCGGAGGAGGGTGCTCGCTGCCATTGCCGCTGCGCCGCCCACCCCGTCCACGGGCGGGATTACGTGGAAGCCAGTTCTGCGCTGGACCTGGCGGCGGATGAGAGTGTGATCCTGGCCTACTGGCAGGCAAGGGACGGTGTGTCCGACCACGACTGGCTTCACGGCCTCAAATACCGGGGCGTCTCCGCACTGTTGGAACCGGCGTACCGCAAAGCCGCCGAAGCAAGGCCGGACTTCAGTGATGGAACCCGCCGCCAGCTGGAGCGGTTGACAGAACTGGAGCGGGAGCGCTGTCCCTCCATGGATCTGGCGGCGGATACTTTTGCCACTTTGCTTCAGGGAGCTGCTCAGGCCGTGTACGAGCCGGTGCGGCGGCGGGTATTGGAGCAGATGTTATACCATTTGGGCCGCTGGGTCTATCTGGTGGATGCGGCGGACGACCTGCAAAAGGACGCTGCGTGTGGCTGCTATAACCCGGTGGCGCTACGCTACGGGCTGGCGGACGGCCTTTGGACGGAGGAGAGCCGCCGGAGCTTTGCCGCCACACTGGACCATTCTGTTCATATGATGGCCACTGCCTTTGAGCTGTGGGACTTCGGCGTCTGGACGCCGGTTCTGGAAAAAACCCTCTATGCCAGCCTTTTCCGTGTGGGAAAGGCGGTGCTGGACGGCACCTTTCACCATAGAGGCAATCAGAGAGAAACGCAGGAGAGAAACACATGAACGATCCCTATCAGGTACTCGGCATTTCGGAGAACGCTACCGATGAGGAAGTCAAACGGGCCTACCGGGAGCTGGCGAGAAAGTACCACCCGGACAACTACCACGACAATCCCCTGGCCGACCTGGCCCAGGAGAAAATGAAGGAGATCAACGCCGCCTATGAGGAAATCAACAAGCGGCGTAGCGGCGGCGGCAGGACCACCGGCTCTTCCGCCAGCTATGGCGGGGGCGGCTGGCAGCAGCAGTACACCGGTTCCTCCCCCGTCCTTCAGCAGGTCCGGGCTGCTATCCAAATGGGCGATCTCGCACGGGCGGAGGCGCTGCTGAACAATACCGGCGATCATGACGCGGAGTGGAATTTTCTGAAGGGCGCGGTGTGCTATCGCCGGGGCTGGATGGACGAAGCGCTGCGGTATTATCAGACCGCCTGCCAGATGGAGCCAAACAACCCAGAGTATCGGAGGGCGCTGAACCTAATGCAGAATGGGTCGCCTTACCGGCCGGGAGGGGAATCCTTCGGCACGCTTTGCGCCGGAAATCCCTGTTTGACCCTGTGTTGCGCTTACACGCTTTGCAACGGCGGCTACTGTTGCTTTATCTGACGATGGGAGGCCTGTGGGAGCACAGCCTTTTGATCGCCGCATTGATAGGGGGAGATTGCCATGATTAAGAGCATGACCGGTTATGGCCGAGCAAGAGACACGAGAAACAGTCGGGATATCACCGTGGAAGTCCGATCCGTCAACAACCGGTATCTGGACTGCACGGTGAAAATGCCCCGGCTGTATATCTTTGCGGAGGACGCTCTCAAGGCCCGGGTCCAGAAAGCGGTTTCCCGGGGAAAGGTGGACGTCTTCGTCACGGTGGACGCCTCTGCCGCCGATGTGACGAAAGTCTCTGTCAACCGGGAGCTGGCAGGGCAGTATGCCGCCGCGCTGAGCGAGCTGTCGGAAGTTTGTGGATCCGGGGCTTACCAGTCCTTGCCGGAAGTACTGGCCCGATTCCCGGATGTACTGAGTGTTACGAAGGAGGACGAGGACCTGGAGTCCGTCAGCGCAGACCTTTGTGCCGTGCTGGATGCCGCTTTGGCCGCCTTCAACGATATGCGGCGGGTGGAGGGCGCCCGCCTGGCTCAGGACATTGAAAACCGCCTCCGCGCCATTGAGAGCTACACCGAATCGGTGGAGGTTCGCTCCCCAGAGACGGTGGCAGAATACCGGGCAAAGCTTACCGCCCGGATGCAGGAGGTGCTGCAAAGCGTGTCGGTGGATCCCCAGCGGCTTTTGACGGAGGCGGCCATCTACGCCGACAAGGTGGCCGTAGACGAGGAGACTGTCCGGCTTCGGAGCCATACTGCCCAGTTGCGGACTATGCTGGAGTCCGAGGAACCCATGGGGCGGAAGATGGACTTTTTGATCCAGGAGGTCAACCGGGAGGCCAACACCATCGGTTCCAAGTGCAGCGACGTGTCCATCGCCCAAATCGTGGTGAACCTGAAGGCCGAGGTGGAAAAGATGCGGGAGCAGGTGCAAAATATCGAGTAGCCGCCTTTCCCTAAAAGTACAGGAGCAGCCTGCCGGGTTGCCAAAATCTTAAACTGGTTGAGAGTGGTTGTATGGAGTTTATCAACATTGGTTTTGGAAGCATGGTATCCCGGGAGCGGGTTGTGGCTGTGGTTGGTCCGGATTCTGCCCCCATCCGCCGTATGACCCAGGAGACCCGGGAGCGGGGGATGCTGATCGACGCCACCTATGGACGAAAAACTGCGTCTATATTTATTATGGACAGCGGCCATGTGATTTTATCGGCCCTGTCGCCGGAGGCCTTCGGCGCGGGGGAACAGGAGGAAGCATGAAAAAGGGAAAGACGTTTATTGTGTCCGGTCCCTCTGGAGTGGGAAAAGGCAGCGTATTAAAGGTGCTGCTGGAAAGACGGGAGGACGTCTTCGTTTCCGTCTCCGCCACTACCCGCCTTCCCAGGGAGGGGGAGGAAAACGGGGTCCATTATCATTTTCTGGATGTGGATACCTTCCATAAGTGGATGGCCCAGGATGCGTTTTTGGAGTACACGGAGTATGTGGGCAATTTCTACGGCACGCCCAAGCGCTTTGTGGACGAGGCCATGGAGGAGGGCCGGGACGTAATCCTGGAAATCGACGTCCAAGGCGCCTTGCAGATTGTCCAAAAGCGCCCGGAAACCGTCCTGATTTTCATCGCCCCTCCCAGTTGGGAGGAGCTGGAGCGCCGCCTGACTCTGCGGGGCACAGACAGCCCGGAAAAAATCCACAAGCGTCTCCTGCGGGCCAAGGTGGAATGCCGGACTGCCGGTGCATATCATTATTTTGTCATTAATGACACCATTGAAAATGCCGCCAGCGAGCTGGATGCTATTATGACAGCGGAACACTGCCGCTCTGTAGACCGCATGGAGGTTATCCGCGACAGCTGAATGTCATAGCCGATCAAGTACCGGCCCACCCATGGGCGGCAGACCGGAACTCACTTTGAAATCAGAAAGGAAGGCGCATTTTATTATGATGCTGTATCCCGCTATGAGCAAACTCAACGCCTATATTCCCAACCGCTACATGCTGGTGAACGTCGTAGCCCGCCGGGCCCGCCAGATTGCCGAAGAGGCGGACGTCACCGGTTGCCATCTGGATGAGAAGCCGGTAACCCTGGCTATTCACGAGGTGGCTGAGGGTAAGCTCAACGCCAGCGGCATGAACCTGGGCGCAGAAGAGGCCTGACGCTGCCGGAATGGAGACCGGGGCAATTGTAAAAGTCGCAGTGAGTGCCGCGCCCTACCATATCGATAAGCCCTATGACTACCTGGTCCCGGCAGAGCTGGAGGATGCGGCAGTTCCCGGCGTACGGGTGATGGTGCCCTTCGGCCGGGGAAACCGATTGTCGGAGGGCGTGATCCTCGCCCGGGATACCGGCATGAAGCTGCCGGGTCTCAAGGCCATTTCCGCGGTGCTGGACAGGGAGCCGGTACTAAACAACGCTGGGTTAGCCTTAGCGCTGTGGATGCGCCAGCGATACTTTTGCACCATGTTCGAGGCGGTTAAAACCATACTGCCCGCTGGATTGTGGTATCGTTTCCAAGAGATCTGGCGCCTTCAGGCGGAGTTGGACCCGGACACAGCGGCGGCTGCCGCCAGGGGAATCCGCTGCGGCCCCGAGGTCCTGGCGGCTCTGACCGCCGCCGAAGGCAGCGCGGAGCTGCAGTCTCTCCAAGAGTCCTGCGGCAGCGAGGTTCTTCCGGCCCTGAGGGCTTTGGAAAAAGTGGGGATCGTTTGGTGTGAGACTACGGCAAAGCGGAAGATTTCCGATAAGACCCGCCGCATGGCGGAGCTAGCCCTTAGCGTGGAGGAGGCCCTGTCCGTGACACAGGCAAAGCGGAGTTTCTCGCCCATCCGCCGCGAGGTGGTCCGGCTGCTGGCGGCTATGGGCAAAACCTCCTGCTCGGAAATCGCCTACTTTACCGGCGCGTCCATGCGCACGCTACGAAATATGGAGAAGGCGGGCCTTCTGAAACTCTCCGAGATGGAGGAGCTGCGTCTTCCGCCACCGGCCAGCCTGAAGCCCGGCGCACCCATCGTCCTCAACGAGGAGCAACAGGCGGCTCTTTCGGGGCTGTTGTCTCTGGCGGAGAAGAACCAGGCCTCCGGCGCTCTGCTGCAGGGCGTCACCGGCAGCGGAAAAACTCAGGTCTATTTGCGCTTGGTTCAGGAAATACTGTCCAGGGAAAAAAATGCTATGGTTCTGGTGCCGGAGATCGTGCTGACGCCCCAGATGATGGTGAAGTTTACCTCCTATTTTCAAGAGGACGTAGCCATGCTTCACAGCGGGCTTCGCATGACGGAGCGCTATGATCAGTGGAAGCGCATCCGTCGAGGAGAGGTCCGCGTGGTGCTGGGCACCCGTTCGGCCATCTTTGCCCCCTTGGAGAACCTGGGCGTCATCGTTTTGGACGAGGAGCAGGAGGGCAGCTATCAATCGGAAAATCCGCCCCGGTATCATACTCGAGATATTGCAAAATATCTCTGCGCCCGGGATCGAGCACTGCTGGTGCTGGGTTCTGCCACGCCGTCTGTGGAGACAGCGTGGGCGGCGGAGAAGGGGCAGTATCAAAGGATACGGCTTCGCCGCCGGTACAACGAGCAAAGCCTGCCTCAGGTGCTGATCTCAGACCTCCGGGAGGAGGTGAAGGCTGGCAACCCCGGCCTTATCGGCTCAGACCTCCGGCGAGAGCTGGAGCGGAACCTCGCGGAAGGGGAACAGAGCATCCTTTTCCTCAACCGCCGGGGCAGCAGCCGAATGCTCCTTTGTGTCTCCTGCGGCTACGTTCCGGAGTGTCCCCGTTGCAGCGCGCCGTTGACCTATCACTCCGCTAACGGGCGGCTGATGTGTCACCACTGCGGTCACTCTCAGCGAAGTTTTGATGTGTGTCCGGCTTGCGATGGCATCATGAAACGGATTGGGACAGGCACTCAAAAGGTGGAAGAGGAGCTGGCGGAGCTGTTCCCCAGCGTAAAGCTTCTGCGTATGGACGCGGATACTGCGTCAGGGGGGCACGAAGCGTTGTTGCGCCGTTTTGAGCGGGAACGGATTCCCATATTGCTGGGTACCCAAATGGTGGCCAAAGGCTTGGATTTTGAGAATGTAACCTTGGTGGGCGTGCTGGCCGCGGACCTCTCGCTGTATTTGGATCATTACCGGGCGGCGGAGCGGACCTTCAGTCTGCTAACCCAGGTGGTGGGCCGGGCGGGCCGGGGAGGAAAGAGCGGCCGGGCCGTTATTCAGACCTATACGCCCCAAAACGATGTGATTCAGTGCGCCTCCCGGCAAGATTACGACAGCTTTTACGAGGCGGAGATCCGCATCCGGGAATTGCGCCGCCTCCCGCCCTTTGCAGACCTATTTACGATTACCGTCTCCGGCCCCGACGAGGGCGCGGTACTGCGGGCGGCCGCCGGCGTCCGGGACGCTCTGCGGAATCGGCGTTGCGGCGAGGTTTTGGGACCCGCCCCCGCGCCGGTATTAAAAATCAATAACCGGTATCGCTACCGGATCTTGCTGGTGGGCAGAAATGATAAACACACCCGGGAGGAAATCGGAAGGCTATTGCGGGCTTTTTCCGGGGATAGTGCCAACCGTGGATTTAATATTTTTGCGGACTGCAACGCCGCGGAATAAGGAGGTTAAATAATGGCATTGCGGAAAATCGTAGAACAGGGAGAGAGCTGTCTGACTAAAAAATGCCGTTCGGTAATGGAGTTCAACTCCCGTCTGCATATGCTACTGGATGACCTAGTTGAGACCTTGGCGGAGGCGGGAGGCGCTGGCCTGGCGGCTCCGCAAGTGGGTGTACTCCGCCGGGCTTGCGTTGTCATGGATGAGGAGACGGGGGACTTCATCGAGCTAGTAAATCCGGAAATTCTCTCCCAGAGTGGGGAGCAGGTCGGACCTGAGGGTTGCCTCAGCGTCCCAGGCAAATGGGGACTGGTAACCCGGCCCAGCTATGTCCGGGTCCGGGCGCAGGACCGGGATGGGGACTGGTTCGAGATTGAGGGGGAGGGTCTGATGGCCCGTTGCTTTTGCCATGAGCTGGAGCACTTGGATGGCCATCTCTATACGGAGCACATTGATCGCTTTTTGACGGAAGAGGAAGTAGAAGCCTATTTTAGCCAGGGAGAGGAGGAAGACGGCTGATGCGGATTCTCTTCATGGGTACGCCGGATTTCGCCGTGAATTCCCTGCGGCGGCTGGTGGAGGATGGGCACGAGCTTTGTGGTGTCTTCACCCAACCGGATAAGCCGAAAAACCGGGGACATAAACTGATGCCAACGCCTGTAAAGGAATATGCCCTTACGAAAAATTTGCCGGTTTTCCAGCCTTCTTCTCTGCGAAACGAGGAAAGCCTGGAGCTGGTGCAATCCCTGGAGCCGGAGCTGATCGTGGTGGCGGCTTATGGAAAGCTGTTGCCAGAGGATATCCTTCACACGCCTCGCCTGGGTTCCATCAATGTCCACTCGTCCCTGCTGCCGAAATACCGGGGCGCAGCTCCCATCAACTGGGCGGTGTTGAATGGGGAAAGCGAGACCGGCGTTACGATTATGTATATGGCCAAAGAGCTGGACGCAGGCGACATCATCCTCCAGAAGAAGACGCCTATCGGCGAAACGGAGGACGCTCAGGCCCTCACCGCCCGCCTGGCGGAGCTGGGGGCAGAGGCCTTGTCCGAAACCGTCCAGGCCCTGTCGACGGGAACCGCCGTCCGTACGCCCCAGGACCACGCCCAGCACACCTATGCCCCTATGCTGGGGAAAGAGCTGTCCCCCGTGGACTGGACACGTTCTGCCCATGGGATCAGCTGCCAGATTCGGGGACTTTTGCCTTGGCCCTGTGCATCTACCAATGCAGTCAATGGCGAAGAGATGAAGCTCTATGCCGCTGTGGAGACGGGCGAGACCGCTTCATCTCCTCCTGGAACAATTACCTCTTCGGGCAAGCAGGGAATCGACATCGTCTGTGGCGATGGGAAGGTTCTCCGGATTACCGAACTCCAGGCTAAGGGCGGCAAACGCATGTCCGCCGCCGCTTATTTATTGGGACATCCCATCCAACGTTAAAATTCGAGGGTGCCTATGCCGTATTATAGTTACAGCGACTTCTTAGCCAATAATATATACTGCCTACTGCTGATTCCAGTGATGCTTCTCTCCCTCTGGGCGCAGGCTCAGGTCAGCGGCAGTTTTCAAAAGTACAGCCGGGTATCCAACCGCCGCCGCCTCACCGGCGCACAGGCGGCGGAAGCGGTGCTTCGAGCCAACGGCGTTTACGATGTGGTCATTACCTCCACGTGGGGCCATCTGACAGACCATTATGACCCAAGGGACAACACAATTTATCTCTCCCAAAGCGTCTACAGTGCTGCCACCGTGGCGGCGCTGGGCGTAGCCGCCCACGAGGCGGGCCACGCGGTCCAGTATGCTACAGGCTATGCCCCCATTCGCCTGCGTAACGCCATTGTCCCCTTGACGAACCTGGGTTCCCGCCTTTCAT
The DNA here is from genome assembly GCA_022791135.1 of Oscillibacter sp. GTDB lineage: Bacteria > Bacillota > Clostridia > Oscillospirales > Oscillospiraceae > Oscillibacter. The sequence continues at coordinate 17,016 of JAAVYM010000100.1, forward strand.
TTCTCCTGTTGTTTGTTGGCATGCTTCTTTACAGCCAGAGCCTGTTTTTCGTGGGGATTGTGCTGTTTTCCCTGACTACTTTTTTTCAACTGGTGACCCTGCCGGTGGAGTTCAACGCCTCCCGCCGCGCGCTGGAGACCATTGAGGACCGGGCGTTGCTGGACGGGGAGGAGCTGCTTGGCGCACGGAAGGTGCTGCGGGCGGCGGCGTTAACCTATGTGGCAGCGCTTCTGATGTCCGCTTTGCAGCTGCTACGCTATGTTTTGATTTTCTTGGGCCGCGGCGGCCGGGACAACCGCCGGGGCGGAGGCCGGGGATGAGCGCCCGAAACAGGGCGCTGGCCGTTTTGACGGCCTGCCGCACCCGGGGAGCTTGGGCGGACGCTGCACTGAACGCCCAGCGGCTTTCTCCTGCCGATGCAGGGTTGTGTAGCCAGATTGTATACGGAGTTATCCAGAACGAAACCCTGCTGGATTTTTATCTTTCCCAATTCTGCTCTCAGAAGTTGAACCATCTCCAGCCTCCGCTGGCGGATATCCTGCGCATCGGCGCGTATCAGATCCTGTTTTTGGACCGGGTTCCGGACAGCGCCGCCGTCCACACGTCCGTGGAGCTGGCGAAAGACGCGGGGAGGGGGCAGGCGGCGGGACTGGTCAACGCCGTTCTCCGGCGTCTTTGCCGGGAGAAGGAGGCCCTGCCCGCCATTCCGAACCAGGACGAGGCCAAATACCTCTCTATCCGCTACAGCCATCCCAAATGGATGGTAAAGAGGTTCTTGACCCTGCTGGGCCGGGAGGGGGCTGAGGCGTTCCTTGCCTCCAGCAACAGCCAGCCTCCGGTTGCCGCCCAGATCAACACCCTCCGCGTCACTATGGAGCAAGCCGTCGAAACCTTGGAACAAGAAGGTGTCCGGGCAGAAAAGCACCCTTGGCTGCCGGACTGCCTGCTCCTGCATGGAACTGGAAACTTGGAACGGCTCCGCCTGTTCCGGGAGGGCGGTATTTATATTCAGGACCCAGCGGCCCGGCTGGCCGTGTTGGCGGCGGAGCCGGTTTCCGGCCTTCGGGTGCTGGACGTTTGCGCCGCTCCCGGAGGAAAATCCTTTGCTACCGCCATTGCCATGAGTGATCAAGGCGAAATTCTCTCCTGCGACCTTCACGAGAACAAGCTGAAGCGGATTCAAAAGGGCGCGGAGCGGCTGGGCCTGACTTCCATTCACACTGAAGCCGCCGATGGCCGGATTCGAAGGGGGGAATGGGTGGGGGAATTTGACATTGTTTTGGTGGATGCCCCTTGTTCCGGCCTGGGTATTTTGCGCAAGAAACCGGACATCCGGCGGAAAAGGGCAGAGGACCTGTTTGCCCTTCCGGTAGTGCAGAGCGCCATCCTGGAAAATGCTGCAAATTATGTTCGCCCAGGCGGCAGACTGCTCTATTCCACCTGCACCGTCTTGCCGGAGGAAAACGAGGAAGTGACGGACGCTTTTTTGGGAATGCACCCGGAGTTTTCCCGGGAAAGCTTCGTTCTTCCTGGTCCCATTGGAAAAGTTGAGGGCCAATTCACATTCTGGCCCCATCTCCACAATACCGACGGATTTTACATCTGCCGCATGATGCGGCGCATATGACCAGAGGCTGTTATGATCGATTTGAAATCCATGGCTCCTCCGGAGCTACGGGAATTTTTTCTGTCCATAGGAGAGCCGGCCTTCCGGGGTAAGCAGGTGTTTTCCTGGCTCAGCCGGGGGGCGGCCTCCTTCGACGAGATGTCAAACCTTCCCGCGTCCCTGCGGCAGGGCCTGAGGGAAACCTGTGCGCTGGCCGCACCCAAAGCCGCCCGGAAGCAGTCGTCCACCAAGGACGGCACCATCAAATATCTCTGGGAGCTTGCGGACGGCAACTGCATTGAGTCCGTGCTGATGCGATATCATCACGGAAACACGGTATGCATTTCCTCTCAAGTTGGCTGCCGGATGGGCTGTGCCTTCTGCGCGTCCACCATTGCCGGGAAGGTCCGAGACCTGACGCCGGGGGAACTGCTGGATCAGGTGGTCTTTACGCAGAAGGACTCCGGCGCACCAATCTCCAACATCGTATTGATGGGCATCGGCGAACCCATGGACAATCTGGACGCCGTGCTGAAATTTCTTGAAATCGTAAACCACCCCGATGGACTGAACATCGGTATGCGGCACATCTCCCTTTCTACCTGTGGGGTATTGCCCGGCATCCGCCGCCTGGCGGAACTGGGGCTGCAGCTGACGCTGTCTGTCTCCCTCCATGCGCCGGACAGCGAGACCCGATCCCGCCTCATGCCTATCAACAGGGCTTATGACGTGGAAGAACTGTTTTCTGCCTGTTACAGCTATTTTGAAAAAACGGGACGGCGGATCTCCTTTGAGTACGCCATGATCGACGGCGTCAACGACCAGGATTGGCAGGCCGACCTCATTGCCAGGCGACTGCGGGGAATGCCTGGCCATGTAAACCTGATTCCGCTGAACGAGGTGGCGGAAAGTCCCTTCCGGCCCTCCCGCCGGACGGCGGCGTTTCAAAAACGTCTGGAATCTCACGGCATCACCGCTACAGTGCGGCGAAGCTTGGGTGGAGATATAGACGCCGCCTGCGGGCAACTCCGCAGGAAGGCAGAGAAAGGGGAGGATTCCCAATGACGAACATATGGACCTTGACCGACACCGGGCTTGTCCGCAAGGAGAATCAAGACGCTTTTGCGGTGAAAGCTGCCTTTGGGCATACGATCTGCGTGGTCTGCGACGGAATGGGCGGCGCTGCCGGCGGGCAGCTGGCCAGCCGCATCGCGGTGGACACCTTTTCCGCAGAGATGGAAAAGCGCCTATCTCCGGGTTCCAAGCCGGACCGGCTGCGAGAGGTGTCCGTGGTGGCGGTGGCTCTGGCAAACCGCGCCGTGCGGGAGGCTGCCCGGTCTTCTATGGAGTACCAGAATATGGGAACTACGCTGGTCTCCGCCGTCTCCTTCGACGGGGGTGTGGTCATCGCCAACGTGGGCGACAGCCGGGCCTATCACATCAACAAGGAGCGCATCGTCCAGGTGACCCGGGACCACTCCTTGGTAGAGCACATGCTGGAGCGGGGGGACATTACCGCCGAGGAGGCCCGCCGTCATCCCAACCGGAACCTGATTACCCGCGCCTTGGGGCCGGATGTGGACCCAGAATGCGACTGCTATACCTGTCAGCTGCTGCCGGGAGACTACCTGCTCTTGTGCACGGATGGGCTTGTTAACACTGTGACGGACCAGGAGATCTTTACTGAGGTTCTCCGCGCGGATACGGATACCTGCATGGACCGTTTGCTAGCCATTTCCAAAAGCCGGGGTGCGTCTGACAACGTCACAGTCGTTTTGGCCAGGAACTTATAAGGAAGGAGGAGCTGTATGGATCAGTACATCGGAAAGATGCTGGATAACCGCTATGAGATTCTGGAGCGCATCGGCACCGGAGGCATGGCGGTGGTCTATAAGGCAAAATGCCACCGGCTCAACCGCCTTGTCGCATTAAAAATATTGAAGAGCGATTTGGCACAGGACGAGGATTTCCGCCGCCGCTTTAACGCGGAATCCCAGGCCGTAGCCCAGTTGTCCCACCCCAATATCGTGTCCGTTTACGATGTCAGCCGGGGGGGAGACACGGAATATATCGTCATGGAACTCATTGACGGGATCACCTTGAAGCAGTATATGGAGAAGAGGGGCCAGCTGAACTGGCGGGAGTCCCTGCACTTTATTACCCAGATCATGCGGGGCCTCAGCCATGCCCACAGCCGGGGTATCGTCCACCGGGATATCAAGCCTCAAAATGTCATGGTCCTCCGGGACGGCAGCGTGAAAGTAGCCGATTTTGGCATCGCCTGCCTGGAGAACTCCGCCCAGACTCTGACCCAGGAGGCCCTCGGTTCCGTCCACTATATCTCGCCGGAACAGGCCAGAGGCGATCGTACCGACGCCAGAAGCGATATTTACTCCGCCGGCGTGGTAATGTACGAGATGCTCACCGGGCGGTTACCCTTTGAGGGAGACTCCGCCGTATCTGTTGCCATTCAGCACCTCAGTGCCGTACCCCTGGCCCCCAGGGAGCTGAATCCGGAAATCCCATCTCAGCTGGAGCTGATCTGTATGAAAGCCATGACGCCGGACCTGGACCGGCGCTACGCCTCTGCCGACGCCATGATCGCCGATTTGGAGGATTTCCGGAAAAACCCCAACATCAATCTGGATTTCACCTTGATGGATCTCCGGCCGGAGGAACCGGCAGAACCTACCCAGCCCATCCGGACCTATGACCGGACGCTCCATCCCTCGCCCAAGAACCGGGAACCGGAGCGCGCCCGGGAGCGATGGCGGGACTATGACGACGACTACGATCCGCCCCGCCGGGGCGGGGGAGCCGGCGTGAAGGTATTGCTGGGCGTTGCCATTGTACTGGCTCTGGCCCTGGTGGTAGTGCTGTTCCGAATGGTCTCAGAATCCTTTGCGCAGCAGGAGGCGCCGCAAACCTATGTGGTTCCCTCCGTGGTAGGCTACACCCCGGACCAGGCTGCGGAACTGCCCGGGATAAAGGATATCTTCACCTTGGACGTCAAAGAAGAAACCCGCTTTAGCAAGGAGCCGGTGGGAACTATCGCCGAACAGAGTCCCGCAGCGGATAGCCATCGGAAGGGCGACAACCTGGTCATCGAGGTTTGGATCAGTGCCGGGGAAGACACTGGCGAAATGGTAAACGTGGTCAATAAAACGGTTTCCCAGGCTCAGGTGCTTTTGAAGAGCCTAAAGGAAAAGTACAACCTGGAGATTTTCGCCGATGAAACGGATATGGAGTTCAGCGACGAGTTCACCGAGGGCTATATCATCCGCAGCGAGCCAGCGGAAGGGGAACCTTTGAAAGAGGGCAACATCATTCGTCTGATTGTCAGCAAGGGGCCGGAGAAGAAACCGGTGGCAGTTCCGCCCTTTGTGGGCCAGCAGATTGATGTGGTCCTGCGGTCTTTGGTGGACACCTGGCACCTGACCTGTACAAACGCTGACATTGAATATGTGGAGAACGAGGCGGAGCCAAACAGCGTAATCTGGCAAAGCATCGAACCCAACACCACGGTGAACGAGTGGGATACCATCCAATTTAAGGTCAGCAAGGGGATTACCATTCTGGAAAAGGAAATCACCATTGAGCTGCCTCAGGATGACCGCACCACCGTTCTGGTGCAGGTAAAGGTGGGTGACGAGGAGGATTACCAGTACGACGAGCGGGTCAGCTGTGCCGATTTGAGAGCCTATGTGACCCTCACCGGCTCCGGTACGCAGACCGTCAGGGTCTATTTTGACGGCACCCTGGCCCAGGAATTGACTCAGGAACTGCAGTTTTCGGATTGACGGGCATGACAGGACGCATTCAAAAGGCCCTTAGCGGCTTCTACTACGTGGACACCGGTGAAACTGTCCTGGCTTGCCGGGCCAGAGGAAAATTCCGGAAGGAGGGGATTTCCCCCCTGGTGGGGGATTGGGTGGAGGTCCGAGAGCTTGGCGGCGGGGAGGGGTTTGTGGAAAAAATCCTTCCCCGGAAGAACGCCTTCTCCCGGCCCGCTGTTGCCAATATCGATCAGCTGGTGATCATCGCCTCTCAAGCTATTCCCCGGACGGAGCCATATCTCATTGACCGGGTGGCGGCTATCGCCGCGCTGAAGAGATGCCAGGTGGTGGTGCTGCTGAACAAGTGCGATCTGGACCCGGCGGACACTCTCTATGGCATTTACCATGCCTCCGGCTTTACAACATTGCGGGTCAGCGCGGAAACCGGAGAGGGTATGGAGGACTTAAAGCGCTTAATAGCCGACAAGCTTTCTGCCTTTACAGGTAATTCCGGCGTTGGAAAATCCAGCATATTGAACGCGCTGGACCCGGCGTTTCATCTCCAGGTGGGAGAGGTTAGCGCCGCCTTGGGCCGGGGACGCCACACCACCCGACACGTGGAGCTTCACCGTCTCGCCTGCGGGGCGGAGGTGGTGGATACGCCGGGTTTTTCCTCCTTTGATGGGGGTGAATTGGACTTAGAGCTAAAAAGGCGCCTGCCAGAAACCTTCGTGGAGTTCGTCCCCTTTTTGGGAAACTGCCGCTTTGTGGGATGCAGCCACACCCGGGAGAAGGGCTGCGCCGTACTGGAGGCCCTCCGTCGGGGGGAAATTCAAAAGATCCGACATGACAGCTACCTTCGCCTCTATGAGGAGCTAAAGCCCCTCCGGGAATGGCAGGAAAAGCGATGATCTTGCGCCGCTCCGAAAATTGGAGCGGCTTTTTTTTGCTCAGCGGTGTGCACCAGGGGCTTTTCCAATGTATATACTGAGACAGAGAGAAAGGAGGCGTAGCGCTATTCGCTGTGGAAATGGAGGCGGCTGCCGACTATTGGGCATCTGCGCCGCAGCCCTGGGAGCGGGAATCCTGATTGCCACGATCTTCCCGGTGGGGGCGCTGATGTTCTTGGTCGCGTTTCTGCTGATCGCCTGCGGCTGCGCCTGCTGCCGGCGCTGACAGGCGGCAAATGTACATCCAAATGCAAAGTTTGTGACAGGGAGGAGGCATCCTATGAATATCGTTGTGTGGAAGTCCCCTAAAATGCTCCGGGGGATTTTGAAGAGAATCTTTAAAGTTTAGAACCAAAAAATCATAATTTGATTTACCGGCGGGCTGGAAGCTCGCCAGTAAAAATCCAATGGTTTTCAACTTTACCAGTAATCCCAGTCATAACCTCTCCTGGCTGTTCATAGAGTAGGACATGGATTTTGTGAACTGCCGGGAAAGGAAGGAGTTCTTCATGGAACTGGAGTTAAAAAAAGTGTCCTTGGACACCTATGAAATGGGCGGGGAGCTGACCCTGACTCAGGAGGAAACGGCGGAGACCATTGTGCCGGATTACTGCCCCGATATTGCCCGCATCATTGAGACAGACGGGAAGGTCTACCTCCACAGCCGTGAGCTGCGGGATGGAAAGGCGGAGCTTTCCGGCACCGTCCGGGTAACTGTGCTGTATACCCCGGACGGCGAGAGCGGCGTCCGGACCCTGGAATTCGCCATTCCCTTCACTGCCGAAAGCGATGCCCGCGCTCTGCCGGGCTGTCAACACTTGACGGCGGAGACGGAAACAGAGTATCTGGAAGCCAGGATGCTGAATCCCCGGAAAATTTTCACCCATTGCAAGCTGGTGACCCATGTGGCTGGCTACCAGAGAAGTCCCCTGGTTTTCTGCACAGATACGGAGGCGGAACCGGGGCTTCAGGTGGAAAAACGGCAAGAGCAGCAGCACGCTATTCTTCTGACTCATATTGCAGAGAAGGACTTCACCTTCACAGAGGAGATGAATCTCTCACCGGGAAAGGAGGGAGCGTCGGAACTGTTGAGCAGCCAGGTTTCCAGTACCGTCACGGAGACAAAAATCGTAGGAAGTAAGCTGATTTTTAAGGGTATTTTTTCCATCAGTCTACTCTACCGGAACCACAGCGGTGGTTGCGGATCGCTTACTTCCGAGTTGCCTTTCTCCCAAATCATGGAGGTGGAGGGAGCTGAGGAGGGGGCCACTGCCAGTCTGCAGCTCCAGCTCACCGGCACGGATTTCCAAATTGACGGCGACGATCCCGAGGGCCGTCAGGTGGCAGTGACATTGTATCTCCACGCCACGGCTCTGTTGCGAGAGGAACAAGATTTAACCCTGCTCAGCGATCTCTACTCCACCGCCTACGACATGACCTATGAGGCCGCCCCCCTGAGCCTCACCAGCTTCCGTGAAAACCTTACCCGTCGCCAGACCCTGCGAGAGGTGCTGGAAATCGGCGTGGTGGCAGACTCCATCTTGGCCCTGTCTGCCAGGTGCGGTGCTGTCTCCGTCAGCCGGGAGGGAAACATGGCTGTGCTTCGAACTGGGGTGACGGTACGGGCAATGTACTTAGACGAAGGAGGCGTGCCCCTGGTGGCGGAGCGGTGCATCGACGCCGGCTGCCAGCTGGAGCTGCCGGAGGACTGCCGGGTCACCGCCCAGGCTGTCTGTACCGAAGAGGTTCAGGGCACCCTGGGGGACCGGGGCATCGAAGTCCGATTTCCGGTGGATTTCCATGTGGAGGCTGCCTCCCGGGTCAAAAAGGTCTGCGTCTGCGCCGCCAAGCTGGACACAGAAACCGCTAAGGACCTGGCTGGCGCACCGTCTCTAGTCCTGCGCTGCATCGGGCGGCAGGAAAGCGCCTGGGACCTGGCAAAAAAGTACAACACCACCATTGCCTCCATCCTCTCGGCCAACCAGCTGGAAGGGGAGGAGGATATTCCTCAGGACCGGCTGTTGCTGATCCCCAGGAAACGGGCATAAGAAAGAGCGGGAGATTTTCTCCCGCTCCAGCCTGTCGAAAAAGTCTGCCGAGGGGCAGACTTTTTCATATATATGAGGTAAAATAGAGCAGGGTGAGAAAAATGATGGAAAAGGGGAAAATGGAGCGTGGCGTGGTGGAACTGGTGGATACAGAGAGCCTGGTACCACAAGAACACCTGCTGCGGAAAGTGGACAGAGCGGTAGAGTTCAGGAAACTATATGAAATCGTGGAGCCGCTGTACAGCGAGGAAGATGGGCGGCCCAGCATTGATCCGGTGGTACTGTTCAAGATCGTGCTGTTGCAGCACCTGGACGGGATACCGTCGCTGCGGGGGACGCTGCGCAGGGCGCAGACAGATATCGCGTACCGCTGGTTTTTAGGATATACGTTGAACGAAGAGCTGCCACACTTCTCCACAGTGAGCTATAACTTCCGCCATCGGTTCACAGAGGAAACGATAGAGAGTGTATTCCAATGGGTGCTGAATGTGGCAGGAACAGCGGGGGCGCTGTCTCCGGCGGTATGAACTGTGAGCTGCGGACGCAGGGTAAGCTTCTGTTGGAAGGACGCAGGGGCGTCATCA
>JAAVYM010000109.1 GCA_022791135.1 Oscillibacter sp.
CCCTTGATTACTTCTTCATTTAGCTGTACAATCTTCTCTGACATGGTTTGCTCTCTCCTCTCTGAATGGTGTGTCCATACTTCATTCTACCAGAGAGCTGCAAACCTTGTCTTTTTTTGCGCAACTTATTGTACCTTATCCTACACCATCCCTCGTACCGGCAGGATCAAGCTGAAGAAACTGACCTCTCGCGGCCTCCAAAAGCTATACAAAGACCTAATGGAAAAGGGTAGGGTCCAGAAGCGCAGCGGCAAGGGCAATCCTGGATTGAGCAGCACTACATTGCGGAGTGTCCATCTCACCCTGCACTGCGCATTCGAAAGAGCAGTAAAGGAAAGGCCGATTCCTCGTAACCCCACCGATGACTGGATCGCTCCCAAAGTGCAAAAGGTGGAGATGAAGACTCTTCTGCCTGAACATCTCAAGTCCTACCTGGATGCCGCCAGCGCCAGAGACGTCCTGCCCATGTTCTGCCTGGAACTGGTCAGTGGTCTGCGAAAGGGCGAGCTGGTGGCCCTCTTCTGGTCTGATTTGGATGTATCTCATAAAATGATCTCCGTCAGTAAACAGTATGTCCGCAACCCCAGCGGGGAAGTAACGCTCTCCCGTCCTAAGACGGAGACGTCTGTCAGGCAGGTATCGATTCCCCAAGTGGCGGTGGACCTGTTGATTCAGGAGCACAGCAGACACTCTGATAACCCGTATATGTTTCCCTCGCCGGTCACAGGTGAGATGTACCACCCGGACTTCGTGGTGAAGCTCCACGAAAAAATCCTGAAAGATGCTGGGCTGGAGCATATCCGATTCCACGACCTCAGACACCCAAATGTCAAGCCCAAGACAAAAACATTTCAGAAAATAGTGACTCCGAACTGCTAAAATGTTTTATATTTTATTCTCAGCTTTTTATGAGGAATTTTTCAGTCTGAGCTATATAGAGGTGCATGTCAGCGCCCAATATTTTCAATTGGGAGCACATATATGAAACTCATTGCGTTGTGCCTAATTCTTGAAACGAAACATAAATATATCCGTCTGCGCCATAATTATTGTCAGTTTCAACAGTAGGCATGAAAGTGACGATATAGCTATGAAAGAACTCTTTTCCTATAATGTCTTGGTATGATACATCTAGTTTTGCAGAAATGGATACCTCAATCCCTTGATTTGCCATTTCAAATAAAAGTAGAGATAGACCCACTGGTAAGGAAATATTTAAAGACCTATCATCGTTTGCTAATGGCAGTAAATACGGTCACCTAATGCTTTCCCGCGTAAGATATTCTGATACATATTCAGAGCCGTTCCAATACATTATTTTTTCAATGTCGTCTTCTATATTTATAATATAGTCATAAAAATACCAAGACAATGATTCCAACTGTTTATAACTAAACGTTTTGATTCTCACAAAAGAGTCTTTCTCTAATAAATCAATTATTTAAGAACACGCAACTTGAATGCTCTCTGCATCCCATCCTATTTTTCAATTTTCTGCCATTCCAGTTCCAATATTATAGAATGCTATCTTTACCGGGTATATTGCTTCGGTCAGGCTGCTTGGGTCTAATATATTATCGTCTGCTCTTGGTAGCTGTATAGGGATCTCACAGTTTAGGCCAGTAACAATAGGAACCGTTCTTCGGATATTTGGTATTCTAATAGGTCTTTTGAATTCTGATTAGTTGCGAATACGCTCCATATAGACAAGCCAAGAGCAAGTATAGCGACAATTAAACTTATTACTTCATTAGGAGACAGTCTATTCGCCTGATGCTTACGTTTTGATGGTTTTCTGCTCATGTATTTGTCTACCTCATAAAAATTTCGAAAAGCCAAAGGCGTGATTTTCTGCGAGAAAGCTTTTGAATTGATACTATATCCACAACGTTTTCGAATATTGGGAAATAATTTAAACAGTGGGTACACATTTCAACCAGTTCTCCAATTGAATTATTTCTTTCCCCGCCCCATCTTTTCCGCATGAAACCCACAAATAGCGCCATTGAGAAATAAGTGTTGAACATTTGAATCGGAGTTTTTCTGGAAATGGTTTAGCATAAGCGACTGCATTCTTTAGCCAAACATAGCGTAGATGTTCTATAATGGATAAGCAGGCGATCAATGCACCAAACTGTTGGGACTCATGTTCATACCATCGATACATGGCCACTTCGCCCGCATGAGCGGCTTTTTCCATTGCATCTAGGTACTGCCCAAATGTATCCAATTTGTGGACTAAAATAGTTATGAGCATATTGGATACATCACAGTATAACGATTGACGATACTGTCCTGAAAGGCTCTGCAACATATAAGCACCCCAAGCCTCTAACAATGGTTCTGCTTGACGGTATACTGTATTCCAAGTTAATTCATTAGCACACTGATCCCAAAACCTCATTTGATTTTGGGTAACATCATCGAAGGAAATACACTGAGATAGCACAGCCCAGCCTTCCTTCGGGATATGTTCCAACAGTTTAGATGCAACTGGAATCATACTTTCTTTATACAAAATATTGTGGCTCAAAAGGTATCGGAAATGTTCAGAGGATTTCTCCCGGAGATTGCACAGGCCCTTGACGATCGCATCAGCCTCCGGCTCATTTTGCTCCGCCTCCGCCAATGCCTGCCGAAGGCATTCAAATAGAACAGGAGCTTTCGTAAACGAACAGTTATTGATCCATGCCAGCTTTATCGCCGGATCCACGCTCCGCAGGAAAAGAACCACGTCAAACAGCTTTGCTTTTTGCTCAATAATTTGCAGAAGCCGTCTGTCATCTTGGAGACTGGCTGTTTTACATAACGCAGTTAAGTCGCTGTGATCTGAGTAGCCGCATCCTCGTTCCAGTGCTTCGAGTGCCTCATAAAAAGCTTCCCAATTGTCGCCAGCACAGTCGTTGCTTAGTTTATTGGCGTTAGTCCGATCTACCTCACGTGGGGATCTATCCGCATTTATGCGAATCGACACAGTCTGTAGTTTAGCCCAAGCTTCATCCATTTCTAGAGTTCTCCTTACTGTTCCACATCTGGCACGATGGATCTTCCAGCGCATCCCACAGCTCCTCAAAAGCATCCACAATATAGCCTGGGTTTGACACTAATTGCAGGATGTGATGAGATTTTCCAAGCCCGTTTACAGATATACCCAAGGACCACACTCTGGGTTCTTCATCAGGGGGGAGCTGAATCAAGAAACGGTCATGGAATGGAAAACCGAACATATCGTGCTGTGCCCGCCAAAGCAGGTTGATGCCAAACTGATTGCTGCCGGAGCGTAAGATTTCGCGCTGCTTGCCTCTCCAGCATTCAAAAGTCATATTCATTTTCTTTGGGATTTCATTTGAGGTGATTGCCCTCAGTTCCAGTCCGTAGGTATCCGTGTAATACCACGTTTCTAGCAGATCCTCTGCGGAGAGATACGGATCCCATAGGCACACTCTGGTGTCGGGTCCGACATTCATCAGCGCGCGCAGATCATTCAGTGCCCGCTGTCTGTCGCCGGCACTCGCTCCCTTCCCATAACGGATAAACTCCCGGTTGCGCGTCAGCTCGTCCATCCGTTTCTGATAGCGCCGTTGGGTGGCGGCTGCTTTCCAGGGATGCTCAGGCCGCCCTACGTATATCCGTTCGGAACTGTTGATTTTAATTCGATCTTCCTGTTGATCTTGCAGAGTAATTGTACGAACAGAATCTTCATTACCTTTAACTGTTAATATGCCATCAAACATCCGCATCGTCGATGTGGTTTGGTGCAAGACAGGAATACCGTGCCGAGTATCTGTCAAAATAATCACATAAGGCCCGCCGGTTGTCTCCACTGTTGCCACTAAATTCCGCTGCCGGGGTTGTCCCATACGGTAACCCACGAGTGTGTGATCGTGGTCTGTCATAATGCTAAGAACCTATCCCGAAATTAACGATAGACATGTATGAATTTACGCCAAACAATGACAGCGCAGGCAAATTGAATGAGGGCTAGATAATTGGCGGCTTTCTTTTCAAAGCGAACCAAAAGCTTACGAAAGCGATTGAAAA
>JAAVYM010000101.1 GCA_022791135.1 Oscillibacter sp.
ATACAGATGATATATGATAAAAGAAACGATTCAATTTACTCCATGATAAAAGATCTATTTACCTTTAGCCCTCCTAGAATCAACTCATACCAGCTTGTTTCCAAAGGAAAGCAATGTGGTGAGATTTTCAAGTGTCAAGGATATTATTGGCTGCGACTTAATGAGTGCAGGTATAGTGCTTGTGCTATAGGATTTGGCTCTGCGGGGATAAAATATCCTGTTTTTGATGGTTCTCTTGATAAGAAATACAATCCGACAGGCAAGCAAACTGCTCTAATTGAAACATCAAATTCAGGAAAGCTCTTAGACCTTTACCATGTGGCATCGCTGGATAGCACAGCAGGAGTAGTGGCAATGCTTTTTGGACTATATATAGATTATGATGCCTTTTATAAAAGTGATAGATATTCAGAGAAAACTTATTTAGAGTCGTATGGACGTTGGAAACAGCTATATGATCCTGCTTTTAAGGAACACATAGCCGACTAAAAATATGTTCCCCACTTGAAGCAACCGGAGGCGGAACATCGGGAACGGGATTTCTCGGCAGTTGACCAGTATTTGTGGAATGGGCTGCATGAGTGAGTAACCAAGGGAGGGAGCGGTCATGAAGTTTAAGAAAAACCTTCTAGTCCTTCTGGCCGCCGGCCTGTGCGCGGCGCTGCTCTCCGGGTGCCGCTATCTGGAGTTCCGTCAGGAGAAGCGGGATATGGAGCAATTGACCTCTGACATGGCCCTGGCCTATGTTGAGGACGCTTACGGAGGCAAGGCCAAGGTCCTGGATGTAGAGGTAGGCACCTATCAGGTGATATTCCGCTCGGAGATTGACAGCGATGCCCTGGTCACTGTGTCTCTGGACGGCGAGGAGTTCCAAGTCTATGTGGAGACCCGGCCACCGCAGCTCTGTGCGGACAACCGCAGCGGCCTGGCGCTGGGGAAGGCTCTGGACGAATATTTTCGGAATCTGTACGGCCTGCCCCAGGCGCTGGAACACAGCGTGCGGATCTACTCCAATGATAAGGACTTCTTTGCCTCCCATCCTACAAGCCTTGGCCGTGAGTACAGCTTCCTGGACTTCGACTACCACGGCCAGCCCCTGGAGGAGGTTCTGCCGCTGGTGGATTGGCTGGCTTTCCAGTATGAATACCTGGATGACAGTGTATCCCTGGACCATATAGTGCTGCGGGATGAGGACTGGGGTGGCCCGGTGGAGAAGCGTATGAGGGTGTCGATCAGATGCTTCCGGCGCTATGACGAACAGAGCAAGGTGCCTTTGGGCATCCAGATTATCAAGGGCTGCCCGGTGATGATGGCAGAGGGGATGGTCTTTTCCAAGCGTGGGTCTTCTTATGGAACGCTCAGCGATATTGCCCACGCCTTGCCCCATCTGGCCCTGCGGGAGCAGCTGCGGACGTCGGACGGCAAAATCATCCGTCAAATCTGGCAGATTGCGCCTATGGGAGACTTCTGGGTGTCCACGCAAGAGGGCTTCACGGTGGAGGCGTGCTATGAACTGCGCCCCTGTGAACCGGGCTGGGCGGACGGGATCGACTTGTTGGCCCAATCGGAGGGAGTGTATTATACACGGGAAGAGCTGGAGGACGAAAACAGCGACATGGCTTCCACCACCCGAAAAACTCTGCGGCCCTTTGTGGAAGCCTCCTTTGCGGTGGTGGGAAATCAGCTCCGCCTCCGGGAGGGCGCCCAGGAGCGGATTGACGTCTGGCAGGAGGAACACAAATGGCCTGTTGGAGGCGAGTACGACGAGCCGGTCTATGTGATGGTGCGGCCATCCCTGATTTACCAGTCCGGCCATCAGATGGCTACGGGCCGGGAACGGGTGCATGATGACGGGAAGCTCCACCACTGCGCGAAGCTGTTTACCTCCTATTTGAACGAACAGGAATATTGGACGCATGGGCTGTCCTCTCTGACCTACAGCGCTCCCGAGGATTTGGTGCTGCTGCAGGTCGTAGAGTAGATACGCTGGGTTATCGCTTATTCGCAGCTCACTTCCGCTGTGTCTGGATGGATATAGATGATCTCCAGCCCCTTCTCCTGCGCATATGCTGCCGTCTGGAATGAGCCGTGTTCCGGTTTCTCGACCCGTTCATTGACAGCCACAAGGTATTGCGTGTGGTCGACCAGATAGCGGTTCAGTCTGATATAGCTCTCTCGGCAGTCTTCTGTGCCGGTAATCAGATGCTCCGCGCTATGACGAATCAGATACTCCAGCCGCTTTCGGCTCCGAATGTCCCATTTGGCGTCATGGCCGGGGAAGGGCTGTACTACAATCAGCTCCAGGTCCTCAAATCTAGGTTCTGTTTTCAGTTTCAGCAGCAGTTCGCCGGCCCATAGATTCACGCCAAGGGCGCCGCCGATGTAGAACCGGCGGACGCCCTTTTTACTGTATAGCCTGCAAAACTGCCGCAGCATAGCCTTTTTAATTTTCCGGCACAGCGAATTTTCTTCCTTATATCCGAACTTGAACCGGGTCGGCTTCGGCCCGGCAACAGCGCATGATTTCATAAATAGACCTCCTTACAGCAGATTGGAAAGAGGCTCTGTGCCCGTCGGAACCAGATGGACCTCACACAGGAGCAGCTGGCGGAGAGCCAATGTCACCGCACAGACGATTTTATATGCGGAATTAGGGAAAAAAGCAATGCGGGCAGATACTATCATAGGCGTCTGTAATGCGTTGAAGATCAGTGCGGACTATTTGCTGTTTGGTGAGATGGCCCCAAAGGATTTTTCCGCATTGGAGCAAAAGCTATCCCGGCTTTCCCCAGGCCAGTACCGTTGCATAGAGAATGTGATCGACAATTTTATCACGGCATTGAATGTGGGTACGGAATGAGGCATGACAGGATGTGCGTCACTGTCATGCCTCGTTTCCTGTTTTTGATGGAAAGCATACAGTGTTTTGCGAATCGCTTCCCTGTCTTCGTTGACAAGCTGTCCGCCCTCGGCCTTTTCTGCGGCCGGGACGGCAGACTCTTCAAAGGATGTTCCCGGCATCTTGGGGGCCTGTGCTGGGCCGGACGTCTGCTGTTCCGCCAGGATATTTCGCACAATGCGTTCAATTTCTTCACTGCCCATTGCGGGAACGCCCATAATGTCCGGTGTTTCGGAGCAATGGACATAATGAAGGATCGCGCTGGTGAGGAACGGCGCCTTATAGCGCCCCTGCCGGTTCAAAAGATCAATCACCAATTTCTGCTGGGGATCGGCGATGTTGAACCTCACGGTAAACTTGCCGGGGTCTTTTTTCTCTAACTTCTCAAACATTTCCGTCGCCTGCCGTCTTCTGCACATTGATACAGAATTTCATAACCTCTGGCATTGGCCTGGATGTCCTCGACAAACAGCGGGTTCCCGACCTTGCCGGACGCCTCAATCTGGCGGCGGAGCAGGATGGAGCCGCCGCCCACAAAGACCACCGTGCCCGATTTCAGCTCCAGCCCCCGTTCCCGCAGGGTGCTGAACAGGTCGTTTACAAAGTCCTGGGCCTGCTGCTCCACCACTGCGGCCACCTCCGCAGATACATGCTTCTTACGGCCCATGAGGATGGCGTCAATTTCGGATTCCTCCAGCAGAATGTCCAGTTCCGAATTGACCTTGGATTTCACCTTGTTATAGAGCGTGATAACGCCGTTTTCCAGGGAGTCGCAGACGGACAAATCGCCTACGCCGTCTTTCAGGAGAAGGAAATCTGCGGTCATGCCGCCCTGGTCCACGATCAATGCCTTGGGCTTGTTTCGCAGGGACTTGAGGACCGTTACGGCGGCGGCGTAGGACTGAGGGAAGCACAGGACCTTTTCAATGTAAATGGTGTAGGCCCGGTTCTTGAACTCAAATTTAACAGCGCCCCGATTCATGAAGTAGCTGATGAACGCTTCGTTTTGTGCGCCATAATGAGCCGGCGGCAGGCCTACCGACAGCTGGATGCGCATGATGTTGGGAGAGTATGCTTTCAGCGTCTCAAGCTCATAGGCGATAGCGAACAGCGTCAGAATGAAGAACCGCTTGTCCTCTGTTTTGTCCCGGTGATAAGGGATGTGCCGCTCCGAGAGCGTGTAGTATTTGCCCTCATATTTCAAGGTCTCTCCGCCGAAGGGCGGCTTCTCGTTCTCCTCCAGGCCGGAAGTGAACGGCGGGTGGTGGATGGTTTTGATCAATTTGTTTCCGTGATCGACTGCAATCAGCATAGTATTTCGTCTCCTATACTACTCTTATACGATTCGGATACGCATTTGTTCAACATGTTTCTTATATTTTCCCGAAAGAAAGCAGCTATCCGCCAACTTTGTAATTTACGGCGGATAGCTGTTATGACGATTTCTTTTTGCTGTTCATGGGGTGTCCTGTTCGGGCGGAGACAAACCACCGCCCCTTCTCAAACCACAAGTAGGTCTCCCTGCCCTGAATGCGGCAGGTGTAGCGGTCTCCCACACCGCCGACACTCTGGCAGGCGGCCCGGCGCACATCCAGGATTTGATCCACCGTGTACTTGTGGGCCTCGTCGAACTCAATGACCATCGGCCGCATGGTTCCCTCCTGGTCGAAGCGTACCAGGACCGGCATATAGCGTTTTTCCCGTTCCATCGCTTACCTCCAAAAGCAGCCTGCCGGGTGGACGGTGTGGCCGTCCTTGGGATTGATATTTCCCAGCACAGGGTCTGTGAGCAGCAGGACCCGCCGGACGCTCATATAGCCATAGCGTCCCCGCAGATCGTCCACCGCCGCGTCGATCCGCTCCCATTTGTCTCGCCGGACTGCATCGGCATAGAGGGAGAGCCGGAGACTGGACCCGGCCTCTACCAGCCCGGCGCCCCGAACGCCAATGCTCCGTACAGGCTTCTCCCAGGCGCAGCTTGCCTGGAATAGGGCAAAGGCCGTTTCAGCGATCTCCGTGCTGGAACAGGTGGGCGCGGCCAATGTTCGCTGGCGGCTGAAGGAGTGCAGCTCCGTGTCCCGGACAGAGACCTCCACAACTGTGCAGCGGGAGGCCAGGTCCCGCATTCGGGAGGCCACACTCTCGGCCAGGAGCAGCAGCATTAGCTGAATATCCTCATTGCAGGTCAGGTCTCTGGGCATCGTGGCGCTGTTGCCTACGGATTTTACATTAGGGATGTGATCGGAGCGCTGTACCGGCGATACGTCCCGGCCATTGGCGAACATATGGAGGATTGCGCCCATCTTTCCCAGGCGGCCGACTAAAATATCCTGCGGGCATTCCGCCAGCTGGCCAATGGTGCTGATCCCCATTCCACGGAGTTTCCGGCTGGTGGCCGGACCCACATACAGCAGATCCTCCACCGGAAGAGGATATACGATCTCTTTATAATTATCCCGCTCGATCCGGGTGATGGCGTCCGGTTTTTTGTAGTCGCTGCCCAACTTGGCAGTCACCTTATTATCCGAGACCCCGATACTGGCCGTGATGCCAAGCTCAAATCGAATCCGGCGGCGGATGTCCTCCGCAATCGACATGGGAAAGCCGAACAACCCAACGCTGCCGGTCACGTCCAGCCAGCTTTCATCCAGGCCGAAGGGTTCAATCTGGTCGGTATAATCCCCATAGATTTCCCGTGCCATCTGGCTGAACCGGATATACTCACCCATATCTGGCGGAAGCGTGACCAACTGCGGGCAGCGCTGTTTTGCCTGCCAGATTGCCATGCCGGTCTTTACGCCGTAGGGCTTTGCAATATAGTTGGCGGCAAGCACGATGCCATGGCGCTCCTCCTGGCTCCCGCAGACCGCCAGAGGCTTGTCCCGCAGCGCGGGGCGGCGCTGGGCCTCTACGGAGGCATAAAAGGCATTGAAATCACAATGCAGAATATTTCGGTTCATCCGACACACCTCCTTGGTTTATTATAGAACGTATGTTCTAAATTCACAAGAGGTATTTGCTGGGAATCGTGCGTGTTTTTTCCAAGGGGCTGTGTTATACTACAGGCAGCTTATAAAGACGGAGGGCCTTGCGATGTGCGGCCGTTATCAATTCACGTTGGAGCAGTGTGCGGAGATATTGGAGATCGCCCGGGAGGTGGAGCGCCGTCACGGCGCCGGGGCCTGGAGACCGGGAGAGGTGCGCCCAACCGCGAAGGCCCCGGTGCTGGTTTCCGATGAAGAAGGCATCCATCCCCAGTTACTGACCTGGGGGTATCGCCTGCCGGACTCCCTGGTCATCAACGCCAGGGCGGAAACTGCCGCAGAGAAGAACCTGTTTCGGGACAGCGTGGCCTCCAGACGCTGTGTGGTTCCATCCACAGGTTTTTTTGAATGGGACGGGGAGAAACGGAAGTACCTGTTCACCCTGCCTGGAGAACCGGCTTTATATATGGCGGGCCTCTATATGATGCGGGAGGGGCAGCCCTGCTACTGTGTCCTCACAACGGCGGCAAACGACTCCATGAAGGAGGTTCATCCCCGTATGCCCCTGGTGCTGCGGCGGGAGCAGGTGTCTTCCTGGCTGGAGCAGCCGGGGGAAACTATGGCATTTCTCCACATGACGCCGCCAACGTTGGAGAAGGCGTCTGCGGACGCGCAGATGCGGCTGTGGTAAATCAGACTGCCGGAGGGTTTACAGCCGCCGGCAGTCTGCCAGTCGCTTATATTGGGTATGGTTCCCTGAATGGAGATATGGCGGGAAACGGGATGCAGGAGGATGATTCCCCGGCCAGCCTTTTGCGCGTAGCGCACAGTGACCGCTGTACACCGCGCCGCTCCCCATTGTAGACGGCCAGCAGGATGTCCGCTAAGTCAACTAAACGGCGATTGCGCGCCAACATGCAGCCGTCATAATACACGCGGCTCACATAGAGGATAGAGTCTGCCTGATCCAGTATGGAGTGATAGCGCTCTCTGGCGGGCGCGGCCCATTTGAGTTCCTGTCCCTCGCAGGGGAGGACACAGTGGAGTTTCAGAGCCGGATTCTCCTTGCGGTGCGATAAGACTGCCTGGGCCAGCCAGACATCAGTGCCATCGGCCATCCCACTGAAAAAATCTATGATTCCGGCATCCGCCAGTTTCTTCACCAGTTCAGACAATAGTGCTTTCAGCTCCACACATCCGGCGTCAGCTTTGTCATAGCGCCAGGGAAACTTATGCGGCCGGTGGCCGGTGAAGGCACAGGAGCTTATTAGGGAGGGAGAATGGTCAAGGTTCATGGCAGCCCCCTATGATAACGGATTATATACAGCAGTTCAGTTAATAATAGAGGAAATAATACTGCAAGCCAGGGCAAATGAAGGATGGACTCCTCTGATTCGCATATCTGTGCACAATATAAAATAATGCGGTAAGGAGGAGTACCGTATGTATGAGGAATTTACACAGAATCGAATTGCACAATTGAGAGCGCAAAAGAATGTTTCTGACCGTGATATGTCCCTGTCGCTGGGACAAAACGGTAGCTATATCAATCAGATCGAAAACAGGAAGGCGCTGCCCTCGTTGCCTGGGTTCTTTTATATATGCGAGTACCTCCACATTACACCGCAGGAGTTTTTTGATGAGAGCAATGATGCTCCGGTCCAGATGAAGGACTTGATAGCGGACCTGAAAAAGCTGGATTCCGCCATGCTGGCGAAGATTGCCGATTTGGTCAAGGAGATCGTTGAAAGGCAGAGTTAGAAGGCCGGCGGCTGTGAAGCAGACAAAGACAGACCCTCCAGCCAATGCCTGATCTGCGGCCTAGGCCAAAAAGAAGGGCGGGAACCTCCAGGTCCTCGCCTTTGCATTTGCCAGTCATATTGCCGCAAGATTTTTCTGCGCCGATCAGCCGACATCTTCATTGATAATTTCAAGCATTTGCTTTGGAGTAACAACAAAGGGTCTCCTTGGAAAATGCTTCTGATTTCCGGTAATGAGGTAGGCATCTTCATCGACTTCTTTCCGTTTTTCCATGGTAACTGCATAAAAAAACAACATCTTTGGGGTCCGGGAGATATTCATCAACAGGTCCGGCGTCAATAAACAGCGTCCGTTTGACCAGCCCATCAAGGACAACTCGAATGTTACGCTGGTCAAAGCTGAACTTTCGGCGGCTCAGGTCCTCTCCATATTCATCTAAAATCTCACTGTTTAGAAGAGGGATTACTCTGCCGCCCAACGCCTCCTTCAGTACAATCCCAGGAATAGATTTCGGCCTGAGCAGAGCGGATACCAATACGTTTGTATCAATTACAGCGTAATAATTCATCCCTGTTCCTCACCAGTAGAGGTTTGCTCAGCCCTTGCAGCGGCAATTTCAGTGTTGATCTCTTCCAGTGTCATATCGGCAGTCCCATTCTTTTTTGCGGCTTCGCCAATACTGTGCATGGCGCTTATGGCTCTGTCGGCTTTGTAAGGCTGCTTCGGAAGGGTCATGCTGAATGGGATGCCATTTTGAATCACGCTTCTCTTTAGAAACATTCTGATTGCCGTGGATAGGTCGATACCAAGCTCCTCATAGATAGCGGCGGCCTTTGCCTTCAATTCATCATCAACTCTGAGTTGCATGACTGACGTTGCCATATTAAGAACCTATCCCGAAATTAACGATAGACATGTATGAATTTACGCCAAACAATGACAGCGCAGGCAAATTGAATGAGGGCTAGATAATTGGCGGCTTTCTTTTCAAAGCGAACCAAAAGCTTACGAAAGCGATTGAAA
>JAAVYM010000102.1 GCA_022791135.1 Oscillibacter sp.
GGATAGGCACATCAAACTTGCCGATGAACTTCAGGTAAATGTCAACCTCCTGCATCCGTTCGCCGCTGGACCTGTCCGGCGCATGGACGACGATCTTGTCCACAAACTCAAAAATCATCGGAGTAGTCAACACTGAGAAATCGGTGTACCGTTTGACCAAGTCCAAAAACTGTCCGGCCCGGTCCGTGTCAGCGTTGAACGCATCAAGTTCCGCCTGCTCATGCTTGATCGCCGCGTCCAATTCCTCCTGCTCCCGCTCATAGCCGTCCGACAGCAGCTTGAACCGCTTCTCCGTCAGACTGCCCGTGGCAAAGGATTCATAGAGCTTTTGAATCAGCCCATCCAATTCGGCGGACCGCTTACGGTCCCGGTTCAATTTCCGCTTCAATTCCTTTGCGGCGTTTTCCTGCTGAAGCTGGGAGGAAGCGTGAATCTTCTCCATAAAGCCTTTTTCATCAGAGAGCGCGTAGGTGCTGACGGTTCTGATGGTGTCAAGAATCAGCGCCCGAACCGCTTTTGTGGTAATGTAGTGTCCAAAACACTTCCTCGTTTCCTGTCTGGCGCTCAAACTGTAAGTGGAACAGTTATAGTTGTCACCAGAATAAAGGCCGCTTTCGGGGTCAATCTTCATACCGTCCCGGAGCGCCCTGCCGCCCCGCTTGTGGTTATACATCTTGGCCCCGCAGCCGGCGCAGAACAGCAAACCCGTCAGCGGGTTCGCCTCACCTGTGGTGTCCGTCCGGCGGACCGTCTGCCGCACCTGCTGAGCCAGCTTCCAGGTTTCAGCGTCCACAATGGCCTCGTGAATGTTCTCAATGATCTGCCATTCCTCCGGTGGATGCTTGATTGACTTTTTGTTCTTGTAGGAGGGTTTATAGGAACGAAAGTTGACCGTATGGCCCATATGCTCCGGCTTGGCGAGAATATCGCTGATCGTGTTGCCAGTCCAGTCATAAGGGCGGGACATATCTGTTTTGCTCTGGCACGTCCCCCGGCTGCGTAATGTCATTTGCAGTCGAAAGCTGGCTTGAGTGCCTATGTACTTTTGTCGTGAAAGGACGTTGGTTTTCACAGCATCCAAATCATCCTCTCACTTATAGGAGAAAAACCGGGGGTAAAGCGGAACCATTTTCAAAAAGAATTTGAGAATTTCTTGGAGTGACACGGTTTGTTCGCCCATCTCTCTTGCGCCCGTTCTCGTCGTCGATGATGGTCTTTACTATCATTTTCTTTCCCTCCCGGCCTGTGGCCTTGACTATGGTTTAGTTATATGGTATCATGGAGGCGGTTAGATGGTAGGCTCTTGACCGCCTCCATGATACCGTGTGTGTAGGTTCCCTGGGCTTGCTAGGCGGGGGACCTACCTTTTTATTTGCTCTGTTTCGGTGCGTTGGGGTCCGGTTCCTGGGCGATGTACTTGATACACTCCGTGGCGTCCTCTGCGCTGTGACCATGTGCTTTGAGCCAGTCAATGAGGCGGGCCGCTTCCTTTGCCGTCATGCCCTGTTCCATCCTTTCTACCTCCTACCCGGTGAACTCGCAGGGGCTTGCGTGGGTTCTTCCCTTGCGGTGATTATACTATACCATATCACTTAAGCCTTGTCAATAATTTTGATACAATTTCTTTGCAAAATAGCGCACAAATAACCCGCTTGATATTTGTACATATTGTGTCAATAGCCTATACTCTATTGATTTGCACAATTCTTCATCTTTTTGCATGTCAACGCACTGGTTTGTAATGAATTCCCTTGCAATCAAGCCCCCCTGGGGAATAGGGGAAACACTCGCCGCCCCTCCTCATGCCCACGACCAACTCAAGAAACAAAAAGGCGATATTGAATCAAAAATATATTGACATACTATTTTTGATATGATACAATGATACACATAAGGAGGCGATAACATGAAAATCGGATATGTGCGTGTATCGACAGCCGAACAGAATACTATTCGCCAAGAAAAGCTCATGGAAGAACTCGGAGTAGAGCGCATATACACAGATAAGGCAAGCGGGAAAAACAAGGACCGCCCGGAGCTAAATAATATGCTTGACTTTGTTCGGGAGGGCGATACGGTAATCGTTGAGAGTTTCAGCCGTTTTGCTAGAAGCGCAAAAGACCTCCTAGACTTAGTTGATAAGCTCCATAGAAAAGGCGTGGAGTTTATCAGCAAGAAAGAATCTATCGACACTTCTACCCCGCAAGGGAAATTTATGCTGACGGTATTTGGAGCACTAGCGGAGTTGGAGCGTGAGCAGATTTTGCAAAGGCAGGCAGAAGGAATCGCCGCCGCAAAAGAAGCCGGGAAATATAAGGGGCGCAAACCTATTGAGGTTGATGAAACTCTTTTTATAGAGCAATACAGAGCGTGGAAGAACGGAGAAACCGCCCCAAAATTTATCTGTAAGAAGCTAGGCATTAGTCATGCTACTTTCTATAGACGGGTTAAGGACTACGAGATTAAACATGGAATTATAACGGAGGTTCAAGGATGAAAGCACAGGAAAAACTCGCAAAGCACATGATGGCTGTAACTTATGAGCATCTTCTAGAAGTAGGAACAGGCGCTTATTTGAAAGAAGTTAGCGAACTAGGAGAAGAGTTAGCCGCATACCCAATGCTGATTGAGACCATCCGCCGTGTGAACCTGACAGGTGAATCAACTATCGTAATCGACAGCGCCGGGAAGTACAAGAAGGAGGACTAATGGACAACATGACCATGAACGACCAATTCCCGCATATCGGGCACCCTATCACGCCGAGGATCACCTTATATATACGGAGAAAACTGCCCAGACCGCAAAAATATGGCGATAATGCAAGATTTGGCCGTCACTCTCGAAAAAATCGCAAAAATGCAAGATTGGATAGTTGCCAATGTGACCGATTTGTCGGTGACGTTGCGGACAAATTGTCAGTTTGCCTTTGGTCCGCGTCATTTTGCCTCCGACCAGAACCAGAACGAAAAATTTTCGTTCTGATTGGTGGCGGTCAAAATGTCCGGCACCAGCAGAAGGTGGATCAAGATTGCAAAATGCAAACTTGGTCCCTGGTACAACGTGGCGGACATTTTTCCGCGACGTTGCCAAAAATTAGAAGTGCATTTTGCGCCTTTGAACCGTCACAGCAACGTGGAGTGCAAAATGCACCTCACGGCAAGCGGGTTCGAGCGTCAATCTGACGCTCAAAGCTGTGTGTTATTGCTATCACCCCCTCCCATAGCACCCTCATTCACCACAAACGAGCAAGCCGCTATGTTGTATTCGGTGAAATCTCACTTTCACCCTTTACAACATACATCTTAGGAGAGACGCCCAGCGCCTTGGACGTGATCCCATTGGAGTTGTCACACTGGTAATGCAGAACATACAGCTTTCCCACCGTGACCGGGGGTTCCACAGCCACCGGGGACAGATCCGCCAGTACGAACCGTTGGAGTTCGCCTGTACCGAAGTCGCACAAGGCCGTGGGACAGGTACCGCTTCTTGTGTCCAGTTCCTTCACGACACCGTATACCTGAAACCCGTCTCTCACAGGAGTGGAAACAACTCCTCCGACTGTGAACAGGTGTGGGCTGCACCGATATTCCCGGCCCGGTTCTTTCAAGTTCATAAAGTATCCTCCTGCATACAAAATTCGTAATATTCCAGACACTCCACGTCGTCCTGCTGGGTAAACAGCGCATCGGGCGTTAATGCGTTATACGCTTCGATCAGGGCAATATGTTCCCGCTCTGCCAGCCAGTCCCGGGAGCTGCCTCCCAGAAAACGGTAGTGCTGTACCTCAACAGACAGGCCGTTCAGGCCATAGGAACGGACGCCGGCATATTGGGCCCCGGTTTTCAGCAGTTCCCGCATGTCATATTCATCCAGGTTGCCGCCTTCGTAGAGAAGCATATTCATGCCGGCCTTTCAGTGGAGCGTAACTTCAGAAAACAACAGGCTCATTCAAATCTCCTCCATTCAAATACAGTCTTTCGTGTGCTCCTTGTGACAGGCCGGGCAGGCGATGTTATGAGGGGACTGGTAGCCCGCCGCTTTCAGCAGCCGGGCGAACAGCAGCGCGTCCCGCTCCGATTGGAAGGAGCGGACATTCATATCACAGCCGCCGAGGCAGCAGTGGTCCGTCACGACCTCCCAGCCGGGGCCGGACTCCACTTTGCGCACATGGAACCGAACCGCGCGTCTGAGCTGTTCATCAGGCTCGTTCAGAATCGCGGCAAAGATATCCCGCAATTCCGTGGGCTTCTGTTCCAGTTCAAACTTGTCCGCTCGTGTTTTTGTAAGCTGGAATTTCAGATAGTTGACGTCTCACCGGTTTTTCTCCAGTGCCTGACGCAGCTGAAAGATCTCAGCGCAGGGACAGTTCGGTTCCAGGCCGCCAAACAGTTTTCTTAGAAAATCTCTGAAGCCCATTGTCACCTCCGCCAAATCAGCAGGCGGCCATAAACCGGCTCCAACAGGTGATGGGGAATTTCCATTTCGCATATCCGCAGCAGACTGGCCAGCTCCAGCGAAGAGAATGTAAGTTCCCAGGGATAAACCTCCTCGGGACAGTGCAGCTCCCGTGCCCATTCCGGCAGCTTGCGGTCAATGTACGACTGGGCCTCTTCACTGGAGAGAAATTTTCTGGCATCTTGCATGTCGCCATAGCCCACCGCATCTTCTACACCGCCAAATGCACCGTGCGTGGAGTAAAAGGTGCCGGGAGGATCGTCTCTACGGTGGATCACAAAAACGCTTCTGTTTTCCATTCCCAGCTCTCCGCTCACGCCGCCGCAAGATCACGGCAGTCATCCAGGGAGACCACCGCGCCCCGCAGGTCGCGGGGGGCGCCGGTGAAGCCATAGCGGCTCCGGCTGTCCTTGCAGTTCAGCAATTCATGGTGGAGCTGGGAATAGATGTGCTGGGCCAACTCACCCTTTTCCGGGTCGAAGCCCTCCACACAGCGGATCAGGCGGATGGCCAGCTGCTGGTACGCATCGTCGTAGTCCAGGTGCGCCGCTTTCATCAGCGCACGGTTACACCGGAGAACGACATCAATACGGTAGAGGTTTTCCTCCACAATGCGGTTGCGTTCGTCAAACGAGTAGTTGTTTTTCATGATCTAATCCTTTCTGGCCCTATGGGCCTGTTCACCCGGCGAACGGGAAAATTCTGGTTCCAATCCTGCAAGGATTACCCGCTTTGTATTTCGGAAGTCCAGAAGCGGCAAAGGCCCCGCTCCCGGTCCTCCATGAACATGCCGGAGGTATAGTCCGGCGAATTGTACTCCGGGCTGCGGCATTTCTGCCGCAGCCGGAGGCCCTCGCTCTCCATGAAAGAATGAGCGCAAGTGGCGCAGTTCTTTTCATCCTCCCGCAAACTCAGTCCTCCTCCAGCTTGTTCTTCCTGGCAATCTCCGACCTGAACGTAGAGACGAACTGAAAGCCCCGCTCCGTTTTGTAGAAGAAGGCGGGCTTCAGGCCGTCGTCGATTTCCAGGACCTGATACATCTCCACAGGGGTTTCAAGAATCCCCTCCGTCGGGTCAAGCGTCGTTTCACAGCGCGTCCAGAACTCCCGGGGAGACAAATCCGTGTGGCCCAGGGCGTAACGGTGCTCCTCCGGGGGCAGGGGTTTGCCAATGCTCCGGCACAAATCGGAGTGCAGCCATTCCTCCCGGGAGCTTTTGAAGCCGTAGAGCCGCAGCTCGCAGGGAGTTTTCCGCAAAGGACACCAGCTCGGCACGCTGATTTTAGGGTCACTCCGCTTAAACCGCCGGGCCTTTTTTCCGCCGAGGCAGAACCGCTCGTTCATGTGCATCATGACGCCCTGCCTACGCATAGGAATCGCGTCGCTGTAATGGAGATCATGGGGGCAGAGGACACAGTTCGGCACTCTCGGTCCGTCGCGCATCTAAGCCGCCTCCTTTTCATGCCCGCAAAGGTCAATGACCTTCTGGCATTGGTCCATCTCAAAGCCGCCGATATGGGCGGCGTTCATGGGAAGGCCCATCTCCTTCGCCAGCCAGCGGTAGGCGTTCCTCCGTTTCATGCCCCGCCGCTTCCACAGGCTGTCGAAAGCCCGGTGGGCCTGCACCCGCTTGCAGCGCAGCATCTCATTGGCAACCTTGCCCAGGGGCCGGTTCGTTCCCCTGTGGCAGCCGACCCGTGCGCCGCAGTTCTGGCATTGGTAAATCATTTCGCCCTTTTTTCCGCGCCGCTCCGTATATTCGTCGTAAACGGCCTCAGCGGAAACCAGACGAATGACGCCGCCGCAGTAATGGCAGATTGTCGGAATTTCCAAACACTCGCCTCCTTCCTACGCCGCCTTTTTGGCGGGCTTCTTCTTTTCCTTCTTCTCCTTGGCAGCAGCGAACCCAGGCCGGACGCCGGTTTGCAAATAGTAGGCGTCCTCCGCCTCCAGCGTCAGCATACCGCCCTGGGCCGCGCCCAGCTTCACCGTGCCGGGCAGGGATCTCAGGCACGACATGAGCTGCCCGGAGAGATACCAGAACTCGCCCTGGGGCGTTCCCATCAGCGGGATCACATCCAGAGGGGAAGAAATGGTTCCGTTTTCACCCTGGCAGCGGAACGTCAGCCGCTGGCCGTCAAAACTCTGGCAGACCTTCCCACCCGCCTCTACACAGGTGGCGATTTCCAGGGCCTTTTTCAGCTCCGCTACGCCGGTGAGGACGACAAACTGATTCCGCACGCTGCCGGTCAGGCCCTCCGCGTCAATGTAATCCCCCTCCAGAAGGCGGGCGCTGTACGCGAAGTTCTCCTTCAGGAACACGATGGCCTTCCCGGTGGTGCCCACCTGAAATTCATCCTTGTTGGAACACAGCCGGGCCAGCTTCTCCAGAGATGGGGCGGGAACCAGAAGGCTGATGTCTCCGGTGCTGGTTTCGTCTCCCTTGGCGGTGACGATGCAGCTTCCATTGCCCACGACGGCCCGAAGCCCGTCCCTGGTGAATTTCAGGTTGACGCATTTCATCAGCGGCTCGCTGTTGTCCCCGGCGGCGGCGAACACGGTTCGCCTGGCCATGCCGGGAATGCCGCTGACCTTCACCGTGTCCTCCGGGAAGGGGATTTCCAGTCTGGGGTAGCTGGCCCGCTCCCATACGGGAACCAGGTACTCCGCGTCGCCGCTGGAAAGATACAGCTGCGGCCTGCCGGGAGTGTGCTCCAGGGTCACCGGTCGCCGCCGAGCCGTTCCAGCATGGAAACAGCGAGGCGGGCGTTCAGCACAAAGGCGTCGCCTTCTTGGGGTCCCCGCCGCAACCCAGCGAAGCGGTTGCGGTGGGGAGAGGAAGAAGGAATGGAGCGAGTGGAGTCCTCGCCAAAGGCGGGGACGGAACAGAGCGGAATTTCTTCTGACGATCCGCAGGGGAGTTTCTGCTCCAGCGTGACCTCCAGGTTAGTGGCCGTCATGGTGAGGACGCCGCTGGCGGCATCCGTTTCTATAAGCAGCCCCTTGAGTACATCCAGCACAGAATCATGGGGAGCGACATTCTCTCCCCGCTTGGCCGCGCCAAGAAGCTCGGCCCGGTTCATTGTGAGTTTCAAAATTTCCTCCTTTACGCGACAAAGCCGAAGAAGGACAGCTGGTTTTCCACCTCCGTCCGCTTCTTCGGTTTCCGTTTCTTCTGCTCTTCTATGGATTTTTGCAGCAGGCCCTCGTAAAGCGCCTGCTTTTCATTGCTGTCGGTGGACCGTGCGCTGGTCTCCGCCGGAACTTCCGCAGCGGTGGCCTGCAGGACTTCCGTGATATCCGGGGCCTCCGTGGATTCCACAATCCGCACCACAGGGGCGGCCCGTTTCCGGCCAGGATTGATAACCGCCATTTTCTTGAAAGCGGCGGCGATATCCTCCACATTGTCCTTGATGCCCAGGGCCAGTTCCTTCGCCATTTGAGAGGTCAGGTCCTTCACGTCGCTCATGGCGGCAAGGCCCTCCTCGGAGAAGGTCCCCTCGATGATGCCCGCGACAGTCAGCTTGGAGGCCATCAGCTTCATGGCCTTGGCCTGCATGGTGTCGGCGTAGTAGAGCATATAGACCTCGACCCTCGGCGCCGTCTGATTGATGCGCCAGCTTCTGCGGCTGGCTTGCCGCAGGGTGAACAGGTTGTAGCCCATGCTGTAGAAAATAAGCGTCGTGAACGCGTTGAGGTCCAAGCCGGTCTCCACGCACTTGGGATTCGTAATCAGCACTTGCAACCCGGCGTTCACCCGCTTTTCCACCCATGCCTCCCGCTTCTCCGGCGGGATCTGGGGCGTGAGAATCTCCGTGCGGATGCCCTCCCGGGTGAGAAGGCCCATGAGCTTCTGCTGAGAATCCGTCCGGGTCCAGCTGGTGTAGATCAGCACTCACTCCCCGGTGGCGATTTTCTCCCGCGCGATCTCCAGGGTCTTTTCCTTCTTGGGGAGAATCGTGTCAAAATCCGCCGTGTTCTCGGGATGGACCAGCACGACTTTGCCCTCGCTGAACGGGTCTAAAATATCCGGCTGGTCATAGGGCTGGTCCGGGTACACCGTCAGCAGGTTCAAATAGGCGGACAGCAGCTTGTTCGCCGCCTTCCGGTCGGATTTTAATATGTGCTGAAGAATGCTCTCAGCATGGTTGTATGCCTTGGAAACCTCCTTCGGCATATCCAGCGAAACGGGAATCTCCTCATAGTCCGGCAGGTCCTTCCCCATGTCTGACAGGGAAAGGAAGGCGGTATACTCCAGCAGGAAACGGGAGAACACCAGCGGAGACACGCCGGGCAGCTTCTTGGACTTCGTTTTTCGCTTGGTGGTCCGGCGGTTGGAGTTGTAGTCCCCGTCCTTGACCTCGTAGGTATTTTCCACCACGCCGTATTCCGCGTCGAAGTCGCTGGGACGGCGGTAAGGCTTGCCGTCCTTTTGCATGAGGCCGGGGACAATGCGGTACAGCAGATGAAAAATGCCGGAGCTGTAGCCGTTGATCAGCGTGGCCGTCATGCCCACAAACTGTTTCGCCGTGCCGTAAATTTCCGTCATGGCGCCGCCCTGGCCGCTGGCGTTGTTGTACTCATGGAGTTCATCCGCCAGGAAGCCGTCGATTTTCCCCCGCAGCTTTTTCTTGATATAGGTACTGAGGGGGAAGCGGCGGTAAGCGCCTTTGACAGGATAATGGCCGCCAGGATTTTCCGCGACGCTCCGCAGCTGGTCCAGGATGGCCTCGTTTTTCGTGCGCCGCATATGGGCTTCCGCCCTCTCCCGGTACACCCAGCCGTAGCCGCCGATCCGCGCCCATTGGAACTGCCGCTCCGGGGTCACCGGGGTCCACAGCACCGCGCCGCAGCGGGGGCACTTGTGGTTCTGCTTGTGCTCCGCCTGGAAAAAGAACTGGTCCGCGTTGACCATGTACCGGCTCCGGTCCTCGCTGATCTCCATTTCAATGGGTTCCATGCAGTCTGGACAGAGGAATGCGTTCCTGCGGCGGTTCCAAGTGACGGCGGGGTAGCGCATATAGCCGTCCCGGGCCTTCTCCTTACTGAGGACCGCATAGACGCTTTTATCCCCGGCCTCGTACATGGCGTACAGCCGGTTCAGGTCCATGACGCTCCGCACCACCATGGCGCAGGTGTCCGGCAGGGTTTCGCCAACCTCCCGGACCCACTTCTGAGTGACGTGCGAGGGAGCCATGACCACGCTGAAGGTCTTTCCCGCGTCCTTCCGGCGCTGGGAGGCCCAGAGACCGTACAACGCCCCCAGGGCGGTGGAGCCGATCTTCGTTTTCCCACTTCCGCATTCTGCGATAATGAGCGCGGCACCCTTGCGGTCCAGCTGGCGCTTGACGGCCTCCGCCACAGCCAGCTGGGCGTCGTAGAGGGAATACCCGGCCTTCGACTGGATGTAGTCGTTGACGGCCAGCACCTCCTCCGACAGAGGTTCCGACGCCGGGGATGGCGATGCTTCCGTCGGCAAGGCCCCGCTCCAGGACTTCCACCACGTTTTTGTCCTCCGGCAGAAGGTCCAAAACCCAGGCGTCCAGGCGCTCCTTGATGGAGTAGACCTCCAGCGGGCGCAGGCTGCCCCGGTCGATCAGGGCGTCCAGCACATAATCCCGGAAGGCCGGGATCAGCGGCGCGGCGGTCTTACGGTCCAGCTCCTCAAAGAGCCGGTCCCGGTCTCCGGCGGGGCAAAAGATGTAGCATTTGCGGGGCTGCTTCTGCGCGTCCAGCTTCTCCGCCGCTTTCGCGGACGCGCCGGGGTCCTCCGAATCCTCAGAGTCTTCCTGTTCATCCGCAGAATGTATGCCGTCGTGGAAGAGCTGACGCTGGTAGCCCTTGGGCCTGCTTTTCAGAGACAGCGTGGTTTCGCCCTGGACAGCCTCGATTGCCGCGCCGCCGTAGATGGCGTCCGACATGGCCCGCACCATCTCCGGGGATCCGCCGAAGCGGACGGCGCTGATGATTTTGTCTTTTCCGTCGGTGTCCAGGATGATGGTGTCCGCATAGGCGGTGAGCCGGACGTCGTGCGCGGGGTCATAATAGGTCAGCTCGATCAGTTTACTGCTTGTCATTCATGCGCGTACTCCTTTCTTCATGTGGACAGAAAAAGACCGCAACCGCCTACATCCATAGGCAATTACGGTCTTTCCAGTCCTTTATATTCAATTCCAGGCCGCTCAGGTGCGGCAAAAGGGCGCACTACGCCCTTTTCTTCGCCGTTCCTCCCTAACATAGTCCGCCCTAACTTGCTCCGCCCTAGAATACGAGTTTATTTTATCATCACGGAGAAATCTTGTATAGGTGAAGTTTTGTCAACTAACCATAGCATGACCTTTTCAAGCAGTATTGACTGTGCTATACTTCAAAAATGGTGGTGAAGCATATGAAAATTGACCGTTTAATTGGAATCATTACTTTGCTTTTGCGGCAGGATAAGGTTACCGCACCGGAGTTGGCGGAGCGGTTCGAGGTCTCCAGAAGAACTATTAACCGTGACATTGAGGCCCTGTGCCGGGCGGGCATCCCTCTAGTCACCACCCAGGGGTATGGGGGCGGTATTTCCATTGCCGGGGAATACAAAATAGACAAGTCCCTCCTGACGGAGGAGGAGCTGCGGCTACTCATTTCTGGCCTGGAAGGCGTAGGAAGCGTCTTGAACACGCCCGGCTTTCGGCAGCTTGCCGGAAAGCTGTCCGTCAAAGACCAGGAGATATCTCGGAAGGAAATCGCCATAGACCTGGCGTCTCACTATCAATCGCCCCTCAACGAAAAAGCCACCGTTATCCGGGACGCCATCCGGCAAAAGCGGCTTCTCTCCTTCCAATACTACTACGAAAAGGGAATATGTCGGCGGAAAATTGAGCCCTATCAGCTGGCGTTCAAATGGTCCTCCTGGTATGTCTGGGGCTGGTGCCTGGAACGGGAAAACTTCCGGCTGTTCAAGCTCAACCGGATGGAGGACGTGAGCTGGGAGCCGGAAACCTTCGCCGCGAGAGAGCTGCCACCGGAGGGACCGGACGGCCCCATGGCGGAGGAGACTATCCTCCTACAGGCGTGGTTCAACAAGGGAGAAGCCTACCGGCTCATTGAGGAATACGGGGCCGGGTGTTATCAGGAAAGCGGCGGAAGGCTCCTGTTTCAGCGGAACTTTGCCAGCTATCCGTATATGCGGCGATGGGTTTTGAGCTTCGGCCAGAGCGTGGAGGTGCTGGAGCCGGAGGCCCTGCGGCAGGAACTGCGTGAAATCGGGGAGGATTTCCTGAAAAAATACGGAGGTACATGACAGAAAGGTGTCGTGTTTCTCGTGGTAGAATCCGGACATCAAAAACAGGAGGAGATGCTATGATCGAGTCAAGATGCGGGCTGCTGTGCGCCCAGTGCGGGTACAAGGGCCAGGTGAACTGTCCCGGCTGTGTACATATGGGCAAGCCCTTTTGGGGAGAGAGCTGTCCCGTAAAATCCTGCTGCGAGGACAAAGGACTCCTACATTGCGGAGCATGTGATCAATTCCCCTGTGAGTTGCTGCGTCAGTTTGCCTACGACGAGAAGCAGGGGGACGGCGGCAAACGCATAGAACAGTGCAAGCTCTGGCCGAACGCGAAGAACCTTAATTAAAGAGAAAAGGCCCGTTCCAGTTTCATGGAACGGGCCTCTTACTGTTACCACTTGCTCAGAATCTTCCCGTACATCTGCCGTTTTTCCAGGTCGTGCCGCTGGACCACCAGAATCACAGTGTCCCCCACCAGGAAATCCGAGTCCTCATACTGGTAGGAATAGTTGCACATACAGGCCGTGCCGTCGGGCAGGTTGCAGAATACGCCGCCGCCGTATTTCCCGGCGATCACCGCCTGCCTCCGGCTGCCCGCCGGATGGCGGAACTCCGCACCCTCGAAGGGGTTGGACTCCGTTTCCTTGACGGAGATCCGCAGGGCCTCCTTCTCCGGGTCGTAGTCCTTCACCACGCAGTCCAACTCCTGGCCGGGGCGGTACTCGTTCCGCAGGTCCGGGATGGCGGTGTAACGGAGGTCCCGCTGGGTCATGTTGATGTCGTGGCCGTAGCACTCCACCAGACAGCGCCGGGGCCGACGGACAGGAGGCGGCATTTCAGCCGCGCGCCCTCCCGGCAGAGGGCGGGCCGGTGGGCGAAGAAATATCTCTGGGACCGGGCCGCCAGCCTCCGGGAGCCGATGGCAAAGCCGCTCTCCCGGTCCACCTTGATGATGATGAAGTCGATGGACGCGCCCACCATGTTCTGAAGCACGAAGTCCGGCCGCTCATGGCCCAGCTCCCACATCTCCGAGGCGGGGATGACCACCCGGACCCGGTAGGGGATGACGATAGCGCAGTACATGGTCTGGCGCTCCATCTTTCCGGAATCCCCATTTCGGACAGTGATGGAATGAGGGTCCACGCCGATGATGGTCTCGGTCAGGGCGCTGCGGCCCCGGTATGAGGCGTAGATGGAGTTCCACTCCTGCCGCTCCTCGGCGGTCAGGTCCCGGTCCAGCTCGTTGAAGTTCAGGTCATAAAAACTCTGACGGTCCGTTTTCGGGGGCGGGGCCTCGGCGGGGGCAGTTTCAGCCCCGGCGAGCGCTCCGGGGACCTCCGAGGTTTCCGGCGGGAGTGGCTGCGTCCTGCAGAACAACCTCCGTCCCGTCTGTTTGCTCCAAACCGTCGGTGGCTTCCGAGGGGGCCATAGCTTCGGGCAGAACACCTCCACTCGGCGGCTCCTCCAGAATTTCACCAGCAGCTTCACCGCCCTCCGGCGGGACATTGGGCGGAGCGCCGGAAATCTCACCTCCGTCTCCAGCGTCATTCGGCGGCAGATCACCAACATTGACGGGCAATCCCTCCGCCTCCTCTCCGAGGGGCCCAGGAAGGCCCTTCGGGGTATCACCCAGATCACCCAAATCTTCAGGCAGACCGGCTACGGATGCGCCCTCTCCTCCGAGGGGTTCGGGCAAACCCTCCGGAAGTACGCATTCTCCGTTATTAGGGCTTTCCTCTTCCGGCAAGCCCTGGGCCTCCAGATTGGACTCCTGTCCCTCGACAGGGATAGCTTTCTTTCTCGCCATGATATGTACCTCCTGTGTAGATTTTATATTTCACGGCCCATTGGAGCTATAAAACCGATGGGAGCCGTCCGCCTGGCGGGCGGCGAAGAAGTGTTTGGGCGGTAGGGTCAGGCCCTCTGGCGGTACACCGCTTTCCGTGATCCAGACCACCCGCTTCAAGTGAGCCAGCGTCTCCACTGTGGGGCAGATGGGTGCCGACAAGTCCGCCACGGTAAACAGGCGGAGGTCATTCCCCCAGGAGAAGCGCAGAATGGCCGGTCGTTCCACCCGCGTCGTGAAATCCTCCGGCGCGCCTTCCGCAAGCTCCAGCATCACGTCCACTGCCTCCAGACGGAGGGCGTCGGGCCGTGCGCCGGACAGGCGGACCATCTCGCCGTCCAGGAAAACGTCGCTGGTTCTTACCCGGAGCTGGCGCAGTATGGATTCCCAGCAAACTTCGGAAATCTCCTGACCGGGGCGCTCAAATTTTCCGCGCACTAGCGCAGCCAGCTGCCCACGGCGGACAGCGCCCAGCTTGCGCAGGATTTCCAGGATATATTTCTGCTGAACAGACAAAAGCATGACCATCACCCCCTCGTTCCAGGCGGACCGCCCAGGCTGTTGAGATACAGGTCCACCAGCAGGTCGCTCTCGCTTTCGGCAATGCAGTTGAAGATCGTGGCCATGGTGTAGGCCGTGGAGTTCTTGATTTTCCGCTCCAGATTGGACCGGAGCTTGCCCTCCGCCGTTTGCAGGATGATGCAGTCCAGCAGGTGGAGCCGGGAGCGGACCCGGTTTTGGGGCAGAGTGGCGTTGCCGATCCGGAAACTGTCCGAATAAAAAAGCCGCTCGATGGCGTTTTCAAACACCTGGGCGACTTCCGGCTCGAAGATTTGCAGCTCACAGGCGTCGAAAATCTCCAGGAGTTCTTCTTCAGCATCTGCCTGTCTCTCCCCGTACGCGGGTCCTACGGACTGACTGACGTAAATATCACTCTCTTCTTTCTGACTTTTTTCTTTATAACTTGACCGCAGATTTGACGGTTCTGGACCCGCAGATTCCGCCGTTCTTGAACCGCGGAATTGACGGTTCTGAAACGGCATTTCCGGCAGCTCTTGGGGTTCCGGAGCGGGTTTAGGGGCGGGTTTTCCACAATCAAGACCCGCAGAATCGGCGGTTCTCGAATGATCAGAATGCCCCTCGGGGATGAAGGGGGAGCTGGCATACTCCGGGTCATCCTGGGGCTGGACGTTGGCAAGATAGATCTGATTGGCGTCGCCCCGGCCGCAGCGCTTCTCCCAAATCAGGTTTCGTTCCGCCAGCATTTGGAACGCCGCCGTTATCCGCTTCTCGCAGACGCGGAGTTCCTTCGCCAGCTCCTTCCGGGGGAAGATCATAAAGACCTCGCCCTGGTCGTTGGTCCAGCCGTTCCGGCGGGAGAGCTGGAAGCGGTTTAGGAGAAACGTATAGGCCACCTTGGCGTCCAGGCTCATATCGGCGTACCTGGGGTCCGAGAACAGCCAGCGGGGCATCTGCATATGGTAAATGCTCTGTATGTCCGTCTGCCGCATCAGCGGGAAGTTTGGACGCTCTTTCATCTCTGCGGCCCTCATGAGGGTCACCTCCGTTTGCTATTTTAATTGACACCATATACGACACCATGCTATAATGATGCCGAGAGGAAGTGTTTCTTTGGCCAGTGGGATAAACTAATTGAGGATATTTTGAGCAAAAGCCCGGGGTTCCGCTTTGACGATTTGGCAAAGGCCCTTATGAGGATTGGATACACGCAAAACCAGTCTAAGGGCGGCGGCAGCCATTACACATTCCAAAAGAGGGGCTGTATGCCCATCACCATTCCAAAACACGGCCCACTGAAAAGGACGTATATTGAGTTGGTAGCGGAAGCTGTTCGGATTTACATGGAGGAGGCGGAACATGATTAAAGATTTAAATTATTACATGGGCCTTCCGTATCGAATCGAGATCGTCAAGGAACAGGAAGAAGGCGGCTATGTACTCCACTGCCCAGAGCTTCCCGGCTGTATCACCTGTGGGGAGACCGTGCAGGAGGGCCTGGAAATGCTGGAGGACGCCAAGAAGTGCTGGTTTGCCGCCTGCCTGGAAGATAGCGTTCCCATTCCGGAGCCCGCACAGCTGGAAGATTACAGCGGGCAATTCAAACTCCGTCTGCCCAAATCTCTGCACAAGCAGCTGGCCCAGCGATCCAGTGAGGAAGGCGTTTCCATGAACCAGTATTGCGTGTACCTGCTCAGCAAAGGACTTTGAGGATCAGCCCGCCGGGATTAGTGCCCCGGCGGGCTGTCGTCATCTTCATTATCGCTGTCCCGCACGGCCTTGATCTCTACCATGCCCAGGCCGCCGGCGGCTTCCTGCTTCATATCCGGCAGATCATAGGCGGGCAAATCC
The DNA here is from genome assembly GCA_022791135.1 of Oscillibacter sp. GTDB lineage: Bacteria > Bacillota > Clostridia > Oscillospirales > Oscillospiraceae > Oscillibacter. Next base: position 15,947 of record JAAVYM010000102.1, read on the forward strand.
TCTGCGTGGAGATCTTCTTGTAGAGAAACTTCTTTCGCCGGAGGCGGCGGGACCTCTTTTTTCAAAACTGATCCCAGCGTCGGCTCTGGCGGTGCCTTTGCTTTTTCTTCCTCCCGCCGTACCCACTCCGGGGTGTAGTCAATGACCTTGCAGGGCTTCAGCGTGTTGTAGTCCGGCAGCTCCTCCGGGGCCAGCTTGTAAAGCAAGGCAGGCTTGCGGCCCTGGAACAGGGCGATGCACTGGCTCCGGTCCAAACGAAGGATTTCATCCGGCAGCATCAAATCCCGCTGGGTGTTGCTTCGGGTCTGGGAGTATGGACGGGTACTGGTATAGACCGGGGAGAACAGCGGCATAAGGGGCATCTGGTTATTGGTGACGGAGATCGTCACCTTGCCGCATTTTTTGGAGATGTACTCCGCCGAGGTCAGGTCGTTGCAGCCCATGTAGAGAGTCTGGTCGAAAGTGGCCAGCTGGTTCTCCCACTCCTTGCCGGGATACTTTTCCTGCCACTGGCTGAGGGACTGGACCACCACCTGACAGCTCATGTTAAAGCCCCGGATGCTGTTCAGGGAATCCGCGATGCCCTCCATGTAGCCGATATTGCAGTATTCGTCCAGGCAGAAGTTCACCAGCACCGGCAGGCGACCGCTTTTGCCGTGGAGCCGGGCGTAGTCGGAGAGGCGCGGGAACGCCAGAGAGAAGAACAGGGAGCTGAGGAAACGGTAGGCGCTGTCCTGGGCGGAGATGATGACGAAGTAAGCGCAGGGCTTTTGTCCCGGCAGCAGCAGGTCCACGTCATGGTCCTGGGTGATGGCGTCCACCAGCTTGTTCTGGAAGATGGCGAGGAGGTTGCCCAGGCCAATGGCGATGTTCCCCCCAGAGGTTTTCACGGGCCTTGAGGAACAGGCCATGGTGGCCGGTAATGTCAAGAATAATGCGCAAAAAAGTTTGCAGGCTCTGGCAGAATAGAATCAGCCA
>JAAVYM010000103.1 GCA_022791135.1 Oscillibacter sp.
CAAAATAGATGCAAAAAGTTACAAAAAAGCTCTAAAAACTGCGTTTTTAGAGCTTTTGGTACGCCCGACTGGATTCGAACCAGCGGCCTTCAGAGTCGGAGTCTGACGCGCTATCCAACTGCGCCACGGGCGCATACCTAACAATATGAAATTATCGGAACCATTGGAATTGCCCAGCATTTGCTTTGTTTATTCATTTATTAGAAAAGCACTTGTCTCATGAATCTTGAGTTAGTATAACAGAATTTTCTCTTCCTGTAAAGAGTTTTAAAAAATTTTTTCACAGTTTTATAAAATAGCTTACAACTCAATTAACCAAAGCAGAAATAGCAGCTGAAATCCGTGCAAAACCCAAAATGATTTTTCCATTTATGTTTAAAACGCAGTGTTCTTTAAACTTGTGAAGAGGAGGCCATCAAATATCAGCTAGCTCCGTCAGAAGAAAGCGCCGCCCCATGGAAAATCATTGCCGCTTCCCTGCAAAAAACACGGGATCCATTTGAACACTGCGATTTCATATTCTATGTAACCAGCAGCATATTGTAGAGTTTCAAGGGCCGATATTCTCCCCGAAAATCTTCAGCCGCTTTGCCCACTCTGCGTCCACTGCCAACGCCCTAACGCCCTTTTGAAAAGAAGCATTTTCTCGGCAATAGGCATAATGTGCCGGGAAAAACGCCCGTTTACATCCCCCACTTTGTGGAAGCGTCCAGATATGCCGTCAGGATCTTGCAGCCGGCCCTCTTCATGGGACTGTCCCGGTTGGTCAGGCCGATACCACTGAGTGTATCAGAATGCTCCATATATTCATAAGAAGGCCTAAAGCGCATCTGCGAGGCCATCCGCAACAAGCATACCCAGGAGCGCTCGGAAAGCGTCTATGCCCCCAGAGTCAAAACAAGCCGTACCGACTGGGGAAAGCTTTTTCCGCCCGGCCGGTGCAGTGTTGGAAAAAGTCCTTGCCAAATCGCTTCAGGCATGCAAAGGATCCGGCAGAGCTACCAACACACCGCCGCAGGAGCCGGCGTCTCATGCGTCCATCCGAAGACCTTCCTGCTCCACGATATCCCGCAGAAGACAGCGGCCCCGGCTGGTTCGCGCGCTGACCACCGTCTTGGACAGGCCCAACTTAGAGGCAATCTCCCCATCGGAATACCCTATCATTTTCATCTCTATAGCCGCGCGGTACGTCTGCGGCAGGTGGGTGAAAGTCTCCACCAGCGTGTGATAATCGGTGACGAACTCCGCCGGTTCGGCAAAGGCGTCCCACTTCTCCTGCACAACCCCATCCCGCTTCTTCCGCTGGAGGGAGATGGCTTCATTTTTGGCAATCACGGCCACCAGGGGCGCCATATCCTGAGCGGGCATATTCTGATATTTGGAAAAGCGCTTGATGAGGCGCAAAAAGGCGTTGTGGACCGCATTCTCCACGTCCTGGTCATTATGTAAGATGCGATCCGCCACTTGGAACATCAAGTCGCTGTACTTCTGATAAACCTCCTCAAACCAGATTTTTTCCTCCAGCGAATCCAGCATTTGCAGGTAGAGCATCCGCACAGGAATTCCGCCTAACAGGCATCTGGGGAAATTACTTTTTACTATATCGGCAAATGCTGCTAAAATATAAGTTTTTCCGGCAGGCACGTGCATGTATCACAAACCCCCGGCACTTCAAATCCGCTGCCAGCCTCACATAGAACTCCCGCACATCGAAGCCCCGGATGTTCTCCCGGTTCAAATCCACCACGTCGCTGCGGGAGATGCCCCGCTTTCCCTCTGGTTCCAGCAGGATGAACCTTCCCCCCCCCCACTTGGCGGACTCCACCGACACCAGCCCGTCATTCAATCCGTCAAAGTGCTTGACGATGGGATAGGTCATATTCAGTGGTATCTGGAGCTGATGCGGGGCAAACGGGGACAATAGCGAAAAACAGAAGTACTTTCCACCCCGAAAACCAGACTGCGGAAAAAGGCGGCCAAAACCGCCGTCGTCCCTATTGTACAAAATCTTTCTCTTTATTTTATGTGAATTAACGAATCGTCTCTCTATTTTCCAAGAGAAACCGTCAGTTTACCTCTGGACTTCTTTTCAAAACGTGGTATGCTGAAAACACTATCATCCACGAAAAGGAGGCGATTCGTATGTTTAAATGGTTCCAAAGCCTTGTCAGCATCCGGTATCAGGAGCTGAGCCAGCTGCGCCGCGAATTGCACCGCGAGAGCAAGAACTAAGCGTCCCACCCCGGTGGGAATATCACAATACGAACTTCATCAAGCGGCTCCGCCCTGGGAACACCCGGTGCGGAGCCGCCTTTTACTTTCCTCTGTGGGGCGGGGCGGCGCGCTTCCTCGTCCTCTGGTAGCATGCGTCGCACAGACGGCCCCGATGGTACAGCGGCAGCGCTTTCCCGCAACAGCTGCAAAAGCGAATGTTGTTCCGAAGACGGTGGAGCAGAATCTCATTGATCTCCTCCGCCACCCGTTCCCGGCTGTCATAGAGCCGGTCCTCGTCCACCGGGCAGTCAAAGGCCTTCGCAAACGAAAAGTAAAGGTCCAGCTTGCGGTAATACTGCTCCAGCTCCGGCAAGGTTGGCTCCCCCTCCGGAAGGCCGGGCTGTTCTACGGCCTCTCCCTGCTGCCAGCGGCGCAAAAGCTGGAAAAACAACTCCCGCAAAGCCTCCTCCCCCTCGTCAAAAGGGATGTTTGCCGCCCGCAGCTCCTGCTCCTTGGTGAGGAGGAAGCCCATCTCCCGCATCTTGGAAATCAGGGAGATATACCGGGTAATGTCCAGCTTGCGATAGGGTTCCACCGTGGGCATCTTGTTCCACTCAGTCAGCACCTCCAGCAGGTCAAAGTCCGCCCGGAGCACCAGATCAGAAAACCCCGCCACAGCGTATTGCAGCGGCGGGACTACCGCCTCCAGCCCCGCCCGGATCACCGCCAGGTTCTGCGTCGCCCCCACATAGCCTTTGTTATACATGCCAAAGCGGCCCGCCCGTCCGGCGATCTGGCGGATCTCCTCCGGACGGAGTTCCCGGCGCTCCACGCCGTCAAACTTCTCCGTCTCCAGGAAGATGATCCGCCGGATGGGAAGGTTCAGTCCCATGCCGATGGCGTCCGTGGAGACGATGTACTCCATCTCCCCTGCCAGAAACCCATCCATCTGCCTGCGGCGGGTCGAATAGGGCAGCGCACCGTAGATGATGGCCGGCTCCTTCCCACTCTGGCGCAGGTCTTCCGCCACGCTGAGCACCCCCACCTTTGAAAAGGTAATCAGGGCGTCCCCCGGCTGAACCCGGTGGTAGTCCACCGTGCGGGTCATGCATACCAGGGGCGTCGTTCGCTCATGGACCTCTACCTCCAAGCTGTCGCCGCAGCTCTCAATCAGGCGGATAAGCAGGTCCCGGGCCTCCGGCGCGGCGCAGAGGTGCACCTCCGGGGCCAGCACCCCCAGGATCGCCCGGGTCCAGGCATAGCCCCGCTGGCTGTCGGCAATCATCTGGCACTCGTCAATCACCGCCACCTCATAGCGCTGCCGCAACTCCAGCTTCTCCGCCGTGGCGGCCAGATGGGTGTCCTCCTCCCGCCGGTCCTCCTCCTCGCCGGTGGACAGGCCGCACTCCACCCCGGCGTTCAGAAGCGTCTCCTGGGCCTCCAGCGCCAAGAGGCGCAGCGGCGCCAGGTAAATTCCGGTCTTCGCCCGGACCAGACGCTGGAAGCCGGCATAGGTCTTGCCGGTGTTTGTACCGCCCAGGTGCAGCACAAAATGGCGGTGCAGGCGGCGGGCCTCCGGGTACTCGTCCTTGGGATTCAGCGCAATCAGCAGGGACAAGCTGGTGCGGATGGCCTGGGGCACGTACCAAACCGACCACACTGCCCCCAGCCCCTCCTGCAGCAGCTGGCCGGTGGGAAACCCCTCCGCTCGCAGCATAGCCTCCCCGTCCGCCTCCGGCTGGGCGGCGGCAAACTCCTCCAGGACCTGGGCCGATGCCTCCCGGAGCACCTGGGCATAGCGCTCCAGCACCCGCCGGGCTTGGGCGTGCTCAGAGCACTCCCCCAGCCACCAGGCCGCCCGGAGGAAGTTGTTCAGCGCCGCCGGCAGCTGCCTGCCGGTACAGCCCTGCTCCAGGGACAAAAACTCTTTCATCTGCGCGATGGCCTGGGCCTGGTCAAAGGAACGGCTCCTGGGCATCGAAGGCAGCCGGAACAAAATAGCCCGGTGATAATGTCCCGCCAGCAGCCAGGAAGCATCCTCCCCTGCCCCGGCATCCTCCCACGCCTGGACCAGCAGCCGGGCGGCATGCTTGACACCAGGAGAGGCGGCCCGGAGGGCGGCGCCTCGCAGCTCTGGGTCCTTCCGTCCCTGGAAAAATGCGCCGTCCCGCTCCGCCTGGCGCACATCGTCCTGGCTCCACATTCGGACGGAGCGCCCGTTAGACGCGAGAAAGCGGGGCTTGGGGAGCAGCTGCTTCATCATGTCGTTGGTCCAGCCCCGCCGCAGCAGCACGGCGGCCGACCAGTATTTTCCTCCGGCGCGTCCGGACACAGCGCTCCCTCCTCTTCTCTTCCCGCCCGCTTGCCTCACAAAGTCCATGCAGCGACGGCTTCAAACAGCTTTTAGTATACCACAAAGCTGAAAAATCTTCAACGGCGGAATTCCCCGCCGGGAAAGCACACCGCCCTATGACTTCTCCTTCAAAATCCGCACCTCAGCCGCCGGGCGGTCTTTTGGATAGGGGATACGCTCCGTCCTCACTAATAGCGCCCGCCACGTTCGCAGACCATTCATCGCCGCCAAGGTGTTCCAGGTGGGCATTTCCCGGTCCCGCCGGCGGTTATAATCCGCCTGCCCGGTACAGCGGAGGCGGTCAAACTCCTCCTGGAAGCGCCGGTTCCACTCCTCCACGTCCTGCCCATTGTAACGGCTCCGGGATACACCAGGCAGGGGATAATAGCAGTCCCGGAAGGCCCGGGCCGTCAGGCCAAAGCGGCCCTTCACCACAGAGCCGCTAGGCATCCCCGAGGCCGAAAAGGCCCGGAGAGTCAGCGCCCCATGCTCCTCCACCCAAGCATCGCAGGCGTCAAAGACCGCCGCCTCCGTCCAGCGGGCGAAGGGCAGCTCCTCCCGGCACAGCGCCAGTCCGGCCAGAATTTCCTCCTTCCTTCCCCTTCCAATCCGGGCCTTGGCTACAATCTGCGCGGCTTCGCGGAGAGCTTCTCTGCGTGTCATAGTACCTCCTTTTTTCAACTTCGGAAAGCAGTTGGCACTCCATAGGTGGAGAATTTCACAGGCTGACTGATGTCAAAGTTGTCGATCGCTTTGATCAAGCCCACACACCCCACTTGAAACAGGTCGTCCACATTCTCTCCCCGACTGGAAAAGCGTTGAATCACCGACAGCACCAGCCGCAAATTCCCCTCAATAAGCTGCCGCCGGGCCTCCTGGTCGCCCTCCTTGGTCCGTCGGAGCAGCGCCATAGTCTCCTCGTTCTTCAATACCTTCAGCTTGGCGGTGTTGACCCCCGCAATCTCTACTTTTCCCTGCATGAAAGCTGCCCCCTTGTGTGTATACTTCCAGCGCGGCGGCAGGTAAGCGCCCGCCAGACGCCGCGATTTCAGTATCTCCAGCGGCGTTTTTTCCTATACTGGGACCTTTTGTCAGATTCTGTGCGGTGCCGGAATGGGACAGTCCGCGCTGTGCATAAGCTCTTTTCAGGAAAGGGGTGACGGCAATGCAGTGCCGGTTTCGGGACCTCCGGAGAAAGGAGGTCATCAACATCAACGACGGTTGCCGCCTGGGACTGGTGGCGGACGTGGATCTTCGGGTGCCGGAGGGACAGGTGGTGGCCATCATCGTTTACGGGCCAGCCCGTTTTTTCGGCCTCTTTGGCCGGGGCGAGGAGTTCTATATCCCGTGGGACTGTATCCAGCGAATTGGCGACGACATCATCCTCATCGACAAGCCCTTTCAGCGCAGAGACCCCAACCTCCAGCGCCGCAGAAGATGTTGACCCTTTTATTCTCCGCCCGCCGACAGGTTCTCCCGCAGCAAGTCCGAAAATAGTTCCATGGCAGGGGTAACCCACCGTCCCTTCCGCCAGGCGCACAGAGCCGGAATGGAGGCTCCGGAGATCGGAGCCTCCATCTCTACCAACCGCCCATCCGCCAACTCCTCTTCCACAACAAAACGGGGCAGATAGGTAAAGCCAAGGCCGGACATAACGCACTGCTTAATACCCTCGATGCTCCACAGCTCCAAGGTCGTATCCAGTTCAATTTCCAGCTCCCGGACGTATTTGTCCAGCAGCAGATGGAAGATACTGCCCGTCCCGCCGGTAATCCTTGATGCAGGACGATACCCTCCCGGCGCCGTTAGATCCATCTGCCCAAAATCCGGGGAGGCCAAAAGCAGCAGCTCGCAATCCCCTATGGTCCTGATTTCCAATATCTCCCGCTTCCAATTGATGTCATAGCCAAGGCACAGGTCAAAAGCGCCGGTGCGCACGTTTTCCGCCATATCAACGCAGTTGCTGCTGTGGATAATGAGCCGAACCTGAGGCGCCCGATCCCGGAAGGCCCGAATCACCGGCTGCATCCGGTAGCACAGCAGCGTCTCTGCTATATCCACCCGCAGCGTACCTGTGGGGGTCCGGTTGTCCCGCCCCTGCTCCACCAGGCGGTCCGCCGCCAGCAGCAGCTCCCGGGCCTGGGGCAGCACCCGCTCCCCCGCCTCCGTCAAGGCCATCTTCCGGCCCACCCGCTCAAACAGGGGCACGCCCAGTTCCTCTTCCAGCTGCTGAATCTGGAAGGTAATCGTGGACTGTGTATAGCCCAAATACTCCGCCGCCCGCTGATAGCTCCCCTGGTCCACGACGGTCTGAAAAGTCCGCAGATTTTTCAGCTCCATGGATTCCCCTCGCTTTCATCGATTTTTTTAATAGTATACATTAAAATCTTCTGCTTTTCAAATAAATCCTTTTCTGCTATGATGGACCCACCAAGAAAAGGATGGTGCCTGCCATGCCGGTCTCTCTCATTCCCTCTTTCCTGACCTATTGCTTTGTCCTCTGCATCACCCCCGGTCCTGCCAACCTCTGCATCCTGTCCACCGCTCTGCGCTTTGGACGGCAGGCCGCACTGCGGCAGTGGAGGGGGTTGTTCACGGGCTATTTCATCGTTGCGATGCTGTCGGTTCTGATCAGCTACTTCCTGGGTTCTGTCCTGCACCAATACACCGCTCTGCTGACCTGGGTAGGGGCGGCCTACCTCCTTTGGCTGGCCTGGCACACCTTTCGTTCCTCCGGCCTGGCTTCGGATGAAAAGGAGGCCGCCGCCCCGGGCTTTGTCACCGGCATGCTGGTAAACCTGACCAACGTCAAGGTCATCCTCTTCTGCCTGACGGCCCTGTCCACCTTTGTCCTACCCTACAGCAAATCCTTCTGGTCCCTGCTGGCAGTGGGGCTGTTCCTGCCCTTTACCGGCCCCGTGGCCAACTTTGTCTGGCTCTTCTCAGGGGCCGCGCTGCAAAAGCTCTTTATGAACCACCGAAGGGCGGCAGACATTCTCTGCGCCGCCGCACTGGCGCTATGTGCCGTCAGCCTGGTTCTGCCCCGCTAATTCAAGCTGTGAAAGGCCGCCCGGATAAATCGGGCGGCCTTTTTATAGAATATCTATAAGAGTATTTAGAAGAGTATTTAGAAGAGTATTTACAAGAGTATTTACAAGAGTATCTACGCCTTGCAGGCCTCGGGCAAATCCTTCCCCAGCCGCCTGTACATGGTCTTCTTTACCGCCCGGAGAATGTTTTCGTATCCGGTACAGCGGCAAAGATGGCCCGAGAGGAGCTTTCGCAACTCTTCATCGCTGTACTCCTTCCCGGACTCCAAAATCTCCACCGCCGTCAAGATGAAGCCCGGGGTACAAAAGCCGCACTGAATCGCCGCCTCATCCACGAACGCCTGCTGAATGTCGCTGAGTTCCCCGTTGGGACCCAGGAGACCTTCCAGGGTCCGGATTCGCTTCCCCTCGGCCCAGACGGCCAGGTAGATGCAGGAATTGAACGCCTCCCCGTCAATGAGGGCATTGCAGGCCCCGCACTCGCCGACCTCACAGCCCTTTTTCACAGAGGTCATCCGAAAATCGTTGCGCAGCAAATCGGTGAGGCTGGCCCGGACGTCCACCGTCCGCTCCACGTCCTTGCCGTTGAGGTTGAAATGCACGGTTTGGTATTGAATGGCATGTTTCTCCATCACAGCTCACCTCCCGCCAGCCTCACAGATTCGAGAAAAGCCCTCTTTGCGCTCTCTACCGCGATATGAAGCCGGAAATCCTTTGCTGCCCGCCAGGAGTCGCGGGGATGGATGTCCTCCCGCACCGCCTGGGCAAAGCGCTCCGCCAGCTCCGCCGTAACGGGCTGGCCGGCAGCCATCTCCTCGGCATGGGCCGCCCGCAGAGGCACTGGCCCCGCCACGCCGAAGGCGACCCGTGCCCGTTCCACGTATCTTTTGTCGGCGGACAGCCGGACGTTTACAGAGGTCCCCAAGGTGGCGATGTCCATGGCGTTTCGCATGGCGTACTTGATGTAGTGACCAAAGCAGTTGTCATAGCTTTCCTTGGGGATCAGGATGGCGGTTTGAATCTCCCCTTCCCGGATATCCACCTTTCCCGCCCGGATATAGAAATCCCTGATGGGCTGGCGGCGGATGCCGCCAGGGCCGGTCAGCTCCACGATGGCGTCCCAGGCGTGGAGCGTCGAGGCGGAATCGGCGGAGGTGACGCCGTTGCAGGTGTTGCCGCCGATGGTGCCGATGTTCCGAATCTGCGGCCCGCCCACCTGGTCCACAGCCTCACCAAGAACGTTGATGTACGTTTGAATCAGAGGATCCCGGGTGATGTGGGAGAAGCTGGTGAGGGAGCCGATGCGCAGCGTCCCGTCCCCGTCCATGGATACGCCCCGGATCTCATCCAGGGTCTGGATGGAGATCAGCTCTGCTCCAGCCCGCTTGCCCTCCCGCATCTGGACCAGCACGTCGGAGCCTCCGGCAATGATCTGGGCCTCGGGGTGGGCCAGGCGCAGCGCCACGGCGTCTTCCACGCTCTTGGCCTGGTACAGGGCTTTCATGTCATACATATACTTCGCCCTCCTTTACTCTTCAATCAACCCGGCCTCCCGGAATTTCCGGTAGAGGACGTGGGGCGTTATGGGACAGCAGTCCACTGCCACGCCGGTGGCATTCAAAATGGCGTTGCGGATGGCCGGCGCACCGGAGCAGGCCGGCGGCTCCCCCAGGGCCTTGGTACCGTAGGGAGACGTGGGTTCCGGGTTCTCTACAAAGGCCGTCTCCAGGGATGGGTGGTCCAGGAAGGTCGACAGCTTGTAGTCCAGCAGGTTGTTATTCAGGGGTTTTCCGGTCTTCTCGTCGAACTTCAGCTCCTCGGAAAGGCCGTATCCAATCGCCATCGACATGCCGCCGTGGACCTGAGCCTCCGCCAGGGCAGGGTTGATCAGCGTCCCGCAGTCGTGGACATTCACCATCCGCAGCAGCTTTACCTTGCACATGGGAATATCCACCTCCACTTCCGCAAAGGAGCAGCCGAAGGAATAGGCGTTGCTCTTGATCTGAGCGGTGGTCTCGGCGGTGATATGCTGGCTGTGCTCGGTGGAATACAGGCTCTCCAGCGCCAAGTCCCCCAGGGATTTCAGGACGCGCCCGTCGCTTTTGCGGATGATCTGGCCGTCTGCCAAATCCAGGTTGGACACTGGCATCCGGGTCTGCTCGTGGGCGATGTGCAAGATCCGCTCCCGGAGGGCCTGGGCCGTCTGCATGATGGAAAAGCCGCCTATGTAGGTCTGCCGGGAGGCATAGGCCCCGGTGCCGAAGGGGGTAACGTCCGTATCCTGGGAAGAGACCACATGCACATCCGAAAGGGGAACTCCAACAGCGTCCGCTACCATCTGGGAATAGGCCGTATCGCAGCCCTGGCCAATTTCCGTCTCCCCGGTCTGGAACTGGAGGGAGCCGTCCTGATTTACCACCATCCGGCAGGAGGAGGACTCCAGGGAGATGGGCCACACGGCGGTGTTGTACCAGAACACCGCCAGGCCCACACCCCGGCGGACCGGGCCGGACCGATTGCGGTATTCTTCGTACTTATGCCGGTAGTCCAGCATTTCCATGGCCTTATCCATGCACTGGTTGAAGGTGTCGTGGTACAGCTCGTTTTTGGAAAAGCCGTCCACATAGCCCACGGGCATCAGGTTCTTCCGCCGGAACTCCAGGGGAGACATACCGATCGCCCTGCAGATGTCGTCAATGTGGCACTCCGCGGCAAACATGGCCTGGGGGATGCCATAGCCCCGCATGGCTCCCGCGGAGGGCCGGTTCGTATACACCGTCCAGCTGTCGCACTCCACATTCGGGCAAGGATACAGCTGGGGGAAGGCGTTCATGCCCTTGGCCACGATGCCGTGGCCGTGAGAGGCATAAGCCCCCTGGTTGGAAAACGCCTCCAGCTTCCGGGCGGCCAGGGTGCCGTCGGGCCGGACGTAGGAGATGATATGGGTCCGGATGGCGTGGCGGACCCGGTTGGAGACGAAGGTCTCCTCCCGGCTGCACTCCAGCTTCACAAGACGCCCCCCCACCTGGGTAGAGCACCAGGCGCACAGAGGTTCGTACAGCGCGTCCTGCTTGTTGCCGAAGCCTCCGCCGATATAGGGCTTAATGATCCGCACCTTGCCCCAAGGGATTCCCAGGGCCTGGCCCACCACCCGCCGGACAATATGGGGGATCTGGGTGGAGCTGACCACTACCACCCGCCCCGCCTCCTCATAGGCAAAGCAGCCGTGGTTTTCGATATGGCAGTGCTGCACGGTGGGCGTGTCGTACCAGCCCTCCACCTTGATGAGACCCGGCTCCTGCCGAGCGGCCTCGTAGTCCCCCCGGCGGACGTCAGAGTGGGCCAGGATGTTGTTCCGGTAGCGCTCTTGAATCTGGGGCGCGCCGTCCTTCATGGCCTCCTGCACGTCCAGGACAAAGGGCAACTCCTCATACTCGACCCGGATGGCCCGGACCGCCTGGGCCGCCGCCACCTCGTCCTCGGCGATGACTACAGCCACCTCGTCGCCGTAGTAGCGCACATGCCGGTTCAGCAGTTTCCGGTCCGCCACGTCCTGGTGATGCGGGTCCGTAGACCAGGGATGACCCGCCGTGGGAAACTCAATGTCTGGGACATCAAAGCAGGTCAGCACCTTCACCACGCCGGGGACGGCCTCCGCCGCCGAGGTATCCATGGACTTCACGAAGCCATGGGCAATGGTGGAGTGGCATATTTTCACAATCAGGGCGCTGCGGTCGCACAGATCGTCCATGTATTTGGCCCGGCCCGTGGCCTTTTCATAGGCGTCCACGCGTTTTACGCTCTGGCCGACACATTTGCTCATAGGGGTGTTCTCCTTTTTTACAACTTCGCTCCCAAAAAGCCCGCTCGCTTGACGAAATGAGAGAAAAGAGGATATACTATCTTCATCACCAAATGATATGGAGGTCTCAACACATGACACTGAAACTGGGCTGCGTGATCATGGCGGCGGGCAACGCCCGGCGCTTCGGTGAAAACAAGCTGGCCGCCCAACTCCACGGCCGGAGCTTGATCCTCCGAACGCTGGAGGCGGTCCCGGCAGAGGAGTTCGCCCAAGTGGCCGTTGTAACCCAGTACCCGGAAATCCTGGCGCTGGCAAAAGAGTTTCACTTCTCCGCCCTGCCAAACGAGCATCCGAACTGGGGCATCAGCCACACCATCTCTCTGGGCCTGTCCGCCCTGGAGGACTGCAGCGGCGCGATGTTCCTGGTCAGCGACCAGCCTCTCCTCCAGCGGGAGAGCGTCCGGTCTCTGGCGCAGCTTTGGCGCTCCCAGCCGTCCAAAATCGCCGCCCTCGCCCATAACGGAACCCGGGGTAATCCCTGTGTCTTTCCCTCCCGGTTTTTCCCGGAGCTGCTGGCCCTTCAGGAGGACTGCGGTGGAAACACCGTCATCCGCCGCCACGAAGAGGACCTGGTTTTGCTGGAAGTTCCCCCCCAGGAGCTGACAGACGTGGATACGCCGGAGGCTATGGAACATCTCAAGCGCTAAGTCTCCTTTCCAGCCCCGGCGCGCCCAGCAGGGGCGCGCCGCTCTCCAGAAGCCTTCAACCACCACAGATATCTGGAACATCCGCCTCCTGACGGGAAACCGTCAGGAGGCTACTTCTTTGCGTAAGGCGTTCCCTCCAGGGGCAGGGCCGTCCGGCGCTTCCCGTCATAGCGGAAATAGGCGCCGGCAATGGCCGGGGCAGTGGGAATTGACGTGATCTCCCCGATGCCGATGGCCCCGCAGGCTACGTTCAGCCCCGGCTTCTCCACAATGATCGGGACAATCTCCGGAATCTGATTCGCCCGGAACAGACCCAGGGTGCCGAATTTAACATTCGGCTTGCAGTCCGTCAGGGGGTAGCGCTCCGTCAAGGCATAGCCCATGGACATTACCACGCCGCCCTCAATCTGCCCCTCCACGGACAGAGGATTCACCGCCTTACCCACGTCATGGGCAGCGACAATCTGCTGCATCCTCCCGTCTTCATCCAAAACGCACACCTGCGTAGCGTAGCCATAGGCAATATGGCTGATGGGATTGGGCACATCGGCCCCCAGAGCGTCCGTCTTCCCCAGGTATTCCCCCCGGAACTCCCGTCCGTTCAGGGAGGACAGCCCTCCCTCCTCCAGCGCCGCCCGCAGTCCCTCACAGGCCCGGCGGCAGGCCTCGCCGGTAAACAGCGTCTGCCGGGAGCCGGAAGTGGTACCGGAGTCCGGAGCAGAATACGTGTTGGACCGCTCGTAAACGACATCCTCATGGCGCAGCCCTGTCTGATCGCACACCATTTGAGTCAGCACGGTACCCAGCCCTTGCCCGATACAGGACGCCCCGGCAAAAATGTGAACCTTTCCATCCTCCACGCTCAGCCGGACCCGTCCGGTATCCGGAATGCCCACGCCTACGCCGGCGTTTTTCATCGCACAGGCAATCCCTGCATAGTTTGCCTTTTCATAGTACGGCTTCACCGCCTCCAGCGTCTCCACCAGGCCGGTGGACTCGTCTACAATCTGCCCGTTGGGCAGCTCCTGCCCCGGGCGGATGGCATTGCGGTAGCGGATCTCCCAGGGGCTGATGCCCACAACGTCCGCCATCTGGTTTAGCAGGCTCTCAATACAAAAACAGGTCTGGGTCACGCCGAAACCCCGGAAGGCCCCGGCCGGGGGATTGTTCGTATACCAGGCCCAACCGTCTATCGCGAAATTCTGGTAGTTGTAGGGTCCCGCCGCATGGGTACAGGCCCGCTCCAGCACCGGCCCGCCCAGAGAGGCATAGGCCCCAGTGTCTGCCACAACCTTCGCCCGCACGCCCTGAATCATCCCGTTTTCATCACACCCCAAGGTGAACTCCATTTCCATCGGATGCCGCTTGGGGTGAATTAGAATGCTCTCCGCCCGGCTGAGCTTTACCTTCACCGGCCGCTTTGTCAAATATGCGACAAGCGCCGCGTGATGCTGCACGGTCACGTCCTCCTTGCCGCCGAAGCCGCCGCCCACCAGGCAGTTGCGGACCTTCACCTTCTCCGGCGGAAGGCCCAGCATCCCCATTGTCTCATGCTGGGTGTCATAGGCTCCCTGGTCCGTGGAGAGGATCATCACCCCGTCCCCATCCAGATAGGCCACGGCGCACTCCGGCTCCAGGAAGGCATGCTCCGTCCAGGGTGTGGAAAACTTCTCCGTCAGCACATGCCTGCTCCTGGCGATGGCGGCATCCGGATCACCCCGCTGAATGTGCTTGTGGGCCAGAAGATTCCCCTCCCGGTGGACCAGGGGCGCCCCCTCGGCCATGGCCTCCTCCGGGCTACGGACCATGGGCAGTTCCTCATACTCCACCCGCACCAGGGCCTTGGCCTTTTCCAGGGTCTGCGTATCCTCGGCGGCAACAATGCAGACGGCATCTCCCAAGTAATGAGTAATCTCCCCTACCGCGATCATGGTATCCCAATCCTTTTTCAGATGGCCCACCTTGTTGTTTCCGGGGATATCCGCGGCGGTAAACGCCCCCACCACCCCAGGTAGGGCCTTGGCCTCCTCCGTATGGATGGCCAGCACCCTGGCCCTGGGGTATTGGGAACGGACGGCACTGGCATAGATCATACCGTCCATATAAACATCATCCGGATAGATTCCCGTGCCGGTAACCTTTTCTTCCACGTCTACCCGGGGAACCTTGGCTCCCAAGGACCAATCCGTAGGAACCTCGGGGACCTCCCCGGCCCGGAACAGCTCCGCTGCCAGCAAAATGGCGTCAATAATCTTCACATACCCGGTGCAGCGGCAGATGTTGTTCCGGATCGCAAAGGCGGCCTCTTCCCGGGTCGGATTGCAGTTCCCATCCAACAGCGCCTTGGCGCACATCACCATACCGGGAATGCAGAAGCCGCACTGCACCGCCCCCGCCTGGCCGAAGGCATAGGTGTACACCCGCTGTTCAAAGTCCGTCAGCCCCTCCACCGTGAGGATAGACTTCCCCTCCAGCTTGTCCGTCTGCGGAATACATGCCCGGGTGGGCTTTCCATCAATCAGCACCGTGCAGGTACCGCACGCGCCCTCGCTGCATCCATCCTTCACGGACGTCAGACGCAGTTCATCCCGCAAAAAGCGGATTAACTTCGTGTTCTTCTCCACGGATACAGGTTTGCCGTTTACGGTAAAAGCTGCCATAAATAACTCCTTGCTCCCGTGCCCGCCCTCGGTCCCACGGATATATATGATACAGAAAGGTCGACCTTTCCATTGTTGTACATTATACATGAAGGTTGACCAATAATCAAGCAAACTTTTGTTATATCGTTATTCTATTTATAACTCAACGCTCATCATTACCCATGGAAGACAATTCCATACAAAAAAGCCGCAACGCGCTGCAAAAAAGTACAGTTTCTCAGCCATAGCAACTCACAGAAGGCAAAAAACGCGTCAAATCCCCGTCTCCCGTCCCTCGTCTCCCGTCCCCCGCAGGGGTAGGGGATGCTCAAGGGGGAGCCTGCTCCCCCTTGAAGGGAGCCGGAGGAAACGGAGCGGCGGTCGAAAGCGGCAAAGCCGCTTTCGGCCGGAGCGCAGTTTTCGACGGCTCGATTTCCCAGGTTATTGCCAGCACTCCCCTTCGAACCGTAACCCGGGCCGTGGGGGCCAGAATATGGTTGCTGACACCCAGGGGAAAATCCGGTGTCAGAACAGCGTCCTTCAAGGGATACTGAACCCCCTCCTCATCCACCCCCTCCGCCCGGTCCCCCAGACAGAAGACAGACAGCAGCCCCCACTCCACCGTCTTTTTAATAGTCAGCGACTCGTTTTCCAGCACAGTCCACACAAGTCCATCGCCATACAGCAGCCCTCTGGCTCCCCGGCGCCGGAGGAACAACAACGACTGAAGGTTCGCAAGGGTATGGTCCAGGCGGTTTCCGCCGGTGCCTCCATAAATATAAAAGGTATCGCACCCCTGCTCCAGTCCCGCCTTGAGGGCAGCCAAGGTGTCCGTGTCGTCTTTCTCCACCGGCAGCCGCCGGAGGCAGCCCACCCCCTCCGGCGGGGGCATGGAATCAAAATCTCCCAGGATCAGGTCTGGGGAGATCCCCTCCTGCAAGCAGATCCGGTATCCCGCATCGGCGGCGATGAGGAAGTCGCCGGGGACGGGGCGTTCCCGCAGGCCGAAAAAGCTTCCGGCAGCAAAAACAAAGCAGCGTTTCATGACGGACTCTCCTTTACATGGTTATTCTTTATGTGAATTATAGAGGAGCACCCAGGAAAAGGCCAGGGCTTTCCGCAAAAATCTCCCTGAATTTTTTTCAATGCCCGGTTTTTTTCCAATTCCCCTTGACAAGAACTTTTGTTCTAGTTATAATAAGTATCGAACAAATTTTCTATTTCGCCCACGGGCGGCAAGGAGGCTTCTATGACCAGCTGGACTCTTTTCTTCACCATCCTGGGCGTGGCGTTTCTCACTGCCCAGCTCTTCCGTTTGATCGACCTCATCGAACACCCCTCCCACCCGGCCGCATGCCGGAAACCCCTCCCGGAACCCCGCACCCTGCTGCTGTGGACCGCCCTTCGCAAGAGATCATGGACGTTCTGGAAAAGCTGACTATCCTCACCGACGCCGCCAAATACGACGCCGCCTGTACCTCCAGCGGCGGAACCCGTACTGCCAAGAAGGGTTATCTCGGAAACACCTCCACCTCCACGGCCGGCTGCTGCCACACCTTCTCTGCTGACGGGCGCTGCGTCACGTTGCTGAAGGTGCTGCTCACCAACCGCTGTGTGTACGACTGCAAATATTGCGTTAACCGCCGGAGCAATGAGACAACGCGCGCCGCCTTTACGCCGGAGGAACTGGCAGACCTGACAATCAACTTCTACCGGCGAAATTATATCGAGGGGCTTTTCCTCTCCTCCGGGGTCTTCCGCAGCCCGGACTACACCACGGAGCTGATGATCCGCTGCCTGGCCCTATTGCGGGAGCGCTATCGCTTCAACGGCTATATCCACGCCAAGGCCATCCCCGGAACGGCCCCGGAGCTGGTGGAGCGCCTGGGCCTCCTGGCGGACCGGCTCAGCGTCAACATTGAGCTGCCCTCAGAGGCGGGGCTGAAAACCCTGGCCCCGGACAAAACAAAGAGAGCCATCCTGACCCCCATGCGGCAGATTCAAAATCGAAACCGGCAAAGCCGGGAGGAGTTGGCAAAGTTCCGCCATGCCCCCCGCTTCGCCCCCGCCGGGCAGAGCACCCAGCTCATCGTGGGGGCCACCCGGGACACAGACTTCCACATCCTCCGGCTAACCCAGGGCCTATACGACCGCTATTCCATGAAGCGCGTGTTCTACTCCGCCTATGTGCCGGTGGTAGAGCACGCCCTCCTCCCCGCCAAAGACGTGAAGCCGCCCCTGCTGCGGGAGCACCGGCTCTATCAGGCGGATTGGCTGCTGCGGTTCTACGGCTTTCGGGCGGAGGAGCTGTTGGACGAGGAAAACCCGGATTTTGACACCCGGGTGGACCCGAAATGCAGCTGGGCCTTAGCTCATCTGGACTTCTTCCCAGTGGAGGTCAATACCGCCGCCTATGAGGCGCTGCTGCGCATCCCCGGCGTAGGCCTTACCTCCGCCCGGCGGATCTTGAGCGCCCGGCGTGTAGGCCCCCTTCACATCAGCCACTTGAAAAAGCTGGGCGTTGTGATGAAGCGCGCCCAATATTTCCTCACGGCCTCCGGCAAAATGGCCGATGGCCTGCGCTTCTCGCCGGACAGTCTCCTGCGGGGTCTGATTGCGGCTGAGCGGCTTCAGCTGCCCCAACCAGAGATGGAGCAGATCTCTCTCTTTTAAGCATTTCCTGCTTTCTGCGTAGAACGCTCAAACCGCTAGGTTACCGCCCATTTTCCGGCGCAGCGGCAACACTAAAGGCGGCTTTCTAAGGAAAGCCCCGCCAGCTCGCCTCAAGAGGAAGCACAAAATGGATGTGATATATTTCTATGACGGCAGCTTCGAGGGATTTCTCTCCTGCATCTTCGAAAGCTACGCCCATAAAGAAATCCCCGCCGGGTTTTGCTCCGGCGAGGATACTGTTTTCACCCTGTTTGATTCCCGCAGCGTGCGGACGGACTCTGAACATGCGGGGCGGGTCCTGCGAAAATTGTCCGCCCTGTCTCCGAACGCTGCGGTGCTGCTGCGGCGGGGATTTTTAACCTGCCTGCCGGACCGGGAGCTTTTCCTTTATCGGTTAGTCGTCAAGCTCCTGAAAGAAGGCCCCGGCTTCCTGCGGAACCGGTCCGATGAAGCCCTTTATCCCGTCTTAAAAGCCGTCCAGCACCTGAACGGCGAGGTACACCTGCTAAAGGGCTTTGTACGCTTTTCCGACTTGGGAGGCGTACTGGGCGGGGAGATCCAGCCAAAGAACCGGGTCCTCCCCGTGCTGGGTGGGCACTTTTGCGCCCGCTTTCACAATGAGCGCTTCTTCCTCTATGACCGCACCCACAAAGAAGCGCTGTTCCACGTCCCTGGGAAAACAGCCATCCACCCTCTGGCTGAGTTTCATATGGGTCCTCCCGATGAGACGGAGGCCCGTTACCGCCTCCTGTGGAAGCGTTTTTACGACACCATTGCCATCAAAGAGCGGGAAAATCCCCGCCTTCGAATGAGCAACATGCCCAAGCGCTATTGGTCCACCATGACGGAGTTCCAGGATGAAGCCTGGTTTACAGCCTCCGCCCCTCTGCCAGCGCCTTCTCCGTCCAGCGGCCTGCCGGATGCCCCAGACGGGTAAGCGCGCCATCCTCCTCAAACAACAGAGCTTTATGGTTCAAAACTCTCCCGCAGGCGTTTCAGGCCCCGGCGCTCCAGTCGGGAGATCTGTACCTGGGACACCCCCACCACCCGGGCCGTTTGCTCCTGCGTCAGCCCTTTGAAATAGCGGAGAAGGATCGTCATACGCTCCTTCTCCGGCAAGCGGTCAATCGCCTCCCGGAGGGCAATCCGCTCCACCAGCCCCTCCTCCGGAGCCTCGGTGCCCAAGGAACCCTCCAGCGTCAGGCCTTCCGCCGTCTCCTGCTGAAGGGACTCCGGCGTGTCCGTGGCCAGATCCGTCCGGGCAATCTCCTCCGGTGTCAAACCTGTGGCCTCCGACAGCTCGGAAAGGGCCGGCTCCCGGCCCAGCTGATGGCGCAGACGCTCTCTGGCAGTATACAGCGTCTGGGCCTGTTCCCGGATGCTCCGCCCCACTTTCACCGCCCCGTCATCCCGGAGAAAACGGCGAATCTCCCCTGCAATTTTAGGTACGGCGTAGGTGGAAAAACAGGTGCCATAGTCAAAATCAAAGCCTTGGACCGCCTTTAAAAACCCCAGGCAGCCGAGCTGATAAAGGTCGTCTGGCTCCACCCCCCGGCCATAGTACCGCCGGACCACACTCCAAATCAGGCCGTTGTTTTCGATGACCGCCCGCTCACAGGCATCCCGGTCCCCCTGCTGGGCCGCCCGGAGCAGTTCCAGCGCTGCGCTCATTTCTTCACGCGGGTGGCCAGCTTCTTCTTCATCACCACCGTGGTCCCCCGGTTCACCGTGGACCGCACCGCCACCTTGTCCATAAAACTCTCCATAATCGTAAAGCCCATGCCGCTGCGTTCCTCCCCCCCGGTGGTAAACATGGGCTGGCGGGCCTTTTCCACGTCGGGAATACCCCGGCCATGGTCCTTCACTGTTAGCTCCAGCACATTTCCCGGCAGCACCCGCATTTTCAGCAGGATATCGCCAATGGCGTCCGGGTACCCGTGGACGATGGCATTTGTCACCGCCTCGCTGACGGCAGTTTTGATATCCTCCAGCTCATTAAGAGTGGGATCCAGCTGGGCGGCGAAGCAGGCCACCGTAGAACGGGCAAAGCCCTCATTCCGGCTTTGGCTGGGAAATTCCAGCGTGACCTCGTTGACTGCTTTGGTCCTCATTATGTAAACCTCCTTATTTAATCGCCACAAGCCGGCTGACCCCGGCGGCATCCAGCACGCGCCGGGCCTGGGGCGGGACGGCCCGCACCAGCAAGCTGCCGTCCAGCAGCCGCATTTTTTGCTGCGCCCGCAAAATCAACGCTATGCCGGAGCTGTCCATGAAGGTAATCCCCTCCAGGTCCAGCACCAGCTTCCTGGGAAGCGCCGCGTCCAGGGCCTCTTCCAGCTCCCGGAGGGCGCTCCGTGCCCCGTGGTGGTCCAGTTCTCCGCTGAGTTCCAGCAGCAGGTTCCGGTCCACGCTCTTCACCTGGATCTCCATATCGTTCCCCTCTTTTGTCATCAATGTCCCGGCCTTTGGAACCGGCTTCCGCGCCCGCAGGGCAGAACTCATATCTGGATGATAGCACGTCCGATTCCGACTTTCTGTCGAAATCCATAGGAAAGGTTTGGAAATTTCGCAGGATGCATCCCTTTTACCCTTCGTGTTGATAAACGCCTATAAAATTTTTCCATCGTTAAAATGACGGAACGGGCAGTTACCTGCTGTCAGTAACTGCCCGATAAATCCCGGCTTACTTATGCCCGTCTAATTGGATGCCTGATAACGGTTTTCCATTTTTCAGGGGCGGCCTTTCTTGGGTCCGATATATAAATTTCGTGGTGCAGCCTTGTGCCCGTCAATTCATTAACATATCCGTTCTCAGCCAGATATTCATCCATCAATGCAACCGAGGCGGGCTCATCGTCAAAAGAACCCATGTGCATGATTTGGACGCACAACCCCTCCTCAATGCTTATAAACTTCGCTGATGAACAATCCAGCTTCTTCTTTTGAGCCGCCGTTTTAACTGCCCACTCAAAATCCTTTTCCGCTACAAAATCAGGGAGGCGGATCACGGAGATCCAATTGAATGCAGATTTGTCGGAATAGTCCACACCGTCAACATTGTCCTGCCACCAAAAGCCCTCAAGCGGTGGTACGACATATTCAAAGAAGCCACTGATTTTGTAATCGGTTTTATAGCTCATTTTCAAAGTGTACGCAACAGCGTACAACACGCTGATTGCCTGCTGATATGCGCCGCCGTCCTCGTTTGGGTCGCCTTTTCCCCTGACTGCAATGTAATTCGCCTTTGGAATGTTTACAATCTCAGGCTTGTTCTTCGGCAGATAGTATTCTTTATATTCTTTCTTAAAATCAAAAGCCATCATTTTCCTCCATTAAATACCGATTTGTCGAGTTGATTATTTCACAGCCAATCTTTGCTTTCAAGCTGATGTTGGTGAAATCGCCAGTGCCCGGCCTCATCAACATGAAAGGTAGAGGCCCAGGATGCCGCAAAATGGCCATTTTGTCTTCCGGCTATGGGTGGGCAAGGGTCGAAGGTCCCATGAAAACAGTCCAAATGTGGTCTTTGCCCGCTTTTCTGCAAGAACGGGAAGCGCCCCCGGAACCACAGTTCTGGGGGCGCTTTTTCTTTTTGGTTCTTGCTATCCTTCCAGCGCAGCTGTTTTGAAGGAACGCTTATTTCACAGCAATGGCCTCCACCTCGCAGAGGACGCCCTTAGGCAGATCCTTCACCGCCACGCAGGAGCGGGCAGGCTTGGAGGTAAAGAACTTGGCATAGACTTCGTTGAAGGCAGTGAAATCGCCGATATCCGCCAGGAAGCAAGTGGTCTTGACCACCTTGTCAAAGCCGACGCCGGCGCTCTCCAGGATCGCGCCTACGTTCTTGCAGCTCTGCTCTGCCTGGGCGGCAATGCCCTCGGCAATCGCACCGGTGGCGGGGTCCACGGGGATCTGGCCGGAGGTGAAAACAAAGCCGTTGACCTCATAGCCCTGAGAATAGGGGCCGATGGCGCCGGGAGCGTTCTTGGTTTCCAAAATTTTCATGGTAACGGTTCTCCTTTTTGTAGTTTGGTACATCTACTGTAATACAAAATACCAGGAATTGCAAGGGGCTGAACCGGAATATTTTGTATATTTCTAATAAGTGGGAACCTCTACATCCCGGTATCCCGACTCCTTGGCCGACGCAAAGCCCAAGGACAGGCGCACCTGCTCTTCCTCTGAAAACTCCGCCACTGCCGCCTCAAAGGCTTCCGGGGCCGCCTGGCGCTGGACCTCCAGCACCTCACGCAACGGCGTGCGGAAATCCGTCAGCGCGTCCTCTGTCTCCAGCAGGAAGTTCATGACCGCCTTGTCCCGGACATGCTGACCCTCTCCCACGGCGGCGTCCGCCACAGCCGACATCAGCGGTTCAAACCAGTCGGAGCCGTAGAGGTGCCGCCCCAGAACGCCCCAGTTTTCCGCACTGGACCCGCCCACGCACTCCAGCAGCGCAAGGTCTTCCACCTCTTGTCCAAACATCACGTCCAGAACCGTCTGCTGAAGCCGCTCGTTGCCCTCCATGTAAGTGCGGTCCACTTCCGAAACCTCTTCAAAGCAGTCCTCGGCCGTCTCATGACCAAAGAACTCCTCCACAAAGTTTGCCGCCGCACCGGCGGGCGTCAGCAGCTCCGGCCGCTCCCCGGCGTCGCACGCCGCCTGTAGGTCCGCGTAATACTCCGCAGACGGCTTACCGCTGTCCGGGAAGTAAAGGTATTGTCCGCCGTATTCGTCCATCCATTGGTCCACAGCCCAAATGCCGCCCTCCCCCTGTCGGGCGGGCTGGCGGAGGAGCAAGGTGTCATAAAGGCGGGTATCCCCGTCTTTCAGGTAGTAGGAATAGTAACGCAGAATGACATGATTCCCATCCCCGGCGGCCAGCTGGTCCGTAAAATCCCTGGCGCTGAAGGACTGGAGGTTGTTTCGGGTGAGAAAATCCTCCCGAACCTGCGGACCGATCTCGTTCAGCTCCTCCCAGGTCTTCCAGTCCTCGCTCTCTGTGTCGATCTCTCCGCCGGAGCGGTAAAACTGCACATCGGTAGGGAATGTATAGGCGTAGTAATGCTCTCCGTCGGTAGCAAAGACCTCCATGCCGGAACCATCGGCACTGATATGCTGTTCAAAAGCTGCCTGGTCCATCGTCAAAAGGCCGAAGAGAAACCCGCCTCCGCCGCCGAAATCCTGCATCGCCGCCTCATAGGATGCATTCTCGTAAACGGAGATCAGGGGCTTCCAGCTCTCCTCCGCCCCGGGGAACTCCACATCCACCCGAAGTTGGTCCACGTATTCACTCGGCAGGGCCACCTGCAGCCCCCCGCAGTCATAGACGGTCACATCCCCGCCGCCGGTGTCCTGGGACGGGGAATCGCCGGAGGGGCGCTCTCCTTCCGGGACTTCCTCTCCCCCGCAGGCGGCCAGAGTCAGCACACAGGCCAGCACCAGGGCAAAGGCCGATAATCGCCGCATACCCACAGCTCCTTTCCTTGAATCGCACTCTAAAGAGAACCTGTATTCAAAACCGGAAGATGCGAAACCGGCGGATGAGGCTTCCACACCGGACAGCATCTTCCAAAGGAATCCCGACGGATCACCAGGGAAACGGATACGCTGCGGCGGAAAAAGGCCCCTCTGGGCAGTATTCGGCAGTTTTGAATGCAGGTTTTTGAAATTAGTATGACAGTTCCACCCCGGGAAATAAACACAAAACCAGAACAAATGGTAACAAATCGGAAACAAAAAAATCCGGGGACTTCCGCTGTTGTGCATTGGGCGGAAGCGTGGTATAATAATCCAGATTATGAATTTTCCTTTTTGACAGGAGGTTTTCCATATGAAGCTCATGGTCATCGACGGAAACAGCATCCTCAACCGGGCCTATTACGGCATCCGTCCCCTCTCCACCCGGGACGGACTCTATACTCACGCCGTCTACGGCTTTTTGACCACGCTTCTCCGGCTGGAGGGCGAGGAGGCCCCCGACGCTCTCTGCGCCACCTTCGACGTGCACGCCCCCACCTTCCGCCATAAGGCCGACGCCGCCTACAAGGCCACCCGCAAGCCCATGCCGGAGGAACTGCGAATGCAGGTACCGGTGCTGAAAGAGGTGTTGGACGCGCTGAACATCCCCCGTTACGAACTGGAGGGCTGGGAGGCCGACGATCTGCTGGGCACGATCTCCCGCCGGTGCGCCGGTGCGGGCTGGGAGTGCGTGGTGGTCACCGGGGACAAGGACAGCCTCCAGCTAATCAGCGAGACCACCAAGGTGAAGCTGGTCTCCACCCGTATGGGCCAGACCACAACGGTTGATTACACCGAGGCCGTCTTCCGGGAGAAGTACGGCTTTGGCCCCATACACATGATCGATCTCAAGGCCCTCATGGGCGACAGCTCCGACAACATCCCCGGAGTCCGGGGCGTGGGAGAAAAAACCGCCATGGGCCTGGTTCAAATGTATGAATCCATCGACCGCCTCTATGCCAGCATGCCGGAAATCGAAACCGCCCCGGGCACACCGGCCAAGCCCGGCATCGTGAAAAAGCTGGCGGAGGGGGAGGCCGACGCCCGGCACTCCTACTGGCTGGCTACCATCGCCGCCGACGCGCCCCTGGACTTTCGCCCGGAGGATTGCCTGCGCAAAGCCCCCGGCCCCGGCGCCTATCCCCTGTTTTTGAAGCTGGAGTTCGCCAAGCTCATTGAGCGCTTCGGCCTGTCCTCCGCCCCGGCCCCGGCGACGGAGGACAGGCCGGCTACCGCCGTCACCGTGGAACGGGTGGAGGACCCCCGGCGGGGGGCGGAGCTGCTGGAGCTTTGGCGCAGGGCAGACCACGTGTCCCTGCTGGCTCTGCCGGACTGCTCCGGCGTTGGGGTTTACTGCGAGGCGGAATCGGGCGGCGCGATCCTGGCGGAGCTGCTGTTCGAGGGCTACCGGGGGGACTGGAACGCCCTGCTGGGCGCCTTGTTCTCCGGGGATATCCGCAAGGTCTCCCACAACGTCAAGGATCTGATGCGGGCGCTGCTGGAAGGCGGCCTCCCGGCGGAGGGCTTCGTCTTCGACACCGCCCTGGCCGCGTATCTGCTGGATGCCACCGCAGGGAGCTACGACCTTTCTCGCCTGTCCGTCGCCTATTTCAATGAAGAGCTGCCCAAGCCCCTCTATCTGGAGCCGGACGCCTTCTCTCTCCTGGGTAGCGGGGAGGCTGCCGTCTCCCTGGACCGCTTCGTCGCCGCCGTGGACGCCCTCTACCGCATCCTCGCGCCTAAGCTCCAGGAGCGGGGGCAGCAGGAACTGTTCGAAACCGCCGAGCTGCCGCTTTGCCGGGTGCTGGCGGAGATGGAGCGGACCGGCTGCCGGGCCGACGCCCGCGCTCTGGCCGCCTTCGGCCAGCGCCTCTCCGCCCAGATCGCCGAGCAAGAGTCCGCCATCTATGCCATGGCCGGCGGGGCCTTCAATATCAACTCCCCCAAGCAGCTTGGCGAGGTGCTCTTCGAGCGGCTGGGCCTGCCCCACGGGAAAAAGGCCAAAACCGGCTGGTCCACCAACGCCGACGTCTTAGAAAAGCTCCGCTGGCAGCACCCCATTGTCCAGGCCGTGCTGGACTACCGCCAGTCCGCCAAGCTGAAATCCACCTATGCCGACGGGCTTTTGAAGGCCATCGACCCCGACGGGCGGGTGCGGACGAATTTTCAGATGACCGTCACCGCCACGGGGCGGCTCAGCTCCACGGAGCCGAACCTCCAGAACATCCCCACCCGCACAGATCTGGGCAGCGAGTTCCGCCGGATGTTCACGGCGGAGGAGGGCTGCGTCCTGGTGGACGCGGACTACTCCCAGATCGAGCTGCGGATCCTCAGCCACATCGCCGGGGACGAAGACATGCGGCGTGCCTTCCTGGCCGGGGGGGACTTTCACGCCGAGACCGCCGCCAAGGTCTTCCGCGTGGACCGGGAGTCCGTGACGCCGGAGATGCGCCGCAGCGCCAAGGCCGTCAACTTCGGCATTGTCTACGGCATCTCCGCCTTCTCCTTGAGCCAGGACCTGGGCGTCACCGTCGCCGAGGCCAAGGCGTATATGGACGCCTACTTCGCCACCTTCCCCGGCGTGCGGCACTATATGGACGAAGTGGTCAAACAGGCCCGGGAGACCGGCTATGTGGAGACCCTGCTCCACCGGCGGCGGGACCTGCCGGAGCTGACCAGCTCCAACAAAAATATGCGGTCCTTTGGGGAGCGCGTGGCGCTGAATATGCCTATTCAGGGCACCGCCGCAGACGTGATGAAGCTGGCCATGGCGGCAGTCTGGAGGCGGCTGCGGGCGGAGCGGCCCCAGGCCCGGCTGGTCCTCCAGATCCACGACGAGCTGATCGTGGAGTGCCCCGAGGAGGAGGCAGAGGCCGTGGCGCGGCTGCTGGAGGAGGAGATGGAGCACGTGGTCCAGCTCTCCGTTCCCCTGACGGCGGAGGCCCACTGGGGACGAAACTGGCTGGAGG
This sequence comes from Oscillibacter sp., assembly GCA_022791135.1. Classification (GTDB taxonomy): domain Bacteria; phylum Bacillota; class Clostridia; order Oscillospirales; family Oscillospiraceae; genus Oscillibacter. The sequence goes on from JAAVYM010000103.1 coordinate 25,931, forward strand.
CCAAGGGATGACGGAACACCTCGGCTTTTTCTGGCTGGGGGCGCTGTTTCTGCTGGGCCTGACGGTTCCAAACCTGGCCTGGACCCGGCACAGGCCCCAGGGCTATGACCCTTCCCGGGAGGACCGCCGCCTCGCCCTGCTGGAGCAGACCGGACAGGTTTGGGTCACCGGCGGGACCCTGCTGAACCGGGACATCGCCTGGAGGCCCTGGTCCGGCTGGTCCTGGTGGCTGGCGGGGGCGGCCGCGCTGATGGCGCTGTACGAGTACTGGTGGTTCCGCTATTTCCGAAGCCCCCGGACCATGGCGGACTTCACCGCCGGACTCTTGGGCATTCCCGTGGCGGGGGCCGTCCTGCCGGTGGGGGCGTTTTCCCTGCTGGCAATCTATGGGCGGGCGTGGTGGCTGCTGCCGGGGATCGCGATCCTGGGCTTCGGCCATATCGGCATTCACCTGGCGCACCGGAAGGAGGTCCTTGCATGAAACGCCTATACCTGATCGGCGGCCCCATGGGCGTGGGAAAAACCACGGTCTGCCGGGCGCTGCAAAGACGGCTGGAGCGGAGCGTCTTTCTGGACGGCGACTGGTGCTGGGACGCCCATCCCTTTCAGGTGACGGAGGAGACCAAGGGAATGGTGCTGGAAAACATCGTCTTCTTGCTGAACAACTTCCTCCGCTGTTTCGCCTATGACCATGTGATCTTTTGCTGGGTGCTTCACCAGCAGGCAATTCTGGACGGCCTGCGCGCCCGGCTGAATACCCGGGACTGCCAGGTACGGGCCGTCTCCCTCGTCGCCTCGCCGGAGGCCCTGGCCGCCCGGCTGGAGGCGGATATCCGCGCCGGCAGGCGAAACCGGGGCGCCCTGGAGCGGAGCCTGGCCTACCTGCCGCTGTTCGGGGCGCTGGAGACCGAGAAGCTGGACGTCTCCGCCCTCACGCCGGAGGAGGCCGCCGCCCATTTGGAGGAAACATGAAGCGCTTGATCGTTCTTCTGGGTGTGGCGGGAGTCTCCCTCTCCGCCCTGCTGGTCCGCTGGTCCACTGCTCCCGCCCTCATCATGGCGCTGTACCGGATGGCCTTTGCCGCGCTGCTGACCGCTCCGGCGGCTCTGCGGCGGCGGGAGGAGTTCCGGGGCATGTCCCAGCGGGCGCTGGGGCTGAGCCTCGCCAGCGGATTTTTCCTGGGGCTGCACTTCGCCTGCTATTTCGAGGCTCTTCACCGCACCACCATCGCCTCGGCGGTGGTGCTGGTGGACACGGAGGTGCTGTTCGTGGCCCTTGCCTCGGTGTTGCTGCTGCGCAGGCGGCTGGGCCGCCGGGCGTGGTGCTCCATCCTGCTGGCCTTCGCCGGCAGCGCGATGGTGGCCCTTGCCGACCAGACCGCGGGCACAGGCGCGCTTCAGGGGGATCTGATCGCCCTGGCCGGGGCGTTGTGCGTCTGCGTATACACCATGCTGGGGGCCGTCTGCCGGGAGACGCTGTCCACCACGGTTTATACATACCTGGTCTATCTCTCGGCGGCGGGGACGCTGCTGGCCGCCGCGGCCCTCAGGGGGACGCCGCTGGGAGGCTACGGCCCGGTGAACCTGCTGACGGGACTGGGGCTGGCGGTGTTCTGCACCCTGCTGGGGCACAGCGTATTCAGCTGGGGGCTGAAGTACCTGCCTCCGGCCTTCATCTCCACGGCGAAGCTGCTGGAGCCGGTGCTCTCCTCCCTGTACGGCCTGTTTTTGTTTGGCGAGCGGCCCGGCGGCCTGGCGGTGCTGGGGGGCGGCATGATCCTGCTGGGCATCGCCCTTTACAGCCGGGAGGCGGCGTAGCGTTTTTGCCGTCAAGTCCCCGTTATTTCCAAACACGGCCGCCGGAACCCCGGCGCACGCGGAACGCGGAAGGAGAGAAGTTTTATGGAGCAAACAATGAAGGTCCGGATCGTCCCCATGAACGCGGATCACCTGGACGAGATCGCCGCGTTGGAGCGGGCCTGCTTTCCGGACCCCTGGTCCCGGAACATGCTGGCGGAGGAGCTGGACAACGCCCTGGCCGCCTTTTTGGTGGCCCTGGACGAGCAGGGGGCCGTGGCGGGCTACGCGGGGCTGCACGTGGTGCTGGACGAGGGCTACATCCTGAACGTAGCCGTCCGGCCGGACTGCCGCCGCCGGGGCGTAGCCGGGCAGCTGCTCCAGGTCTTTTTGGACTTTGCCAGGGGGAACCACCTGGCCTTTTTGACCCTGGAGGTCCGGGCCTCCAACTACGCCGCCATCGCCCTTTACGGAAGCCGGGGCTTCCGGGGCGTGGGGCGGCGGAAAAACTACTACGAGCACCCCAGGGAGGACGCCGTCATCATGACGCTGGATCTGACCGGGGAACAGGAGGATGCATGATGGAGCTGAGACTGGCCGGGCCGGAACAGACGGCGCTGGCCTATGAGCGGGACCTGCGGCCCGCCTTTCCCCCGGCGGAGCTGAAGCCTCTGGCCAATATCCAGGCCATGTGCCGGGACGGCTGCTACCGGCCCTGGTGCCTGTTTCAGGGGGAGGAGATCGTCGGGGAGTGCTTTTTGTGGCTGGGCCGGCCCGGCTGGGCGCTGCTGGACTATCTCTGCGTGGCGCAGGACCGCCGGAACGCCGGCGCCGGCGCCGCCATGCTGGCGCAGCTCCGCCGGGCAGAGCCGGAGACCGTCGTCCTGGTCGAGAGCGAGGCTCCGGAGCACGCCCCGGACCATCAGTTGGCGCAGCGGCGGCTGGGCTTTTACGCCCGCAACGGCCTCCGGACCGCCGGGTATGACACGGACGTCTTTGGCGTCCACTACAAAATGCTGTATCTGTCGGCAGAGTCCATGCCGGACGAAGTTCTGATCCGCGAAAACCGGTTTATCTATCAAAACCGCTTCTCCAAGGAGAAATACGACCGTTTCGTGCGCATCCCCAGGGACCCGGCGGCAGGGCCGCTCCCCCAGGCACCCTGGAACGAGGATTGAGGGAGGCTGCGGAATGAAGATACGGGGTGTTGAATCCTCCTGTGACGAGACCGCCGTGGCGGTGGTGGAGGATGGGCGGCGGATCTTGTCCGACGCCATCGCCTCTCAGGTGGAGACTCACGCGCTCTATGGCGGCGTGGTGCCGGAAATCGCCTCTCGCAAGCACGTGGAGGCCATCGCCGCCCTGACAGAAAAGGCCCTGGCCGACGCGGGCTGCGCCCGGGGGGACATTGACGCCGTGGCGGCGACCTACGCGCCGGGGCTGATCGGCGCGGTGCTGGTGGGGCTGAGCTTTGCCAAGGCCGCGGCCCTGGGGCTGGGGATCCCGCTGATTCCCGTCCACCATATCCGGGGCCATATCGCCGCCAACTATCTGGCCTTTCCGGAGCTGGAGCCGCCCTTTCTGGCCCTGGCGATCTCCGGGGGGAACACCCTGCTTATCGACGTGGCAGGCTACACCGGCATGACCATTCTGGGCGGAACCCGGGACGACGCGGCGGGAGAGTGCTTTGACAAGGCCGCCCGGGTACTGGACCTGCCCTACCCCGGCGGGAAGCCTATAGACGACCTGGCGCAGCAGTCCCGGGGCGGCGTCTATCACCTGCCCCACGCCCAGGTGGACGGTGCACCGCTGGACATGAGCTTTTCCGGCCTGAAGACGGCGGTGGTAAATCTGGCTCACCACGCCCGGCAGACCGGCCAGGCGCTGGACCGGGCCGCCCTGGCCCGGGACTTCTCCCAGGCCGTCAGCGACGCCCTGGTTCCCCGGGCCATGGAGGCCGCCCGGCTGGCCGGACGGAAGACCATCGTGGCCGCCGGCGGCGTGGCCGCCAACTCCATCATCCGGGCGGATCTGGAGCGGGCCTGCCGGGAGGCGGGCTGCCGGCTCTACCTGCCGCCCCTGCGGCTGTGCGGGGACAACGGGGCCATGATCGCCGCCCAGGGCTACTACGAATACCTGGCCGGACACACGGCGGGGATGGATCTGAACGCCTGCGCCACCAAAGACCTCTCGGAAGAGAGTGGAGCGTAAAAAGCGGGGAGTGGAGCTTTCCTCCGGGGAAGGCTCCACTCTCCGCTTTCATTTCTCCGGCTCCCATCCGCACCGCTCCAGGTCCACGGTGCCGTCCAGCCGGAAAACGGCGCCCTCCGCCTCCAGCAACGCCCGCTGGGTCCCGGGGCCATAGGCGTCGAAAGCCGCCTTTATCCCGCCGAAGCGGTCCACCACCCGATGGCAGGGGACCTCCGGTTCCCGGCAGCCCGCCATGGCGTAGCCCACCATCCGGGCGCCGCGGGGCATCCCCGCCAGGCGAGCGACCTGGCCGTAGGTCGCCACCTTTCCCGGGGGGATGCAGCGGACGATATCCCAAAACACCGCAAAAACCGGGCCGCTCATCGCTCCCGCACCTCGTACAGATCCGTCCTCCGGGCAAAGAGGATGGGAAGCTGGCGGCGGATCGACTCGATTTGACTCAGGTCCAGGTCGGCATACAGCGTTTCCTCCTCCGCCCCGGCCTGGCAGAGGACCCCTCCCCAGGGGTCCACGGCAATAGAGCCGCCGTAGGCTACATATGCGGCCGACTCGTCCCTGGCCGGGGAAACTCCCACGGTGAAGCATTGGTTATCCACTGCCCTTTGGCGGAACAGCAGCTCCCAGTGAGCCGGACCGGTGGTCCTGTTGAATGCAGCGGGAACGAAGATGCATTTCGCCCCCCGCAGGCACATGCACCGGGCCAGCTCCTCAAAACGAAAGTCAAAGCAGATACAAAGGCCCATGGTTCCGAACTCCGTCTCGAAGGTGGTGACGGCGTTTCCCGGGGAAAGGGTATCCGACTCCATGAAGCGCTGCCCGCCCTCCACGTCGATGTCGAAGAGATGGGCCTTACGGTGCCTGGCGAGAAGCTCCCCTCCCCGGCCGTAGACATAGCTGGTGTTGTAGACCTTCTCCTCCGACAGCTCCGGCAGGGAGCCGCCCACCACGTATAGGCCCAGCTCCCCCGCCAGGGCGGACAGGGCCTGCTGGGCCTCGCCACCGGCCTCCTCGCCGTAGGCGCGGAAGCAGGCGTTGTCGTAAGGGCAGCAGAACATCTCCGGCAAAACGGCAATGTCCGTTCCCCGGGTCTTGGCCTCCCGAAGCTTTTGGCAGGCGGTCCGGATGTTTTCTTCCTTGTCCGCCGTCACCGGCATTTGAATCAGCGCAACGCGCATGGCGCACCTCCTGTTCAGCGCTGGAGTCCAGGTTCTCTCCGCAGCTTGATAGAGCTATTGTATCACGGCCCGAACCGTGATACAATGCAAAAAACGGAGAAAGGAGGCTGGGCTATGGCGGTTTACACGGAGACGAAGACCTATCAGACCAAAGCTCACATGGGCATGATTGACGTGACGGGGGATTTTCAGCACGCGGTGACGGCAGCGTGCCGGGAGCACGGCATCTCCGCCGGGACGGTGACGGGCTTTACTACCGGCGGCGTAGCGGGGCTGACCACCCTGGAGTTCGAGCCGGGGATGGTGAACCACGACCTGAAGGCGGCGCTGGATGTATTTTCCCCCTATTTGGACGAAAAGGGGCACGTGGTACCCTACTGGCATCACGAGACCTGGCACGACGACAACGGCTCCTCGCATATCAAGGCAGCGCTGTTGTCGCCGTTTATTACCGTGCCCTTTGTGGACGGGAAAATCACAGTAGGTCCCTGGCAGAACTTGACCCTGGTGGAGTGCGACACGAGAAACCGGGTCCGGGACATCGTGTTCCAGGTAATGGGGGAGTGAGTCCCTTTTCTTTCGGGAAAGAAAAGGAACCAAAAGAAAGCTGGCGCGCTCTGGCTGCCTGGTGGTTATCCGGACCGAATCGACGGCGGCGGGGTCTTGGCCCTGCCGCCGTCTTTTTGCTCCGGCGCTATGGGTTCGTGGGGAGTCGGGACTGGGCGCTGGGTTCTCTCCTTGCGGAAAACGGGTCAGGGGCTGGTGCCCAATTGGCCGCAGCGCCAGCCGTCCTCCGTTTTGGCGAGATAGCCGATTGCCCACCGGATATGCGCGCCGTTTGGAGCTTTGCCGTATTCACCCTGGTAGGCGGCCGCGTTTCCCGCCAGGTTTCCGCTGAGGCTGTAGGCGCTGTCGTTCTCCAAAACGAAGATTTCGTGATAGGAGAAATAGAGCCGGTCCTCGTCCTCCTCCCAGCCGGAGATGATGTCCGGGGTCAGATGCTCCTCCAGCTCCACGATCGTCCGGCTGTAGGTATAGGCCCAGTGGCTGCCGGGGGTACAGCGAAGACGAGGCTGGGTATAGGCTTCCACCCACTCCCGGGCAATCTCCAGGCGGCCCTGGCCCCGGTCGGGAATTGCGATATCGCCCTGGAGCGCCTGGAATTCCGCGTCGTCGTACCAAAGGCGCATAAAACCGAAGATTCCAACGTCAAAGGGGTCCGGCTGGGGCCGGTTGGACACCGCCCGAAGCCAGGCGTCCCCCCGCCAGTGGTGGAGGAACACCAGCTCGCTGTCCGGCCAAAAGCGTAGGCTGATGTTCCCCCCCTGGTTCATCACCAGCAAAGAGGTGGCCGGCATGCTCCCAGGGGAGTCCGCGTAGCTCCAGTCGTAATCGCCGGTGAATTCCCGGAGCCGGTCCGGTTCGCCGGCCGCCTGGATGTCCGCGTTATACCGCCCTCCGCCCTCCGGGACCAGCAGGGTCAGAGCGGCGGTTTCTCCCTCCAGGATCTCGTCCAGCGCCGCCTGGGCCAGCTCGGAGGCGGACACGGCGGGGGCCTGGAGGGTGGCGACGCCCAGGTCAATGGTCCACTCCGGCTCCATTCCCTCCAGGCTCTCCCGCAGGCGTTCCTCCGTGGGATTTCCGGCCTGCCGGAAGGCGGTGCAGAACACCAGGGCCGTGCCGGATGTTTCGCCGCCTTGGGGCACCTCCCGGAAAACCAGGTAGGTGGTCTCGGGATAGCAGGGGTCCACCCAGCAGTCCTCCCCCTTCAGAGCCGGACTGTCCTGCGGCTCCGGAGCGTGAAACTCATAGCTCACCGCCCAAAGGAGGTATTCCCGGCTCCTCGACTCCATGTGACAGATTCCGTCTACGCCGGTGATGCGCCAGTCGTCGTAAAACGCCCCCTCCATGCGGGCGTCCTTGTACGCCTGTTCCACCACCGCCAGGGCATTGTCCCGCACCCCAGCCTGAAAGTCATACTCCGCCGCCATATGATCCGCAAAATGCCGCTGGTCGTTGTAGACCAGGAGGTTTTCCCCGTCAAAGTACAGCGTTCTGTACTCGTTGGAGCGGGCCAGCGGCGTATGGGAGGACAGCGAATAGGGATCGACCCGGAAGGGCTGGCTCCGGCTGACGGTGTCCCAGCCCTCGAACCAAAATGCGTTGAATCCCGGCCAGACGTCTTCCAGAACGTCGTTCAGGTCTACCCGGTAGTAGTTCTCGCCCCGGCGGAAGTAAAACTCCCCGGCGAACGACGCCCCGGAGACCAGCTCCTTTTCCCCGTCGCCGTCCAGGTCCAGCATCGCCGGAAACCCCTCCATCCGGGCCAGGAGGACGGGCCAGCCCTCCTCGTTCAGGTAGTAATATTCATGGGTGAGGGTCCGGGGGCCGTCGTTGGCGTTGTAGGTGATGCAAAAGCCGTCGTGGCCCAGGAGATTGCGGAAGAAAGAGGCGCTGTACTTCCCGCCCGCCCCGGGGCGGAAGGACCAGAAGGGCCGGGGCCAGGAGCTGAGCACATTGCGCTGGACCCCGGCGAAAACCTTGCCGCCCATGGAGGCCGGGGGACCGGCCTCGAAGAACAGCAGTCCGTACTCTCCCAAGACGTGTTCCGGATCCTCCAGGCCGCCCAGCATACGCATGCTGCCATCCTCATTGGGACTGGAAAGGGCCTCCGCCGCCTGGGGTTCATAGGGTTCCAGACCGTCCAGGGGGATGGTGAGGACCGGTTCCCAGTCCGGCTGCTCTGCTGTTTGCAGGCTCTCACAGGAGAGGACCGCCTCCCGAATGCGCCCCGCTACCTGGTTCATCAGGGACATGCCCTCGGTCCGGCCCGTTTTCATCTCCGGCGCCCATTTGGGCTGGGTCAGGACATAGCGGCACCGGCTGTCGCCGCCCAGGATTTCCATCGTATTTTGCGCCGAATCCGGGTACTCCTCCGCGTCTGGCTCCAGCCGGTAGAGGGAGCCGAGCCAGCCCATAGGGCGCTCCCGGCTGGAGGATGCCGACATAAGCACTCCCCAGTAAACCCGGAGCAGCTCGCCCTCCTCCAGGTCGAAAAACTCCGGCGGGTTCTCCGGGGTATAGACGATCAGCTTGGACATGATATCGCCGTCCGGGCCGCCGTAGTTTTCCAGCTCCTCCGCCAAGACGGCCACGGCCTCGTCCACTGTGCTGAAGGCGGCTTCCTCCTCCGTCTTCTTCGCCCCGGTGAAGGTAACGGCGCAAACCAGCGCCGCCAGGGCCACGGCGGCAAAGAGAGCCGTCCCCAAATTTCTCCGGTTCCCGGCGATGCGGGCGATCCGGTCCGTCAGCTGCCGCTTGCCCGCTGTCATGGTGGTTGCGGAGAGCAGGGGGTTGCCGGGGGACTTCCGCACAGGGATGAGGGACAGCAGCGTCCGGCCATAGGGGATCCGCTCCGCCTCTCCCAGTCGTCGGAGAGCCGCCTCGTCGCAGGCCAGCTCGCAGTCCGTCCGGGAGGCCAGCGCCGCCCACCAGACCAGGGGATCGAACCAGTACGCCACCAGGCACACCCCCCGCAGCAGCGACCACAGCGGGTCGCCGTGCCGGGCGTGGGACTCCTCGTGGGCCATCACGTGCCGGAGGCTGTCCGGGCTTTGCACGGCGGCAGGGGTCAGGTAGACGGCGGGCCGGAACAGCCCGAAGAGGCACGGCGAGGGCAGCCCCCGCTCCACCAGGTAGACAGGGCGCTTCGCGCCTTCCACGAAATAGGGCCTCCGCCCCTTCCGAAGCTTCCCCCAAAAGCGGAGGTTGGACCATGCCAGCCAGAGGGCCATAAGGGCCATTCCGATGTACCAGGTCCAGCGGAACAAATCCTCCAGGGCAATCTGGTGGGTATATTCCACCTCATGGATCACCTGGTGGCGGTTGGAATAGATGTAGATATTGTCCTCCGAGGACGGCCCCAGCACAATCCGGGGGTCCTCCTGACTGGTGTAAGGCGACCACGCACCCTCCGGGCCTCTCAGCGTCACCCCGGCGGGTTCCATATACAGCGACCGGCTCCCGGTGTCCAGCGCCACCGGTTCCGCCGCCGTCAGCAGGCTGAACCCCGCCGCCGGAAGGCTGAGGGGCGTCAGCAGCCGCAGCAGCACCAGTCCCCAGAGAGCGTACTGCACCCGGCGGGACAGCGTGTTTCGAAACAGCCGGCGCAGAACCAGCAGCGCCAAAATCAGCCCGGAGGAAGTCAGCAGGATCTCCCTCATCCCTCCTCACCTCCCGCCTTATCCAAAATAGCGGACAGCTCCGCAATGTCCGCCTCAGACAGCCGGTGGTTCTCCACCATGGCGCTCATCATCAGGCCCAAGCTGCCGCCATAGACCCGGGAGAGGAAGCTCTCCGTCTCCGCCTGAGCGGCGTCCTCCCGCCGGAAAGCGGGGTAATACCGCTTGGCCCGCTCCCCCTCCTCATGCCGGACAGCCCCCTTCGCCTCCAGGCGGGCCAGCATAGTAATGACCGTGTTTTTGCTCCAGCCGGTCTCCTCCCGGACCGCCGCCGTCAGCTCCGTAATCGTCCTGGGCGCGCGGTCCCACAGGCGGCGCATCAGCTTCCACTCGCTGTCGGACAGGTTGATCTTCATCGCGATTCCCCCTTTCGGTATACAACTGTCTACCTAAAGAATAGCAGAGAGGTAGACACTTGTCAACCCCTAATGATTTTGGAGCCGGGAAAGCCCGGCAGTTCCGGGAGGCAGACCCAGCACCACCGGCTTGAAGCTCTCGTCCGCAGGTGCTATACTGGGGCTGCGGCACAGGCCGCGGAACGGAGGGTTTTTATGTGGGCAGAAGGAAAGGTGCGGATCTCCGACATTGCCGAGGAGCTGGGCGTCAGCACGGCGACGGTGTCCAACGTGATTCACGGGAAGACAAAAAAGATCTCCAGCCAGACGGTCAAGCGGGTACAGGAAAAACTGGAGGAACGGGGCTACATCCCCAACATGGCGGCAACCCTCCTGGCGCAGAACGACTCCCGCATCATCGGCGTGGTCATCAAAAACCACGAAAAATACGAGGGGCAGCTGCTGACCGACCCTTTTATCGCCTCCTCGCTGAACTACCTGTCGGATGAAATTGAGCGGAATGGCTATTTTATGATGGTCAAAAAGGCACGGGACATTCAGGAGTCCGCAAAATTCGCCTCCATGTGGAATATGGACGGCATGGTCCTCCTGAGCTTCTGCGCCGACGAGTATCAGGCCCTGCGGGACCGGATACGCATTCCCTTCGTGGTGTACGACGGGTATTTTGAAAATGAAGGCCGGATCTGCAACCTCCGGATCGACGACCGGGACGGCGGGCGGCAGGCCGGGGCGCACCTGCGGAGCCTGGGACACCGGGACGTGCTCTGCCTTGCCGACAACCGGGAGTGCATGGACCTTCTGCGCTATGAGGGCTTCTGCGAGGGGCTGGGTTTCCCGGCGGATTTTTGGCAGATCCCCATGCATAAGCAGGAGCGGGACCGCTTTTATCAAGAGCGGCTTTCCCAGCTTCGCCGGTACAGCGCCGTATTCGCCGTGTCGGATTACTACGCCGTGGAACTGATGCGGTTTTTACAGCGCTCCGGCGTGAACGTGCCGGAGGAGATCTCCCTGGTGGGCTTTGATGACGGCCCCATCTGCCAGCAGGTCGCTCCCTCCCTCACCTCCGTCTGGCAGGACGGGGCCTACCGGGCCAGGACCGCCATCCAGCTGCTCAAGCGGATGCGCCAAGAGCCGGGCTTTTCCGGGGATTTCCTGACCTCCGTGCGCATAATTCCCCGGGAGAGCACCCGGGCGCTCCTCTCCCCGGCGGCGCCGTGAGGCGCAGCGCCTCCCCCTCGCAGCCGGCTGCACATACTCCGCCCTTTTTCCGGGGATCCCGCCCTGCGCAGACCTCCGTCACCCGTCCTTTCCTTCGCCCAAAATACAGCGCGCCGTAGGGGTTTCCAGGGTGCCGCATCCGGAAGATGCCGTCCCTTGAAAAGGAAAAACCACCGTCGCTTGGGATTTTTCCCAAAAAAGTGGCGGTCTTTTTTTGCAACCCTCCAATCTTTTTCCCTTCCGCGACTTTTCCCTTGCATCCGCCATCGGTTGCTGTTATGATACTGGTAAGCATTCCGGAAACGTTACCAATAACGAATCCGGAAGCGTTCCCAACCCTAAGGGAACGAATCTACGAGGAGGAATGTGAAATGAAGAAAAGACTCTTGGCTCTGCTCTTGTGCGCCGTAATGGCCCTGTCCCTGGCCGCCTGCGGCGGCGGAGACAATCCCCCCGCCGACAGCGGCTCCGCCTCCGGAAGCGGCGACGGCAGCGGCGACAGCGGCTCCGCCGCTTCCGGCCGCGTCTACTGGCTCAACTTCAAGCCCGAGTCCGACGGAGTTCTGCAGGAGATCGCCCAGACCTACACCGAAAAGACCGGCGTTCCTGTCCAGGTGGTCACCGCCGCCTCCGGCACCTACAACCCGACCCTCATCTCTGAGATGGACAAGAGCACGCCTCCCACCCTGTTCGTCATCGGCAATCAGAACGGCGTGAAGGACTGGAAGGACTACGCCATGGATCTCAGCGGTACCGCCATTGCCAACGAGCTGAACACCGACGCCTATAACCTCTATGACGAGACCGGCAAGCTGGTGTCCATCGGCTATTGCTATGAGTGCTACGGCATCATCGTCAACCCCGACTTGGTGAAGGCCGCCGGCCACTCCATGGACGAGATCAAGAACTTCGACGGTCTGAAGGCCGTGGTTGAGGACATCCATGCCCGGGCCGGTGAGCTGGGCTTCGACGCCTTCACCTCCTGCGACATGGACGGCTCCTCCTCTTGGCGCTTCACCGGCCACATGGCCAACCTGGAGTACTACTATGAGCAGGAGGGCCAGACCTGGACCGAGTGCCCCGCCACCATCACCGGCAAATATCTGGACAACTTCAAAAACCTCTATGACCTTTGCATCAACAACAGCCTCACCAGCCCCAAGGAGCTGGCCACCGGCGGCCACGACGCCAGCGAGGAGTTCCGCTCCGGCAAAGCCGCCTTCCAGATCCAGGGTTCCTGGGAGTATGAGGGCCTGAAGGACCAGGTTCCCAATGCCACCATGATCCCCTACTACTGCGGCGTCCCCGGCGAGGAGAAGGCCGGCCTCAACTGCGGCACGGAGAACTGCTGGGCCATCAACGCCAAGGTTTCCGCCGAGGATCAGCAGGCCACCATGGACTTTATGGTCTGGTGCGTCACCGACCCCGACGCCTCCCGCAAGCTGGTGGACACCTTTGGCGTCATGCCCTATAAGCAGGCCGCCGAGTCCACCAATGGCTTCCTGGCTGCCGCCGACGCCTACACCGCCGATGGCTGCTACGTCATGAACTGGGCCACCAACTTCCAGCCCAACGTGGACGACTACCGCGCCGCCCTGGTCGCTGCCCTGAACCAGTACAATGCCGACCAGTCCGCCGCCAACTGGGAGCAGGTCCGCACCGCCTTCGTGGACGGCTGGGCCGTGCAGTACCAGAACGCCAAAGGCTGATTTCCTTTTCTCGAGAGAAAAGGAACCAAACGAGCTTTGCCTCGCTTCGGCCGCCCGGTGTTTTTCCGGGCTGAAGCGACGGCAACTGGGTTTGGCTGTTAAAATACCCTTTCCTTCTGTTTTTGGAGTGAAGGAATGGAACTCGAGCGGGGCGGGCGAAATCGCCCGTCCCGCTCCGTCTATCCGGCTCCGGAGGCGGACATTGTTCGCCCGCAATCTGCGGACGAATGATGTGTGTCCCCATGCAATGATTGCTTCCAAATGCATGGCCCGGAGGTAATCCGATGTTTTGTGCCTGCGGCCGCTTACAGCGGTCGGAAAAACGGCTTCAATCAAACGAATTGATTCTTGCGGGTCATTCCCGGAATCATACCAAAGGGAGTTGATTTTTTGAAAACGAAAATCACCAACGGCAACTCCGTCCGGAACGCCACGCGGAAGTGGGCACCGCTGTTCCTGGGTCCCGTGGTCATCGCCTTCATCATCGGCTTCGTCTGGCCTTTCATTCAGGGCATCTGGCTGTCTTTGTGCAAGTTCCGCCTGATTTCCGACGCGGAGTTCATCGGTTTTGGGAACTATATTAAGGCGTTTCAGGACGTCTCCTTCCGGCACGCCTTCTGGTACACCGCCCTCTTCGCAATCGTGTCCCTGGTGCTCATCAACGTGCTGGCCTTCGCCGTGGCCTATGCCCTGACCCAGGGCATCCAGGGCAGCAACCTCTTCCGCACGGTCTTCTTCATGCCCAACCTCATCGGCGGCATCGTGCTGGGCTACATCTGGTCCATGATCTTCGACGGCATCCTCGGCCGCTGGAGCACCTCCATTCTCCTGGAGAGCAAGTTCGGCTTCTGGGGCCTCATTATCCTCATGTGCTGGCAGCAGATCGGCTATATGATGATCATCTATATCGCGGGCCTGCAGAACGTCCCCGGCGAAATGCTGGAAGCCGCCCGGATCGACGGTGCCACCCGCTGGCAGACCCTCTTCAAGGTCACCATCCCCAACGTGATGCCCTCCATCACCATCTGCATGTTCCTGTCCCTGACCAACGGCTTCAAGCTCTTCGACCAGAACCTGGCCCTCACCGGCGGGCAGCCCTTCGTCATCCAGCCCGGCGGGACCACCATCAAGACCACAGAGATGCTGGCGCTGAACATCTACAACACCTTCTATGGCTCCAGCTCCTCCTCCCAGGGCGTGGCGCAGGCCAAGGCCGTCATTTTCTTCATTCTGGTTGCCGGACTGGGCCTGGCCCAGCTGGGCTATACCCGCAACAAGGAGGTACAGCAGTAATGAACGGAAAAACTCTCTCCGCCGAGCACCGCCGGAAGACCATCCTCTCCGTAACCCTGGCTGTCATCTGTATCATCTATGTGCTGCCCGTGCTGACGGTGGTCGTCAACTCCTTTAAGCTCAACACCTTTGTCAAGACCGACACCTTTGCCCTGCCCTCCGGGGAAATGTGGGCCGGGTTTCAGAACTTTATCAAGGGCATGACCTTCGGCAACTACCCCTTCGCCAAGAGCGTGCTCTACAGCGTGGCTATCACGCTCCTGTCCACCTTCTCGATTCTGCTGTGCACCTCCATGGCGGCTTGGTACATCGCCCGGGTAAACTCCTTTTTCTGCAAGCTGCTCTACTTCCTCTGTGTTTTTTCTATGGTAGTACCCTTCCAGATGGTGATGTTCACCCTGTCCAAGACGGCGGATACGCTCCACCTGAACACCCCTTGGACCATTCCGGTGGTCTATCTGGGTTTTGGCGCGGGTCTTGCGATCTTCATGTTCGTGGGCTTTGTCAAGTCCATTCCCCTGGAGATCGAGGAGGCCGCCGCTATTGACGGCTGCGGCCCCCTGCGGGTTTACTTCTCCGTGGTGCTGCCCATGCTGAAGCCCACCATGATTTCCGTGGGCATTCTGGAGATCATGTGGGTGTGGAACGATTACCTGCTGCCCTATCTGGTGCTGGACATCAACAAATACCGCACCATCCCCATTCACATCCAGTACCTCAAGGGCAGCTACGGCACCGTGGACCTGGGCGCCACCATGGCGCTGATTCTGCTGTCCATCATCCCGGTGATCGTCTTCTATCTCACCTGCCAGAAGCACATCATCAAGGGCGTGGCCGCCGGCGCGGTAAAGGGCTGAGTCTCTTCCCGGGAAAAGGCCTGGTTAAAGGCATAACCTCTCTTGCATGCCGGAGTTAAATGTGCTATCATTGCTAAAAATCAACATCGAAGCGGCTGAGCCGGAGGGGAGGGATACGGTATAACCATCAAGGATATTGCGCGGCTGTCCGGTTGCGGCGTGGCCACGGTGTCCCGGGTGCTCAACGATCACCCGGACGTCAGCGAGGAGACCCGGCGCAAGGTGATGGCCGTGGTGGAAGAGCAGGGCTTCCAGCCCAACACCAACGCCAAGCACCTCAAGCAGCAGGCCAGCAGCAGCATCGCCGTCCTTGTCAAGGGCACCATGAATATGCTCTTTGCCGACTTGGTAGAGCGGATTCAGTCTTTGCTGCGGGACGCCGGGCAGGACGCCGCCGTTTACTACCTGGATGAGGACGCCAACGAGGTGGCCTACGCCCTTCAGCTCAACCGGGAGCGCCGCCCCAGGGGCATTATCTTCCTGGGGGGGGACCTGGAGCTGTTCAAGGCTGGCTTCGCCCCCATCACCGTCCCCTGTGTCCTGCTGACCAATACTGCCCGGGACCTGGGCTTTGCCAATCTCTCCTCCTTCACCACCGATGACAGCGCGGCGGCGGAGCAAGTCATTCAGCACCTGGCCGGCCAGGGGCACCGGCATATCGGCTTTCTGGGCGGCAATTGGTCCTGCGCCCAAATCAGCTACCGGCGCCTGGCCGGCTGCCTGGATGCCTGCCGCCGCCTGGGGCTTCCCTTTGACGTGGACCGTCAGTGCGAACCCTGCCGCTACTCCATGCCGGACGCCTACGCCGCCACACGGCGGCTGCTGGCCCGTCAGCCTCACCTGACCGCGATCTTCGCTCTGAGCGACGTGATGGCCCTGGGGGCCATCCGCGCCCTGCGGGACATGGGCAAGCGGGTTCCGGAGGACATCTCCGTGGTGGGCTATGACGGCATCGTCATCGGCCAATACTCCCTGCCCCGGCTCACCACCGTCCAGCAGGACACCCAGCGCCTGGCTGAGCGGGGGGTGGAGATCCTCCTGCGGGGCATTGTCCTGGGGAGCGGCCGCCCCGTCCATGAGCTGATTCCATTTCAGCTCATCCAGGGGGAGAGCGTGGCTCAGATTCTTTAGGCCCCGCGCGGCCGTCCCGATGGGGGCGGGGCGCGAAAGCGCCCCCCTCATGGGCCGCCGTCCGGCGGTCCTTTATTTTGAACGAAAACAGGTGATTCCAACGTGAGACAATCTGGTATTCTGATGCCGGTGTCCTCCCTTCCCTCTCCCTACGGCATCGGGACCCTGGGAGCGGAGGCCTGGCGCTTTGCAGACTTCTTGGCGGCGGGAGGGCAAAGCTGCTGGCAGCTGCTGCCCGTGGGTCCCACCGGCTTTGGGGACTCCCCCTATCAGTCCTTCTCCTCCTTCGCCGGGAACCCCTACTTTATCGACCTGGATCTCCTGGCCGGCGAAGGACTGCTGGAACCCCCGGAGTTTCAGGAACTCCCCTGGGGGGACGACCCGGCCAAGGTGGACTACGGCCTGCTGTACACCACCCGCTTCCCCGTCCTGCGCAAAGCCTGCACCCGCCTCCTGACCCAAGAGCGGCCGGACTTCGCCGCCTTCTGCCGGGAGCAGGCGGACTGGCTGGAGGATTACGCCCTCTTCATGGCCCTGAAGGAAGCCCACGGCGGCGTCTCCTGGTTTGAGTGGCCCCAGGAGCTGCGGCTGCGCCTCCCCGGCGCGATGGAGCGCGCCCGGGCGGAGCTGGCCGAGGAAACCGCTTTCTGGCAGGCCGTTCAGTATCTCTTCTTCCGCCAGTGGCGGGATCTCAAGCGGCACGCCAACGGCCTGGGCATCTCCATCATCGGGGATCTTCCTATTTATGTCGCCGGCGACAGCGCCGACGTCTGGGCCAACCCGGAGCAGTTCCAGCTGGATGAGGACGGCCTCCCCACCGAAGTGGCCGGCTGTCCCCCCGACGGCTTCTCCGCGGACGGCCAGCTGTGGGGCAACCCCCTTTTCGACTGGGAGCGCATGAAGGAGGAGGGCTACGCCTGGTGGCTGCGGCGCATCTCCTTCCAGTTCCAGCTCTACGACACGCTGCGCATCGACCACTTCCGGGGCTTTGACTCCTATTACGCCATTCCCTACGGCGCCACCACCGCCCGAAACGGCAGATGGCGGCCCGGCCCCGGCATCGACTTCTTCCGCACCGTGAATAAAACCCTTGGGAAAAAAAATATCATCGCCGAGGACCTGGGGTTTCTCACCCCCTCTGTGTGCAAGCTGTTGAAGGACTCCGGCTACCCCGGCATGAAAGTCCTGGAATTCGCCTTCGACAGCCGAGACCCCGACAGCGGCTTCCTGCCCCACCGCTACCCCGCCCACTGCGTGGCATACGCCGGCACCCATGACAACGACACCGTACAAGGCTGGATCGCCTCCGCGCCCAAGAAGGACACGGCTTTCGCCAAGGCCTATCTCCGCCTGAACAAACGGGAGGGATACCACTGGGGCATGATCCGCTCCGTCTGGGCATCCCCGGCCGACCTGGCGGTAATTCAGTTTCAAGACCTGCTGGGCTTGGGCAGCGAAGCCCGGATGAACATCCCCTCCACCCTGGGAACCAACTGGCGCTGGAGAACGCTGCCCGGAACCTACAACGAAACGCTGTCCCGGCGGCTGCGCCGGGAAACCCAAATATACCAGCGCCTGCCCCAGGCCAAAAAATCCAAGAAATAAGGAAGTGTTTTCCAATGCGCCTGAAAGAACAGCTCTCTCTCATTACCCGGAAGCAGTTTCAGCTCCCCCCGGAGCAATGCGGCGACTGCCAGCTCTACGAAGCTCTGCTCCTGCTGACCCGGCAGGAGGCCCAGGGCCGCCCCGCTCCCTCGGGAGAGCGGAAGCTGTATTACTTCTCCGCCGAGTTCCTCATGGGCAAGCTGCTCTCCAACAACCTGCTGGCTCTGGACCTCTACGACGAGGCCCGGGAAGTGCTCTCCGGCATGGGCCGGGACCTGGGGACTATCGAGTCCCTGGAGCCTGAGCCGTCCCTGGGCAACGGCGGGCTGGGGCGCCTCGCGGCCTGCTTCCTGGACTCCATCGCCGCTCTGGGCCTCCCCGGCGACGGTGTGGGATTGAACTACCATTACGGCCTGTTCAAGCAGAAATTCGCCCGCAACCGCCAGACTGAAGCCCCGGACCCATGGATACAGCCGGAGAGCTGGCTGATTCCCACCGGGAAGTCCTTCTCTGTCCCCTTCGGTGATTTTGACCTGGAGGCGGTGCTCTACGACGTGGCCGTGCCCGGGGCGCACAATTCCTACGCCAACCGTCTCCACCTCTTCGACGTCACGCAGCCCGCGCCCCCGCCCGAAGAGGGCATCGCCTTTGACAAGGAGGACGTGGCCCACAATCTGACATCCTTCCTCTATCCCGACGACAGCGACGAGGAGGGCCGCCTTCTCCGGGTTTACCAGCAGTATTTCCTGGTCTCCGCCGGAGCGCAGCTGATCCTTCAGGAACTGGAGGAACGGGGCTATGATCCCCAAACCCTGGCAGACCACGTGGTCATCCAGATCAACGACACCCACCCCTCCATGGTAATCCCGGAGCTGATCCGGTTGCTGAAGGACCGGGGAATGAGCTTTGACAGTGCGCTTGACCAGGTGCGGCGGACCTGCGCCTATACCAACCACACCATCCTGGCGGAAGCCCTGGAGAAGTGGCCCCTGGCCTTCCTGAAAACGGCCGCGCCCCAGCTGGTACCCATTATTCAAGAGCTGGACCTGCGCATGAAGAAAGCCCACCCGGATCCCAAGACCGCCATCCTCGACAACAAGGGCCTGGTCCACATGGCCCACATGGACATCCACTGCGGCTTCTCCGTCAACGGCGTGGCGGCCCTTCATACGGAAATTCTGAAAAACACCGAGCTGAAGCACTTCTACGACCTCTATCCCGAGAAGTTCAACAACAAAACCAACGGCGTCACCTTCCGCCGCTGGCTGGAGGCCTGCAACCCGGAGCTGGCCGCTCTCCTTGACGAGAGCATCGGCCCCGCTTGGCGCCGCTGCGCCGGGGAGCTGGAAAAGCTGCTTCCCTTCGCAGAGGACAGCGCCGTGTTGGAGCGCATGCTGGAGGTCAAGCAGCACAACAAGCAGGCCCTCTGCCGCGCCCTAAAGACGGAGCAGGACATTCAGCTGGACCCGGAATCCGTCTTTGACATCCAGGTCAAGCGGCTTCACGAGTACAAGCGCCAGCAAATGAACGCCCTCTATATCATCTATAAATACCTGGAGATCCGGGCTGGGAAGCTGCCGAAGCGGCCCATCACCATGCTCTTCGGCGCCAAGGCGGCGCCCGCCTACACCATGGCAAAGCGGATCATCCACCTGATTCTATGCCTCCAAGAACTCATTGAAAACGACCCGAAGGTCCGCCCCTGGCTGCGGGTGGCCATGGTGGAGAACTACAATGTCACCTGGGCGGAGCGGCTGATCCCCGCCTGCGACATCTCCGAGCAGATCTCTCTTGCGTCCAAGGAGGCCAGCGGCACCAGCAACATGAAGTTCATGGCCAACGGCGCCATCACCCTGGGCACCCTGGACGGGGCCAATGTGGAGATCGCGGACCTGGTGGGGGAAGACAATATCTACACCTTCGGCGCCCACAGCGACGAAGTCATTTCGCTCTACCACGGCGAGGAACCCGACGGCCGGAGCTACCGCCCCCTGGACTTCTACCACCGCCCGGCGGTGGAGAAGCTGGTGGATTTCCTGGTCTCTCCGGAGCTTTTGTCCATCGGCGATCCGGCGGAGCTGTCCATCCTCTGGAAGGACATGAAGTCCAAGGACTGGTTCATGGCCCTGCTGGACGTGGAGGACTATCTTGCCGCCAAGGACCGCTGCCTCGCGGACTACGACGACCGCCCGGCCTGGGCAAAGAAAATGCTGGTCAACGTCGCCAAATCCGGATACTTCTCCTCGGACCGTACCATCCGGCAATACGATGAGGACATCTGGCATCTGGCGTAAAGCGCCCTTTGAAGTTTTTTCTGCGCGTTCATTATTAGGAGGGAACGATCATGGCCACTGCAACTCCGAAGCAATACCGCAATCAAATCCTATACTCCGTGTACGTCCGCAACCACACCTCCGAGGGCACCTTTGAGGCCCTCCGCCGGGATCTGGAGCGGATCCGCTCCCTGGGCGCCAGCATCATTTGGCTGCTGCCCATTCACCCCACCGGCGTCATGGCCCGCAAGGGCACGCTGGGCAGTCCTTACGCCATCGCCGACTACCGGGCCGTCAACCCAGAGTTCGGCACGCTGGAGGACTTTCAGCGCCTTTTGGACGACATTCACCGCCTGGGCATGAAGTGCATCATTGACGTGGTGTACAACCACACCTCGCCGGACTCCTGGCTGGTGCAGAACCATCCGGAGTGGTTCCACCGCCGCCCGGACGGGTCCCTTGGCAACCGTTTTGGCGACTGGAGCGACGTTGTGGACCTGGACTACTCCCACCCGGAACTCTGGGACTATCAAATCGACACGCTGAAATACTGGGCCTCCATGGTGGACGGCTTCCGCTGTGACGTAGCGCCTTTGATCCCGCTGGCCTTTTGGCAGCGGGCCAGAGCGGAGGTGGAGGCTGTCCGGCCCGGCTGCTTCTGGCTCAGCGAATCGGTGGAGCCGCCCTTCATTGCCGCCGCCCGCGCCCAGGGCCTCCCCGCTCTCTCGGACTCGGAGATCTTCCAGGCCTTTGACGCCAGTTACGAATACGACGTCTTCCCCTGTTTCCAGCGGTATCTGGAGGGAAAACTCCCCCTCAGCGCCTACGCCGAGGCCCTCAACCGCCAGGAGGTAATCTACCCGGATAACTATGTCAAGCTCCGCTACCTGGAAAACCACGACCAGCTCCGGGCGGCCTTTGTGATTCCCGACGAAGCGGCCCTGGAAAACTGGACGGCCTTTCTCTACTTCCAAAAGGGCATGACGCTGCTCTACGGGGGCCAGGAGAAGAGTTGTTCCCATCTGCCCAGCCTCTTTGACAAGGACAGCGTGGACTGGTCCTCCAGGCCGGACCGGTCGGAGCAGCTGCAGCGGCTCTCCAGTTTGAAGCGCCATCCCCTGCTCACGGACAGCGCCTACCGCGTCCAGGCGCTGCCGGGGGATATCCTGTACGCCGTCCACGCCGCCAAAGGCCGCCAGCTGATCGGCGTTTTTACCCTGAAGGGGATCCGCGGCCCAGTGGCCGTCTCCGCCCCGGACGGACAATACGAAAACCTGGCCTGCGGCGGCAGCGTCGAGGTCAAATTCGGCAAGCTCTCCTGCCAGGGCCGTCCCATCATCTTCGAAGCACCCCTCTCTTGAAACAGGCAAAAGGTCCGGTACGGATTTCCGTACCGGACCTTTTTGTATCGTCAGCCAAAACGAAGCGATTCCCCTTCCGCTCCATGGCGGGAAATCGCCGCAGGCGGCCGAATGTGAGGACTCGAGCTTTCCCGAGAGCCAGGCGGTTTTTCCGCCGTTTACGACACCATGCCGCCTCTCAGATTCGCGCACGGATCTCCGCGCCCATCTCCCGGCAGCCCAGGAGCGTGCCGCCCTCGTTCATGATGTCGCCGCAGCGTAACCCCGCCTTCAGCGCCGCGTCCA
Source organism: Oscillibacter sp. (assembly GCA_022791135.1). Lineage (GTDB taxonomy): Bacteria > Bacillota > Clostridia > Oscillospirales > Oscillospiraceae > Oscillibacter. The sequence goes on from JAAVYM010000103.1 coordinate 47,442, forward strand.
CCGCCGCCTCCACGGTGCCGGCCTCCTCCGCCATGTCGAAGCTGTAGCGCAGCATCATCGCCGCCGCCAGGATGGTGCCGATGGGGTTGGCCCGATTCTGCCCGGCGATATCCGGCGCGGAGCCATGGATAGGCTCATACAGCCCCCGGCTTCCCTCTCCCATACTGGAAGAGGGGATCATGCCGATGGAGCCGGTGATCTGGCTGGCCTCGTCGGAGAGGATGTCCCCAAACAGGTTCTCCGTCACGATCACGTCGAACTGACTGGGGTCCCGGACGATCTGCATAGCCGCGTTGTCCACATACATGTGCAGCAGCTCCACATCCGGGTACTCCCTGGCCACCTCCTCCACGGTGCTCCGCCACAGGCGGGAGGTATCCAGCACGTTGGCTTTGTCAATGGAGGTAACCCGCCTCCGCCGCTTCCGCGCCATGTCGAAGGCTACCCGCGCCACCCGGCGCACTTCGTGCTCTGTGTAGGCGCATACGTCCACGGCCTTCCGCTCGCCCCCGGCCTCAAAGGTGGAGTGCTCGCCGAAATACATGCCGCCAATCAGCTCCCGGACCACAACGAAGTCAATGCCCCTTTTCGCGATGTCCGCCCGAAGTGGGCAGGCGGCCGCCAGGTCCTGAAACATCCGGGCGGGCCGGACGTTGGTATACAGGCCCATGGCAGAGCGGAGCTTCAAAAGTCCCCGCTCCGGCCGGTTGGCGGAGGGCTGGCTGTCCCACTTGGGTCCGCCCACCGCCCCCAGCAGCACGCTGTCACTGTCCAGGCAGGTCTTCAGGCTGGAGTCCGGCAGAGGCACGCCGAAAGCGTCGATGGCGCAGCCCCCCATGGGCGCCTCTTGGTACGTGAAGGCGTGGCCGAACTTCTCCGCCACGGCATCCAGCACGCCCAGCGCCTCGCCCACGATCTCGGGGCCGATGCCATCGCCCCGGATGATAGCGATGGTCTTGTTCATACGGCCCCACCTCCGGCCTTCAAGGAGGCCATCAGCCCGCCCTTTTCAATCATGTCCTTGATAAACGGCGGAAAGGGTTCGGCCTGATAGGTCTTGTTTTTCGTGAGGTTCGTGATGACGCCGGTGTCAAAGTCCACGGCCACCTGATCGCCGTTTTCAATGGCCGCGCTGGCGGCGGGGCACTCCAAAATCGCCAGTCCGATGTTGATGGCGTTGCGGTAAAAGATCCGGGCAAAGGTGGCAGCGATGACGCAGCTGACGCCGCAGGCCTTGATGGCGGCGGGAGCGTGCTCCCGGGAGGAGCCGCAGCCGAAGTTGACACCGGCTACCATGATGTCGCCCTGCCGGACCCGCTTTACAAAATCCCGATCGATGTCCTCCATGCAGTGGACGGCATACTCCTTGGCGTTGGGGGTGTTGAGATAGCGGGCGGGGATAATGACGTCGGTATCCACATGATCCCCGTATTTATGGACGGTTCCCTGTACGTTCATATCGAAATCTCCTTCAAAGAATACGGAATTGGCGGGAGTCCGGAGCCGGAAAAGCTCCCGGCCCTCCCGCGGGCTTCAACCAAGCTCCGCCGGGTGGGCGATGTGCCCCGCGACGCCGGAGGCAGCGGCCACGGCGGGGGAGGCCAGGTAAACCTCGCTGTCCACATGGCCCATGCGGCCCACGAAGTTGCGGTTTGTGGTGGAGACGCAGCGCTCCCCGGCGGCCAGGATGCCCATATGGCCGCCCAGGCAGGGTCCGCAGGTGGGGGCGGAGACGATGCAGCCCGCGTCCAGGAAGATGTCCGTAAAGCCCTGCCGCATTGCCTCCCGGTATACGTTCATGGTGGCGGGGATGACGATGCCCCGGACATCCCTGGCCAGATGGCGGCCCTTGAGGATCGCAGCGGCGGCGGCCAGATCGGGGAGCTGACCGTTGGTGCACGAGCCGATGACGATCTGATCGATCCGGATGTCCTTCCCCTCCCGGGCGCTGTGGGCGTTCTCCGGCAGATGGGGATAGGCCACGGTGCAGTCCACCTGACCGAGATCGATGTCCACGGTCCGTTCATACTCCGCGTCGGCGTCCGCCTCAAAGGCAGTCCACGGCCTGTTCACCCGGCCCTCCACATAGGCCCTGGTCACATCGTCCACAGGGAAGATGCCGTTCTTCGCCCCGGCCTCAATGGCCATGTTGGAGATAGTCAGCCGGTCATAGATGCTCAGCTCCGCCACCCCCGGCCCAGCGAACTCTAGGGACTGATACCTGGCCCCATCCACGCCGATCCTGCCGATGAGGGTCAAAATCACGTCCTTGCCAGAGACAAAGGGTCGGAGTTTCCCGGTGAGGTTCACCCGGATGGCGGAAGGAGCCTTAAACCAGGTCTGCCCCGCCGCCATGGCAGCGCCCATGTCCGTGGAACCTACGCCGGTGGAAAACGCGCCCAACGCCCCGTAGGTGCAGGTGTGGGAGTCCGCGCCGATGACGGCCTCGCCGGGGGCCACCAGGCCCTTTTCCGGCAGCAGGGCGTGCTCAATGCCCATCTCGCCCACATCGTAGTAGTGGTCGATATCAAACCGCCGGGCAAATGTGCGGCACTGCTTGCACTGGGCGGCGGCCTTGATGTCCTTATTGGGGGCGAAGTGGTCCATCACCAGGGCGATCTTGCTCTTGTCGAACACCCGCTCAAAGCCCGCCGCCTCGAACTCGTTGATGGCTACGGGGGTGGTGATGTCGTTGCCCAGCACCAGATCCAGCTTCGCCTGGATCAGCTGGCCCGCACGCACGCTGTCAAGGCCCGCGTGCTTGGCGAGGATCTTCTGCGTCATGGTCATTCCCATTGTGTCACGCTCCTTACTAATCTCAATTCTAAAAGGATCAGGCGTTTGCCTCGCTGTCCTCCATCATCTTGTTGATACCGTTGACATAGGCCCGGATAGAGGACTCGATGATGTCGGTGGACAGGCCCGTCCCGGTATAGCGCTCGCCGTTGGGGGCCTCGATTTTCACCACGGCCTCGCCAATGGCGTCCTCGCCGTCGGTGACGGCGTTGAGGCTGAAGCTCTCCAGCTTGATGTCGATGCCCAGCATCCGGTTGATGGCCTTGAAGGACGCGTCCAGGGGACCCTCGCCGATGGCGACCTCCTCCAGGGTCTTGTCGTCCTGCTGCAGCTTGATGCACGACGTGTTGGGCACGCCGTCGCCGGCGTTGATCACATGGCTCACCAGGCGACAACCGCCGATCTGGGTGGTAATGCTGGTGTTGCGCCGGTGGAGGACCAGGGCCTCCAAATCGGACCCGGTGACGTTCTTCTTCTTGTCCGCCAGGGTCTTGAACCGGGTAAAGACGTTCTCCAGCTCCTCGTCCGTCAGTTCATAGCCCATGGACTCCAGCTTTTCCCGGAGGGCGTGCTTGCCGGAGTGCTTGCCCAGGACCATGGTGTTTTGAGGGATGCCCACGTCGGTGGAGTTCATGATCTCATAGGTCTGGGAATTGGCGATGACGCCGTGCTGGTGGATGCCGGACTCATGGGCGAAGGCGTTGGCTCCCACCACAGCCTTGCTGGGGGCGATGGCCACGCCGGTGATGGAGCTGAGAAGCTTGCTGGAGCGGTAGATCTGCTTGGTATTGATGCCGGTGTCCGCATCATAGAAATTCTTCCGGGTACGGAGGTTCATCACGATCTCTTCCAAGCTGGCATTCCCCGCCCGCTCGCCGATGCCGTTGACGGTGCACTCCACCTGGGTGGCGCCGGCCTGGATGCAGGCCAGGGTGTTGGCCACCGCCAATCCCAGGTCGTCGTGGCAGTGGGTGGAGATGTCCGCATTCTCCACACCCTTCACGTGCTCCCGGAGGTAGCGGATCAAATCCCCCATCTCCTGGGGCGTGGAATAGCCCACGGTGTCGGGGACGTTTAGCGTCGTAGCCCCGGCGGCCACGGCGTTGGAGTAGCACTGGGCCAAAAAGTCCCGGTCCGAGCGGGAGGCGTCCTCGGCGGAGAACTCGATATCCTCGCAGAGGCTCTTGGCGTAACTCACCATCTCGCTGATCCGCTGGAGGACCTCCTCCCGGGTCATCTTCAGCTTGTACTCCATGTGGATATCGCTGGTGGCAAGGAACACATGAATCCGTGGGTGCTTGGCCTCCTTCACCGCGTCCCAGGCGGCGTCGATGTCCCCCTTGACGCACCGGGCCAGACTGGCCACGGTGCACTTGGACACGGCGGCGGCAATGGCCCGGACGCTCTTATGGTCCATAGGAGAGGCGATGGCGAAGCCCGCCTCAATGATGTCCACCCCCAGCCGCTCCAGCTGTTTCGCCATTTCAATCTTTTCCGGCAGGTTCATGCTGCACCCGGGGGACTGCTCGCCGTCTCGAAGGGTTGTGTCAAAAATTTTGATGTGCTTCATGGGTCTGTTCCTCCTGTTTGCTTCAATTCAAGAATTTGGGGCAACAAAAAAGCCCTCGCCTCCCTAAAAAAGAGACGAAAGCTCAGCTTCCGCGGTACCACTCTCATTGGCATGCACCATGCCCGCTTCCGGCATCGGCCCGGCGCGCCGGGCGAATTCCGCCTCTTTGATAACGGTGAGGAAACCCGTCTCCACCTAAGCCGGACCCCGGCCTCAGCGGAGCTGCTCGAGGGCCAGTGACGTCCTTCCCCTCCGCGCTGCCTCGCAGCCTCCGGCAGCTCTCTGAAGCGTCCGGAAAAGGACTTTCTCCCTGTCATTGCATTTGCTCATATTTGCTGTTGAGGTATAAGATACAAGATTTTCGGCCATTTGTCAATAGGAAATTTCCCCTTCTTCTCTCCCCATACCGCCGCAAACCCCCGTCATTTTCGCTAAAAGCCTTTCAAAAAGAGGAAAACCGGTCCCTTACCGGGGGCATTCCGCCTCCCCGCCGCCCCGTCAAATTATTTCCGGGCGGGGCACAACATTTCTCTTGACAAGTTTAGGCGGAATCTGTATAATAATCAGGGTAAAGCCATATGATTTTATGGCCCTTAAAGTATCCTGGAGATAGCCGGATACCTCGGAGGGAGGGAAAATATAGATGTCTGAGATCCATGTGAAGGAAAATGAATCCATCGACAGCGCGCTGAAGCGTTTCAAGCGCAGCTGCGCCAAGGCCGGCGTCCTGGCCGAGGTCCGGAAAAGAGAGCATTATGAGAGTCCCAGCGTGAAGCGGCGCAAGAAGTCTGAAGCCGCTCGCAAAAACAAGAAGCGTTACTACTAAGCCCCATGAAAAGCCGCCGTGCCTTGGCACGGCGGCTTTTTTCCATTTCCGGAAAGCTCTCACCTGCCCGGCCGCCGTCAAGCCGCCCTGTCACCCGTCAAGAGCTTCCTCGAAGAAACGCCATTTTGCTCCCTTAAACTCAAGCCGGAAGCCTTGGTAGCCGTTATAGAAGCCGCCCTGCACGCATGCGGCCCCCCGGCGCTTACGCGTCCTCTTTCAGATGGATCGTCCACTGTCCCAGCCCATAAAACGGCTCCGCCGCCGTAGGCTGCAGCCCCTCCGCCACTCCCGCCTGGGTCAGCACGGAGATGGATTTGAAACACACCGGCAGAATGGGGGCCTGATCTTTCAAATGCGCGCAAAGAGCTTTCATAGCAGCCCGCCGCTCCTCCGCCGCTGCGAACTCCGACAGCAGCCGGCTGGTGTCGGGGTTGGACCAATGCCCGTAGTTCAGCGCCCCGCCCGGCTCCAGTAGGCTGCTCAAGTTCCAATCGGCGCCAAGCCGCGCCTCCCCATAGTAGAGGTCAAATTCCCCCGCGCTCAGCGCGGCGGCATACTCCTCCCAAGGCAGCGGCTGAACCTCCACCGCCACACCCCCGGCAGTCCAACTCTCTGCCAGGTAATCCGCAATGGCCCGCTTAAAACTGTTTTCTTCATTCACCAGTAGCGTCAGCGGCCTCTCGGAGGCATAGCCGCTCTCCGACAAAGCGGCCGTAAAGCCGTCCACGGAGTAGGTATCCTCCAGCTCCGCCGGATAGAGGCTGGAGACCGGAGACACCGGAAACGCAGCGGCCTTGCCGTGACTGGAGAGGAAGGCGCTGGCCACATTGGACCGGTTGATCCCCGCCGACAGCGCCCGCCGCAGGGCCGGGCTGTCCAGCGGCGCCCGGGCGGTATTGCAGCCCACATATTGCAGAACCGTAGTCTCCGCGTCGGCACAGCCCACACTGCCGGTGGTGCTCACCGCCAGCACGCCGGTGAGGTCCGCCGTAATCAGCTGCACCTCATGGGAGGAAAAGCGGTACAGCATGGCAGCGGCGTCCGGGGCCTCCACCAGGGAAATCCGATCCACCGGCTGTCGCTCCCCCCGCCACCAGGACTGGTTGGCGATGAGATAGCTCCCCGTCTCCTCCCGGACAAAGAAATACGGCCCGGTGCCGGTCGGGGCGGCATCATCCTGCGTTCCGGACTTCACAATGGGGATATCCAGCAGCGCCGGAAACCCGGTATTCGGCCCCCGGAGGGCCACCGTCACCGTGCCGTCCCCGGCGGATACCGACGCCACCCCCGCCAGGCGGCTCCGGTAGCGGTCGGAGTCCCTCGCCCGATCCAAGGTGGCTTTCACATCCCGCCCCGTCAGGGGCGACCCATCGGAGAACAGTACCCCCTCCCGGAGGGAAAACACATAGCGCCAGCTCTCCGGGTCATAGGTATAGCTGGCGCAGAGACAGGGCTGCGCCTCCAGCTTCTCATCCAGCCGGAACAGCCCCTCGCACAGCAAAGATGCCGCCACCTGCTGCATTCCGTCGGCACAGTCCACCGGGTCAAGGCTCTGTCCCGGCATGTAGGGCAGGGCAAAGCGCTCCGGCAGGGCCGCCTCCTCCTTCGGCGGCTCCTCCACCTCCAGGGGGGGCAGCACATCAGCTGCTTCCTCCGGCGGCTCGTCCTGCCAACAGCCGCTCAGCAGCAGGAGGAACAGCAGCAGAAGGAAGCCTTTCGCCAATTTTACCATAGAAAACCCTTTCCTCGAATCAGCCCCTAATCAACATAAGGAATTCGAAATGAAGAGCCTCCTTCCAGAAGGCCCGGCTTTTCAAATCCAAATTCCCAGCTATCCATTCCGAACAGGAACGGCAATTGCCGCCGCCTGCACGCCCCTGGCCTCCCCCAGCTTCCGGTGAGACCAAAAGAGGTCCTGACGGCAGGCGGTGCAAAATCCGGAGGACTCCAGGTTCTCCCGCAGAACTCCCGCCCGCAGCAGCCACCGGCGGTTCAGCCCTTCCAAGTCCACGTGCCACTTGGGACCCCGCTTTTCCAGATAGGGTTCCGCCTCCCGTCCCAGGGCCTCCCGCATGGCGGCGGGGACGTCTTCGTCGCTTTCAAAGCAGCACTGCCCGATGCACGGTCCCAGGGCAGCCCGCAGCCGCTCTGGCCTTGTTCCGTAAAGCCGGACCATCTCTCGGACAGTTTTCTCCACGATGCCCCCGGCGCAGCCCCGCCAGCCGGCGTGGACCGCTCCCACCGCTCCGGAGTCCGGGTCATAGAGCAGCACGGTGCCGCAGTCGGCAGAAAACACAAACAGGGTCAGCCCCGGCACATCCGTCACCAGGGCATCGGCGCTGTCATAATCGCGTTCCCGGAAAAGCCCCTTCCCGGCGTCAGCCTCCCCACAGGCCCGGACATCGGCCCTGTGAACCTGCCGGGAAAGGACGGTCTGCTCCATATTTACGCCCAGCACGGCGCAAAAGCGCCGGTAATTCTCCAGCATGGCGTCCCGTCCGTCCCCCATGCCGGGGCGAAGGTTCAGGCTGTCCCAGGGGGCAGGGGACACGCCCCCCAAGCGGGTAGAAAAACCGTGCCGGACACCGCCCAAATTAGAAGCGGTCAGCCAGACCAGGCTGTTTTCATTGTGGGTTTCAAAGGGCATGAGGGCCTCCTTGCTCTTCCTGATTTTGCAGTTCACCGTGTTCTTCAGTTTGTTTGTGGGCCGCCCAGCCGTTCCAAACATAGGATGCGCCGTAGGCCAGTAGAAGAAGCCCCGCCACCCAAAACGGGACCTCATCGTTTGCCGGGGCCAAAACAGCGATTCCTCCCAGGAGAATCAGGGCAATGCCGAAGAAGATGTCCTTGATATCCCGAAGTAAACAGAGTGTGCCGTCATTTTTCGTATTCATCTACTCACGACCTTTCCCACGCTTCACAACCCCAGAGGGGTCCAGGGGGCCGTGGCCCCCTGGTTTCTCCGCAAGGCGGAGAAAAAAGCATGAAATTATTTTCCTGACTACATGCGCGTCAGGAAAATACCCCGGCACGTGCGCCCCGGGGCGCACACACCAGTGACCGAGTCACTGGTGTGTGAATCTAAAGGGGGGGGGGACAAAGTCCCCTCTTTAATTGCTGTGGTACTCCGGGCAGGTGCACTTCTTCCATTTAAGTCCGCTGCCGCAGGGGCAGGGATCGTTCCGGCCGATTTTGATGACCTTGATGGGCTGCTTTTTGGGCTTCGTTCCGTCGCCGCCCACATTTTCCACCATGCCCTTGGCCACGCGCTCCCGCTTGACCTCCTCATCCTTCCGCAGCCGCACGGAGTACAGCCGCCGGACCGTCTCATCCTGAATAGCGGCGATCATTTCCTCAAACATGTCCAGGGACTCCCGCTTGTACACGTCCACGGGGTTGTTGTTGCCGTAGGCTTGGAGCCGAATGCCCTGCTTCAGGTCGTCCATGGCGTCGATATGGTCCATCCAGTACTCATCAACCACCCGGAGCATCACCACCCGCTCCAGCTCCCGCATGATGGGGCTGGTGATCTCGGCCTCCTTGTTCTGGTAGAATGCCTCGGCGGCGGCAATAAACGCCTCGTCAAAGTCCTCCTGGCTCTTCTGCGGGATCTCTCCCTCAGGGATAGCCACGGCGCCCTTGGCAAAGTACATGCCCTCCAGCCCCCGGAGCATTTCCTGGTAGCCGGCGGCGTCCAAATGCTGCTTCTCCCCGAACGCCAGGCTCACGTGGTTGCCGATGGAGGTGTGCATCATGTTCAGCACGGTGTCCTTGATATCCATGCCGTCCAGCACCTGCCGCCGCTGGCCGTAAATCAGCTCCCGCTGCTTGTTCATCACGTCGTCGTATTCCAGCACGGATTTCCGGGACTGGAAGTTCCGGGACTCCACAGTGGTCTGGGCATTCTCAATGGCCTTGGTGAGCATCCGGTTCTCAATGGGCGTGTCCTCATCCAAATCGAAGCGGTCCATCATGTTCGTAATCCGGTCCCCGCCGAACAGGCGCATCAAATCGTCCTCCAGGGAGATATAGAAGCGGGTCTCGCCGGGGTCACCCTGGCGGCCCGACCGGCCCCGCAGCTGATTGTCGATCCGCCGGGACTCGTGGCGCTCGGTACCGATGATGAACAGGCCCCCGGCCTCCCGGACCTGCTCCGCCTCGCTGGCGATCTCCGCCTTATGCTGGGCCAGCCTCTCCGCAAAGAGGTTTCGCGCATCCAAAATCTCCTGGTTGTCCGTCTCGGCGTAGCCGGTGGCGTCCACGATGACCTCCTCGGAGTAGCCCGCCTTGGTGAGGTCCGCCCGGGCCAGGTACTCGGCGTTGCCGCCCAGCATGATATCGGTGCCGCGGCCGGCCATGTTGGTGGCCACAGTCACGGCCCCCAGCTTGCCCGCCTGGGCGACGATCTCCGCCTCTTTTTCGTGGTTCTTGGCGTTGAGGAGGTTGTGCTTGATGCCCTCCCGGCTGAGGAGCTTGCTGAGAAGCTCGTTTTTCTCAATGGACACCGTGCCCACCAGCACCGGCTGGCCCTTCTCGTGGCACTCCTTGATCTGCTGGATAACCGCCCGGAACTTCCCGGCCTCGGTTTTATAGACCACGTCGTGATGGTCGTGGCGCTGATTGGGCCGGTTGGTGGGAATCTCGATGATGTCCAGGTTATAGATGGTGCCAAACTCCTCCTGCTCCGTCATGGCAGTGCCGGTCATGCCGGAGAGCTTGCTGTAGAGCCGGAAGTAATTCTGGAAAGTGATGGTCGCCAGGGTCCGGTTCTCGCTGTTGACGCTCACGTGCTCCTTAGCCTCGATGGCCTGGTGAAGGCCGTTGGAGTACCGCCGGCCGAACATCAGCCGGCCGGTGAACTCATCCACGATGATGACCTCGCCGTCCTTGACCACGTAGTCGATGTCCCGCTTCATGGTACCGTGGGCCTTGAGGGCCTGGTTGATATGGTGACTGATGGTGGAGTTGGAGGGGTCGGAGAGGTTTTCCACGTGGAAATACTCCTCCGCCTTGGCGATGCCCCGGGCGGTGAGGGTAGCGGTCTTGGCCTTCTCGTCCACGACATAGTCCGCGTCGATGTCGGCGGCCTCCTCCTCCTTGTTGTCCACCTGGACCACCACCTGCTTTTTCAGCCTGGAGACAAACATCTCCGTCAGGTCGTACATCTGAGTGGACTTCTCCCCCTGTCCGGAGATGATCAGCGGCGTCCGGGCCTCGTCGATGAGGATGGAGTCCACCTCGTCCACGATGGCGAAGGCGTGGCCCCGCTGGACCAGCTCCGAGGAGTAGATGCACATATTGTCCCGGAGGTAATCGAAACCCATCTCGTTGTTCGTGCCATAGGTAATGTCGGCGGCATAGGCGTCCTGGCGCTGTTTGCTGGTCAGGCCGTGGACAATCAGCCCCACCTTCAACCCCAGGAAGCGGTGGACCTTGCCCATCCACTCCGAGTCGCGCTTGGCCAGGTAGTCGTTGACGGTGACGATATGGACACCCTTCCCCGCCAAGGCGTTCAGGTAGGCGGGCAGGGTGGCGACGAGGGTTTTGCCCTCACCGGTCTTCATCTCAGCAATGCGCCCCTGGTGAAGGACCACGCCGCCCACCAGCTGCACCCGGTAAGGCCGCATGCCCAGCACCCGCTCTGAGGCCTCCCGTACGGTGGCGAAGGCCTCGGGAAGGATGTCGTCCAAGGTCTCGCCGTTTTCCAGGCGGTTTTTAAACTCCGGGGTTTTCGCCTGAAGCTGGGCGTCGCTCATGGCCTTATACTCGTCGGCCATGGCCTCGATTTTGTCCACGATGGGAGTAATGGCTTTCAGCTCCCGGGAGCTGTAGTCACCAAAGATTTTCTGCATCAGACCCATGATCGTTTGAAACTTCCTTTCGATTTTGACGCCGCCCCGGAGCCTGCCGGAGGACCGGTCCCAAGGCTGCCTAGAATTTTCCGAAATTCCATAGTAAAACAATCATAGCATACCACATTTTTTTCCGGATTGCAAAGAAAATCGGGCAAGGACAAAAAAAGTTCACAAAGCCGGTTTTTTCCTCCGCCGCCCCCGGAAAGGGCCGCGTCAGGGCACCCTGCAAACGGGTCCTGTCGCGCCGCCGGCCCGCCCCGCTGGAGATCCCAGTCCCTGAACCGGTCCGGTGTCTCCAGCGCCCTCTCTCACCCCGCACAGGGCTGGCAAAATGCGATCCGAGCTAATTCCCTACTCGCAAAAACTGCCAGAAAGCTTTCGCTCTCTGGCAGTTTTTGCCGCGGTTCAAATCTTGTCCGAAACATTTTTAAACGCCGCTTTGCGGTTTCTTTCTCCGCCAGAACCCCGTTGCTTTTCCTCGAAATCTGTCAGGACTCCCGCGTCAAATCGCCTTGCCTGGCGGGAAAAGTCCGCCCTAATCCGGCATCCCGCCAACTTTCAAGCAAGCTCCCTGGCAACCGTTACAATTCTTCAGGTCTTGTCGGGGTTCACTCTTCGGAACCTTGGCCCCGGAATCCCGCTTCCACATAATTTTTGAAAATCTGTGCGGCCTGCGCCCTGGACGCATAACCTCTCGGGAGGAAATCGCCGCTGCCGTAGCCTTGGACAATTCCGTTCTCAGCCGCCCATTTCACGGCCTCCCGCGCGTAAGCTCCAACCTGTTCGGCATCGCGGAAGACAGGCCCCGTGCCAGACGGTGCCGGGCTGCCCGCGTAGCGCCAGAGAATTGCCGCCGCCTGCTCCCTTGTAATACGGTCGTTCGGCCCAAAGCGGCCGTCGCCGTAACCGGAAGCGATTCCGCTTTCCGCCGCCCAGGCCACCGCGCCGGAGCACCAGCTGCCATCCGGCACATCTGTAAAGGACCGGCTCCCTCCGGCGGCGGGCTTGCCGGCATGCTGATACAGCACCTGGATCAGCATCCCACGGGTCAGGGGAGCGTCCGGCGCAAACCGGCCGTCGCTGTAACCGTTCATCAGGCCGTTCCGGCTGACAAACTCCACAGCGTCATAGTACCAGGCGCCGCTGGGCACATCCGTGAACAGGCTCCTGGCTCCCGATTCCTTCCCGGCTGCCGGGGCGGGCTGGAACACCGCCGACACGGCTACGCCCTCGCCAGGCATCGTAAAGCGGTATCCGCCGTTTCTCTCCGTCAGCGCCAGCTCTTCCCCGCTCTTGCCGGCGGCGGAAATGCCGGCAAGCACGTAGCCGGAATTCGGAGTGGCCGTAACCGTCACCCAGTCCCCCCGGGCGGCCCACTGCGGCGAGACGGTAACCCTGCCGCCGGCCGTGCCGGAGGCGGAGATCATATAGCGGGGAATGGAATTCATCCCCCCTCCAAAGCTGGAACCGGAACCCGAACCGGAGCTGGGAGGGGTATCGTCCCCAGCGCTGTTCCGGCTCCACTGCGCGTATACCATGGCATCGCTGGCGAATACCGTATCTGTGCGGACCGCCGTTCCTCCCTCCGGCCTCGTAAACCAGCCGATGAAGGCATAGCCGCTGCGGCTGGGTATGGGCAGGCTGGGCAGCATGCCGTCTGCCCCGGCGTTCATCTCTGCGGGCCTCACTGTGCCGCCAGCGGCGTCAAAGGTGATGATAACGGCATTTTCATGTACATTGACAGGGTCATCCTCGGAACCCGCCGGAGGGATATCCAAGCGGAGCACAGGGGACGCGTCCCGCGCCGCCAGCGCTACCCGGGCGGCCGCCGGAGAAACAGCCACTGTATAATCCAGCCGTCCATATGCGCCGGGACGCCCCGATGTTTCATCGGAAGGCGCGATATAGCCCACGGCCGTAATTATTACGCTGCATCCGGATGCTCCCAGGTCCCGCAGGCGCTCCTCCGCCAGGCTCTCGGCACAGGCAACCGCCTCCTGCTCCGTGGCCCCGGCCGGGGCCAGGCCTGTCTCCAATCCATCCCCTATAGCCGCTTCAAGTCGGATTCCGCACCGCTCACACACAGCGCTGCCGTCAACGGAGAAGCTGTGCCCGGCAACGGGGATGGACACGGACTTCACCGCGCCGCAGCCGGGATTTGTGCAGGTATAGGTTCTAACCCCCGCCTCTGTACAGGACGGCGCAACAGTGACCTGGCCGCTGTCCCACTCGTGGCAGGCGGCTACCGTCAGCTGGGCGGTCTGCCCGCCATAGGTCACGGTAATAATCTGATCTTCGTTCGCGTCCTCGTCATAGCCGGAGCACATGGCCGCAATCAGTGGCAGCGTGCATGCGCCATGGCGGTAACAGGACGTGGTAACGGCAAGATTCGCGTCCGCCAGCAGAGATTCCAAATCCGCGCCCGCCCGGCCGCAAATGACCCCAGCGGAGAGTTCCAGACCCGTAAAGCGGCAGTTGCCGGCGGCGGCAAAGTCCTGCGTCCAGTTATGCCCGCCGGCGGAGGGGCTGGCGCCGTAATAATGCCCCACGCCGATATGGACCGGATTCGCGCTCTCGATGTTCCTGCGGTGGCCGGGGCTGTGGAGCCAGCTGTTCATGACACTTTCGGCGCTGGTCTGCCCGGAGGCAATGTTTTCTGCACTGAAATGATAGAGCACCCCGCACTCCTGATAGGCCGTCCAGCAAATCCTGCCGTCCGGGCGCGTATGGTCCGAGCGGTAATCGGCATAGATTTCCCTTGCACGCAAGTCAGCCACTCGCTGCAGCGCGCCAAAAACGGACAAGGGCGCACGGCCGATTTCCATCCGGTGCTGATTGACCAGCCGAAGGACCTCCCATCCCATTTCATCCATTCCCTCGGGAAGCACCGGCTCAGGCGGATCGGGAATATCCGGATCCGGGTCGGGATTGGGATCGGGATTGGGATCGGGATCTGGGTCGGGATCCGGGTCCGGGTCGGGGTCAGGGTCCGGAGCAGGCTCCGGATCTTCCCCGAAAGAACCGCTGGCCACGCCATTTTCAATCATCAAATCCCGCAGCCCGTTCACGGGCAGTCCCGGGGCACCCATCAGCGTAGCCACATATTCCCGTGACAGCGCGTTCTTTGTGGACGAGTTGTACGTAACGGCAATGGGCCAATCCGGCCATCTGTCGGATTTTACGTCAAACAGCTCCCCGAGGGCTTCGTCGATTCGGGATTCGTCCCCGGCGCCGCCGGAGAAGGCATACGAATAGAGTTTAATTCCATTCTGGTTCGCGTAACTGGAAAACTGCCGGATTGCGGTGGGGACGGGGTCAGAGCCATCCGAAGGATAGCAGAGCAGGACCACGTCCCTGGTCTCCGTCTGATTGGAAATCCGCTTGAGCATATCGACCACCTGCGGCCGCGTCAGGCTTACCCAAAAATCCGTATCCGGCGGTGTTTCAAACGCGAACGCCATTTCCGGCAGCAACGCCAGCGCCATACACAGCGCCAGCAAAATAGAAACCAGCCGTTTTTTCATAAAGACCCCATCCTCCATGCTTTCAAATCAGTTTGCAGTTCAGCGCCAGCGGCGTGAATAGAAAATATTGTATATCATTTTCAGGCTACTTGCAAGACAGAACTTTCACGTTTCCTTTCCAAGATTCGTGACGCCAACCCCTCCGGCGAAATACGCCCGGGCAGTTACCCGCCGCAGATAACTGCCCGGCAAACCGGAAATCAGCGTTCCAAATACTTCTTAATGCAATCCACAGGAACGTCCATCCTCCTTGCAACTTCTTCCACCGTCATTCCGCTTTGAAAAAACGTTTTGCAACCATGGAACTGTCCTCGGCCACTTCAATAATATGGTGGTTCGGGTCATAAAAACGAATCACCCGCTGCCCCCAGCTATGCTCCATAAACCCATGAACAAGCTCTACATTGGCCTTTTGCAGCTTTGATAGAAACTCATCCATATCAGAAACTTCAAAATACAGTTCTCCAGCATGATTTTTAAGATAGATCTCTTTGCCGCCGATGAAGCCGCTCCATGTGTCAAGCGTTTGCAAAAGCAATCCGCCCTCCAGCTGAACATTCGCCCCGAAGTCGCACGCTACATTCATCCCCAGAAGATCATGATAGAATTTCTTGCTCTCCTCCATGTCTTTTACTGCAATCAAAGTGCCTTTATACATTCAAATTCTCCTTTGCACCTTTGCAAACCGGCATTCGCCGGTTTGATTCAGTTGCGGGCGCACAGATTGTTCCACTCGCCCCTGCCAACGCGGCGGGGCTTTATTTTAGATTCCTGCATGGAATTTTAAACGCAAAGCTCCGTGCTTTGCGCGCGGAGCTTTGCGTCTCCTCTTGTCTCATGAGCCGGCCCCCTCCGCCGGAACACGGGCCTGCATTGCACCTGCGGTATGGTCCAGCAGGTCTTCCAGAGTGAAGCTGTCCAGATACTCGCTGATAACCCTGTCCAGCCCGCGCCACAGGGGCAGCGTGGGGCACTCTTCCATCCGAGGGCACTCCTGGGCGCCCGACATGCACACCACCGGGACCAGCGGCCCCTCCGCCGCCTCCAGAATCTGCCGGACACTGCATGCCTCCGGCTCCAGGCTCAGCCGGTACCCGCCGCCCTTGCCCCGCACGCCGGTAAGGTACTCCTGCTGCACCAGGGCGCGGACAATGATCTCCAGGTATTTCTCCGAAATCCCCTGCCGCTTAGCCACGTCCCGCAGGCGGATATATCCCTCTCTCTGGTGCTCCGCGATGTCGATCATCAGCCGGAGGGCGTAGCGTCCCTTTGTCGAAATCATCATCTTCTTTCACCGCCTTTTCTTTCCCGCAGCACCGGGTCCCGCCGGTATTGCGGCTGCATTTCGAAACCGCCATGTTATTTCCAATATTATACAACAAAAAAATCGGAATTTCAAGATATATGTAATAATAATATCTATTTAGTATGTTTTAAGATTGCAAAACAGACCCCGCCGGGGCCGAAACCGGCGGGGCCTGCCTGTCAGGATGCAAAATACCGCTTCAGGTCAAAGGGGGAAAATATCCCTTTTTCCGTGATAACCCCGTCGCACAGCTTGGGGGGCGTCACGTCAAAGGCCGGATAATAGCCCCTTACCCCTTCCAAAGTGGTCCGGGTCCCCATGGCGTCCATCACTAGAAGCGGGTCCCGCTCCTCAATCACCACGGAGGAACAATCCGGATGGCTGGGGTTCGGGGAGCCGGTGACGTAGTAGGGAATCCCCCAGTAGCTGGCCGCCAGGGCAATCTGAAAAGTACCCACTTTGTTGATGATGTGCCCGTCCAGGGTGATGACGTCGGCGGCAGAGGTGAAGAGATCCACCTGCTTTTTCTCCATCACATAGCCCGGCATGTTGTCGGAGATCACCGTCACGTCGAAGCCCATGTCGCAGGCCACGCTGGCCGTGAGCCTGGCCCCCTGGAAATAGGGCCGCGTCTCCGGGCAGATGACCTTCACCAGGTTGCCCCGCCGGCGGCATTCCCGCAGCACGGTACCCACCACCGTCTCGGCAAAGCACTGGGTCATGATGGTCCCCCCCTGGGGGATCTTATCCGCCAGAAGCTTTCCAATGGCCTCGTAGCGGATATAGTTTTCGTTGATCTGGTTCACCGCGTTTTCCCGGAGGGCCTCCACCAAATTCAGGCCCGTCCGGCCTGCCGCCAGCGCTGCCCGGGCGGCGTCCATGGCCCGGGCCGTCACCCGCTCCATCTTCGCGGCCGTAGTGGGCCGGGCGTGGGCTAAGGTGTCCGCCGCTTCCTCCAGGCGGGCCAGCAGCGCCGCCTCCGGCAGGTCCCGGGCCTCGTAAGCCGCCAGGGCCATGCCCATGGCCGCCGCCAGGAACGGCCCGCCGCTCTGGGTCACCATGTCTGCGATGGCCTGGGCCACCTCTCCGTAGTGGCGGCAGACCACGTACTCCGTCCGGACAGGGTAGATCCGCCGGTCCAGAATGCGGACCGCACCGTCCTCGTACCAGGCCACATTCTCATAGCGCAGCAAAAAGCCCACGCCTTCGTCCGCTCTTACCATGCCCTTCCCTCCTCAGATGTTCTTCATCGCCGCGATCTGTTCCGCGCTCATCGTCACAATCGGGCCATTGCCCATGGCGATGGAGCATATCTTGGCCGCGTCCTCGATATAAACGGCCCGGAGGTGGGCCTGCTCCAGGCTGGCCCCCACCGCTAAAACGCCGTGGTTCGCCAAAAGGCAGCCTCCCCGATCCTCCAGCGCCTTCACCGCCTCGGCGCCCACCGCCTGGGTTCCGGGCGTGGCGTAGCCCGCCAGGGGCACATCTCCGCCCAGGAAGGCCACCATCTCAATGAGGATCACAGGGATATTCCGGTTGTTCACCGCAAAGGCCGTGGCGTAAGGGGAGTGGGTGTGAATGAGGGCGGAGACCTCCGGCTTGGCCCCGTAGACCGCCGCGTGCATCCGCCACTCCGAGGAGGGCCGGTAATGCCCCTCCAAAACCTCCCCGTCCAGCCGGAGCACCACCATGTCCTCCGGGGCAATGGTCTCATAGGCCACGGAAGTGGGGGTGATCACCATCGCCTCCCGCTCCCGGTCATATATGCTGAGATTGCCGCTGGTCCCGGCGAACAGCCGCTCGGCATAACACTGCCTGGACCAGCCGCAAACCGTCTCCCGCATCTCCTGAATGGTCATAACATCCTCCCGATTCCGCCCCGCCCGGAGCGGAGCCCTTATATGGTATCAACATACCATATCTCCCGGCGATTGTCCAGCCCCGCCGGATTGACACTCCGCCGCGCTTGTGTTAAAATGCTTTATATTTTCCACAAAATAGATGCTTGGAGGTGCATGCAGCTTATGGCCTACACCCTTGAATATTTCCAAAAGAGCGCAGATTTCCTGAAAGAACGGGCGGGCTTCGTCCCGGAGATCGCCGTGGTCCTGGGGTCCTGCCTGGGTCCCTTCGCCCAAGCCCTGGAGAACCCGGTTTCGGTGGACTACGCCGATATTCCCCATTTTCTTCTCTCCACCGTGGAATCCCACGCCGGAAAACTGATCTTCGGCTCCGCGGGGGGGAAAAAGGTGGTCTGCATGTCCGGCCGCTTCCACTCTTACGAGGGCTATCGTTTCGAACAGCTCGTCATCCCCATCCGGGTGCTGAAGCTTCTGGGCGTTCGGGCCGCCGTCCTCACCAACGCCGCCGGGGCCGTCAACCCCGCCTACCGCCCGGGGGACGTGATGGTCATCGCCGACCACATCAAGCTCAACGGGGACAGCCCCCTCCGGGGGCCCAATGTGGACGCCTTCGGCCCCCGGTTCTTCGACACCAGCCGGATGTACACCCCAGAGCTTCGGAGGTTGGCCCTGCAATGCGCCCGGGATTCCGCCCTGCGGGTCCACGAGGGCGTCTATATGTTCTTCCCCGGCCCCCAGTTCGAAACTCCGGCGGAGATCCGCGCCGCCAGGCTTCTGGGGGCGGACGCCGTGGGTATGTCCACCGTCACCGAGGCTCTCACCGCCGCCCACTGCGGCCTTCCGCTGTTGGCCCTGTCCGTCATGACCAACATGGCCGCCGGCGTGCTGGACCGCCCCCTCTCCGGCAGCGAGGTGGACGAGACGGCCAGTCGCGTGGCCGGAGATTTCAGCGATTATTTGAAGAAAGTTTTAAGCCTTATTTGACGCGGAGCCAGTCCCTGCCGGAACTCCGGCGCGTTTCGGGAAGCGCCGGAAAACCGCTTTGGGGCGGCGCGCTGCCGCCTTGCAAACAGGTTCCTGACCAATTTATAACAGGAGGAAGATACATGAAGCTGCTGCTGAAACACTGCGGCCTGCTCGCCGCCGGGAGCGAGGGCCTGCGCTGCCTGGAGGACGCATACCTGGGCATCGACGGCCCGGTCATCGACTACATCGGGACCGCCCGGCCCCAGGCCGCATACGACGCCGAAAAGGATATGCGCGGCAGGCTGCTGCTCCCCGGCCTTGTCAACTGCCACGGCCACAGCCCCATGGTGCTGCTCCGGGGCGTGGGCAGCGACCTCAATTTGCAGGACTGGCTGTTCGGAAAGGTCATGCCTATCGAGGACAAGCTCACCGCCCAGGACATCCAGGCGGGCAACAACCTGGCTTTGCTTGAGATGATTGCCACCGGCACCACCAGCTATTCCGACATGTACTTTGAACCCCAGACCGCCGTGGAGAACGCCGTGGCCTGCGGCATCAAGGCCAACATCAGCCGGCCGGTGCAGTGCTTTAACCGGGAGGAGTCCTACGCCGGGAATTTCCGGGCCAGGGAGTCCATCCAGCTCTTTCGGGACTTCCACGGCGCGGCGGACGGACGGATCCGCATCGATTTCTCCATCCACGCGGAGTACACCTGCTTTGACCACATCGTCGCCCCCTACAGCGCGGATTGCAAGTCCCTGGGCGGCCGGATGCACATCCACCTCTCCGAGACGAAGAAAGAGCATGACGAGTGCGTGGCAAAATACGGCAAGACCCCGGCGAAGTGGTTCTATGACCTGGGGACCTTCGACTCCCCCACCGCCGCCGCCCACTGCGTCTTCGTGACGGAGGAGGACATGGCCCTGATGCTGGAAAAGGGCGTCAGCCCCATCCACAACCCTACCAGCAACATGAAGCTGGGCAGCGGCTTCGCCCCCATCCAGCGGATGCTGGACCTAGGGCTGAACGTGGCCCTCGGCACCGACGGCGCCGCCAGCAACAACAACCTCAACATGATGGAGGAGCTGCACCTGGCCGCCGTCCTCCACAACGGCTATCATCAGGACCCCACCATCCTCAAGCCCGTCCAGCTCCTGGCCATGGCCACCCGCAACGGCGCAAAGCTCCAGGGCCGGGAGGACACCGGTGCGCTGGAGGTGGGCAAGAAGGCGGACATCATCGCCCTGGATCTCACCCGCCCCCATCTGTACCCCAACGTGGACCCCATGGCCCTGACGGTGTACTCCGCCCAGGGCAGCGACGTGGTTATGACCATGGTGGATGGCAGGATCCTCTATGAAAACGGTGAATTTATGACCCTGGACGCGGACAAAATCCTATATGAGGCCAAGGCGGCGGTGAAGCGGCTCTATGGCTGAGGCTTTTGCCAAGCAGGGCTTTGCCGCCCTGTTCACTTGATTCCGGACGGCTGATTTTTGCGTGAGAGAAAGGCGGAACGCTATGAAAAATTTCACTTACTCCATTCCCACCATCGTCCACTTCGGGCAGGGCCAGATTGAAAAGCTGGGCGGCGAAATCGCCGCCCGGGCACACAAGGTGCTGATGGTCTACGGCGGGGGGAGCATCCGGCGCAACGGCGTCTACGACGCCGCTGCCGCCCAGCTGAAGGCCCGCGGCATCGCCTGGGCGGAGCTTCCCGGCGTGGAACCCAACCCCCGAATCGCCACCGCACGGGAGGGAATCCGCCTCTGCCGGGAGCAGGAGCTGGACGGCGTGCTGGCCCTGGGGGGCGGCAGCGTCATCGACTGCGCCAAGTGCATCGCCGCCGGGGCGCTGTACGACGGGGACCCCTGGGACTTTTCTGCGAAGAAGGCCGTTCCGGAGCGGGCGCTGCCCTTGTTCACTGTGCTGACCATGGCCGCTACCGGCTCTGAGATGGACTGCATTTCAGTGATGAGCAATCCGGAAACCAATGAGAAGGAGTCCTTCTCCTCCCCCTGCTGCTACCCCGCCGTGTCCATTCTGGACCCTGTTTACACCTATTCCCTCCCCGCCTCCCAGACTGCGGCGGGGGTGGCCGACATCATGTCCCACACCTTTGAGAACTACTTCAGCCCGGTCGAAACCGCCTGCCTGGCGGACAGCTTGGCGGAGGCAATTCTCCGCTCCTGCATCCATTACGGCCCCCTTGCCATCCAGACCCCCGACAGCTACGAGGCCCGGGCCAACCTGATGTGGAACTCCTCCTGGGCCATCAACGGCTTTTTGGCCATGGGAAAGCCCGTTGGCTGGAGTGTCCACCGGATGGAGCATGAGCTTTCTGCCTTCTACGACGTCACCCACGGCGTGGGCCTGGCCATCCTGACGCCCAATTGGATGCGCTACGTCCTCAGCGAGAAGACGGAGCGCCGCTTCGCCCGGTACGGCGCTGAGGTCTGGGGTCTGGACCGCTCCCTGCCCGCCCGGGAGCTGGCGGAGGCCGCCATTCAAAAAACCCGGGAATTTTTCACCTCCCTGGGCCTCCCCGCCACGCTGTCAGAGGTTGGCATCGGCCCGGAGTACTTCCCGGAAATGGCCCGGAAGGCCCGCACTGCCAACTTCGACCACACCTTTGTCCCCCTCGGCACAGAGGACATTGTAAACATATATCAAATGAGCCTGTAAGCCCAGCCACCCCCTCCGGAGTTATCCGGAGGGGGCGGCTTTTCTTGCAGGCATCATTTCCACCGGCGGCGCATAGACTGATCAATAGTCTAAAAACAAAAGGAGGACCCGCCATGATCACACAGAGAACCCCTGCCGGAGACGTGGACGACCTGATTTATCAGGACGGCTGGTTCCCCAGCGACCGTTAGCCGCCAAAAATGACAGAATCACCTGGGATTTCACTCCGTCCTGTATGCGCAGGATGCCCAAACCGCGTTGTGGTCCGACAGCTCCTCTCCCGCAAAGGCCGCCAGGGCGCTTCCCGGAGGAGCAAAGCCGCAGTCCGCCCGCCGGGTGGAAACGGTGCGGCTCTCCCCCGCCTCCAGCCCCCGGACCAGCAGCCAGTCCAGCCGCAGCTCCAGGCAGCCCCCGCCGGGGAGGGGCTTGCGCCGGGTGGGCCGCGCCCGGTCCGGCAAAAGCCGGTAGCCCATCTTTTCTGCCGCCGGGAGGCAGCCCTCCCAGGCCGACACGTCCTCCAGGCACCGGCGCTGAAGTTCGGGACTTCCGGCCACCGCCTGGATGGCATCCTTGTCCCGCCCGTCGAAGGTGTTCGTGTTCAAATCGCCCCCCAGCACCACCGGCAATCCGGGAAACATTGCCTCCGCCTCGGCCAGGACGGCCTCCAGCTGGGCCTGGCGGCCCGAGCCATGGGTCCGGTTTTCCAGGTGAATGGTTCCCACACCCACCGGCTTCCCCGCCACGTCCAGCTCCGCCAGAACCGCCAGACGCCCGCCGATGCGCCGCTGGCGGTCAAAATACCAGTTATACTGCTCCGGCAGGCGGACCGCCTTGGCCCGCCGGATGGGCCAGCGGGAGAAGATGGCGTTGCCGTGGAATCCCTTGGAGTCCTCTCCGTTCACCAGCTCAATGAACTCCAGCCCAAAGGCCGCGTGCATCCCCAGCCGCCTCGCCAGTTCTAAGGCGGTGTTTTTCCCGCCGGAGCGGACGCAGCCGTCGTCCAGCTCGTTGGCCAAAATCACGTCAAAGGGCCGCACCGCCGGGCAGAACTCCAGGAAGTCCCCCAGCTCCGCCAGGCAGACTCCCCGCTCCATGTTGAACACCAGCACGCCCAGCGCCGCCGGAGCCTCCCCCGGGGCGGAGGCCGCCTGGTAGACCTCCACCTGGGAAAACTGGGGAATTCGCGCCATAACCTCCTCCTGAGAGGCACGATCCAGCAGCGCGCCCAGGCGCTGCCGCTCTTCATTTGGCAATCCTTGCATGCATCCGCACCCCCTTTGCCGTCTGCCGCAGGCGGCTTCCGCCCTGTGCGCAAACGTTTTCAATCCTTGCGGTCCAGCATAGCACGGCATGCTCTGCCCTGTCAAGCCGGAATTGCGTTTTTTCCACCGTTTCCGCCTCCGAAGGCGGCGCGGCTGGGAGCGCCGTCAATCCGGCCGAAAGGCATGACACCCCTCCGGCCACGCGGCCATAAAGAACCCCCGCGGACCAAAGGCCAGCCGGGGACTCTCTATCCTCTTTTCCGCAGGCGTCTCCTCCGGCTCAGAACACATTTTGCACAAAGCGGGTGAGGATCACCGCCACCTGCCCCCGGGTCGCATTCCCGCCGGGGTCCAGCCTGTCTGCAGTCACGCCGTTCAGCATTCCTGCCGCCGTGGCCCACTGTACCGGCTCCACCGCGTAGGACGCGATTTCCCCGGCGTCCGCAAAGGCCCTCAGTTCCGCCCGGTCGGAGACATCCCGTCCCTTTCCCCTGGCATAGCGGTAGAGGAAGGCCGCCATCTGCTCTCGGGTAATCCGATTCCCCGGGCGGAAGGTCCCATCGCTATAACCGTTGACGATGCCGTTGGCCGAGGCCCAAGACACCGCTTCCGCGTAATAGGCTCCCGGCTCTACGTCCTGGAATTGGCTCGCTCCGGCGGCTGGAGACCCCTCCAGCCGGTAAAGGATCGCCACAATCTGCCCCCGTGTGGTGGCCGCGCCGGGGGAAAAGGCGTTGGCAGAGGTGCCGTTCATCAGCCCCGCCTCAAACACATAACGCACAGCGTCGTAGCACCAATCCCCCGGGACCACGTCCAGGAAAGACAGCCCCCCTCCCGGCACAAAGGAGGCCGACACCTCCACGTCCTGCACCGGCATGGAGAACACATAGCGGTTCAACCCGTCCCGGCGCAGCGAGACCTCCCGCCCCCGCTGGTCCTCCGCGGAGATTGTATCCAGCTGATACCCGGCTTCGGGGGCCACGGTGAGGGCCACCGCCTCTCCCGCCTTCGCCCGGGTGGGCCGCACCGTGACCGCGCCGTGCTCCAGGGGGGTGATGTGAATGCGGTACAGCCCGTCCTCATCCGCCTCGTCCTCCCGGTCCGTCCGCTCCTCTTCCAGCGGGACCCGAATGGCCCCACCGTTCAGGGGCTTTAAATCCCTGTCCAGAGCCAGCACGGACCCCCGGCCGGGAAGAGCAAACCGCTCTTCCGCCGACAGCGTTCCCAGGCGCAGGCTCCGGCCGCTCAGCGCTTCGCCCTCCGCCACCAAATAGATGGTCACCGCCGTCTCATCCCGGCCCGCCTCCACATGGCACTCCGGGCTGTACGCGCCCCGCATCGCCGGTTCGAAGCGCACCGTATCGCACGATCCCTCCAACGTCAGCTCGATCTGGATTGCGCCGAGTTCTTCCTTCAGCCCCTCCAGGGTCAGCTCCACGCCGTCCCTGCTCTCCCGGCAGCGCAGCGTCCAGCTGCTCCGCTCCGCCGCCGAGACCGGCAGCCCGCACAGCAGGCATACCGCCAGCAATGCGGTCAAAACTCTCTTCATCAGCCTTCCTCCAATACGATTTCCGGCAGCTCCGTTCCGCCGGGAGTGTTGATCCAAAGGGTCTGCGCTGTCACGCGCTGGCTGTCCGCCGCATCAGGCAGGTCGGTGCGGGAGAGCACCGCCCGCATCTGGGCGGGCAGGAGGTTTTCCGCGTTGCAGCCGCTGGCCTCCCCCTGCAGCTCCGCCTCCCGCTGGACATTGGGGATAAACAGGAACAGCCCGTCGCTGATATCGCTGACCTCCCCGTCCTCCGGCACCTCGGCAAACAGCAGCGCTCTGCCGTCCAGCCAGCGCTTTTCCGTCTCCGCCGTCACCTCATCGTCGCCGGTCAGCGCAGTCCGGCTGAACAGCCCCTCGATCTTCACCGTCTGATAGACCGGGTTCCCCCGGTAGGTTCCGGCGACAAGCAGGGTCCCTGCGGGAATTACCTGCCCGCTCTCTGTCCCGTAGCGGTACTCCCTGGACAGCACGCCTACGCTCCCCGTCTCCAGGAAGGCCACGTCATCCCCGGCGTAGCTGACCAGGCGGATGTCTCCCTCCGCCGCACCGGCGGGCACGCCCGTAATGACCACGGTCTTCGCGTCATAAGTCCAGATGCGGGTATCCTCCGGCCCCGCGCCGGGCTTCTGGAAATAGGCAAGGTAGCTGGACTGGTCGTCCACCGCCTGGTTCCCCTGGCCAAAGTCCCCGGACCGGGCAACAACGGCCCTGCCGTCCTTGTCCGTCACGGTGACGGTGAAGCTTCCGGAGCCGGGCCGGGCCGTCCCGGTGAGCTTCAGGCCGGAAACGGGAGTCTCCTCCTTCAAAAGCAAGGTCACTTTGTCCCCATCCCGGGACACCGTATAGGCGTCCTGGGGCACGGTTTTGTCATAGGCGATCCGGATCTCCTCCGCCTCCGCCTCGCCAAAGCAGTTGCCCAGGCTGTCGTAAACCCGGACGCTGTAGGTATAGGTGCGGTGGTTCGCAGAGCCGATGGTATCCGTATAGGTCCCCTCCGACGTGAAGCCGATGGGCACGCCGTCGCGGAGGATCTCATAGCCCTGAAGCTTTCCCTGGCTAAGCTGGGAGGCGATGGTCAGCTTGACCTGGGTATCCCCTTCCTTCGCCGCCGTGACGGAGACGGTCCCCCGACCCGCCGGCACGCCCGCCAGCCGGTCCCGGCGGCTCTGGTCATTCAAATACCAGACCGCCCGCTCCTCTGCCGGGTACTTGGCCAGGGCGGCCTTGGTTTTCTCGCTGAGGGTCATGCCCCACCGGGTGAAAAACTCCGTCAGGTTCCGGCCCGCTACGGCGGAGGCCGTCCGGGCCAGCCGGTCCGGATAGCCGCTCTCCCCGCCGAAATGAGTTCCGGCCTTCCAGTCCTTGAAAAAGCGGTTATAGAACTCCATGGGCCGCTCCCCGCCGTCATAGGCCAGGTGCAGCTGCCAGTACAGCCCCAGCTGGACAAACACGTCGTTGGAATCCCCGGGAAGCCCCTGGGCGGTCTTGGTAAAGACGCTTTTGTACTTTCCGCTCTTTTCCAGCCGGGAGGGCAGGACGTTCCGCCCTCCGTCATAGGTCTGGACCATCAGGGAATAGAGATTATTGGTAATCTCTGCCTTGCCCAGCTTGTCCATGTTGTGGCCGATCTCGTGGGCAATGCCCCATCCAAAGAGCTGGTTTGCCTGTGCCCCGCTTCCCAATCCGGCAATGGGCTTGCCGCAGACCATCCCGGCGCAGGAGCCGTAGCCAATGCCGATGTGGCTTCCCGCCGCGTACATGAACGCGCCGGAGAACATCTGCATGCACCGGATGTTCTGCCGGGTCTGCATGTCATTTTTCTCATAGGTGTTGTCGATTCCTTGGGTGGTCTTGCAGATGTGCATCACATCCTCCCAGGCCAGCACACTCTGATACAGCGTTTCCACCCGCTCGGCCCGGCTCTGGCCCGCGCCGCCCAGCACCGCCGCCGCAGGCAGGGACAGCAGCACCGTGGGCGTGGAGATCTCCGTCACGTTGCGCCAGTCTGTCAGCTTGTCCGCGGGCTTGAGTTCCGCTGTGTAGGCCGCCAGCTCGTCGGCGTAGCGCCCCAAAATCTCCCTCCGGGCCGCCTCACTCAGGCCATGCCAGTCCGAAAGCTCCAGCACCGGGATGTCCACGGCCCGGCGGATATGGAGACGGATGCCCTCCGGGTTCTTCCCGCCGTAAGTCAGGTAGAGACTGCCGCCCCGGGGCGTGTTCTGGCTGCCGATCTGGGGGATGGTCAGTACGTTCCGCCCATTGGACAGCGCGCCAATCTCCGCCATCCAGGCGGAAACCTCTGCGTGGAACTGGCTGGCGTACACCGTCAGCTTCTCCCCCTCCGGGATGCCGCTGGCGTAGATGGTGATCTCCTGCTTCGCGGCGGCCGCCACCCCCAGGGGCTGGAGCACGCTGCCGCCCTGCTGGTACTTCCGGCTGTCCGCCCCGCCGTCCCGGGAGTCGATTCCGCTGAGGAGCACGCCGCTGGAGCTTCCCTTCGCCAGCTCCTCCGCCAGCTTCAGCTCGTCGGCCAGGGCCGCCAGGTTCAAATAGTAATTACGCTCGTCCCCCTCCAGCCGGGCCTTCAGCCCGTCAATCTCCGCCTGGGTGACGCCGGGCCGCAGCGCGGTCCGCAGCTCGTCGGAAAACAGGCCCGCAATGTTGTCCGGCAGGCACCGGGCCGGGTCGTACTCCATGAACATCAGCTCCGACAGGCTCACCGCCGTATAGGCCACCTGCTCAATGGTCACAGCGATCTTCACCACGCCGGTGACCGGCGTAAAGGGCAGCACGGCGAACTTCGTCACGCTGGGGTTGTTTCGAACGCTTTGCCAGGTCGTGTGATCAGACCCCTTGCCCCCCTGGAGAGGGTCGGGGGAAACCAGCGTGCCGGGGCCGCTCAGATCGTCCCCCTGCCGCCAGACGGTGACGGTGTAGAGCCGCAGGTTGTTGGGGTAGCCCCCATCCAGCCGGGGCACCCAGATGACGCTGCTCAGGTCCACGGGCTGTTTGAAGGAGGCGTAAACCGTCTTGTTGTCCCACCAGTTGCCGTCGCCATAGGAGTAGGAGGTCCAATGGGTCCTGAAATCCCCGTCGGCCATGAACTCCTCCCGGAAGGGCTTCTCCGCGGGATAAGCGGTGGGCGAGACGTTTTTGCTGTCCGCCAGCCACACCCGGTCGATGTCCTCCCAATCCAGCACACCCTGGGCCGGGATGCCCTCCGGTCGGGAGTAGTCCACGGCGGAGGGGGTTCCCACCGCCGTGCGGGAGGGTCCGCTGACTCCTATGCTGTTCCCCGCCGTGATGTAAATCGAATAGGGAACGCCGTTGGTCAGCCCGGTAAGGGTGGTGCTGGTCCGGCTGAGCTGCCCGCCCCACTGGCGGAAGTCCCCATCCGTCTCCGCCTTGTACCAAACCTCGTAGAACGTGGCGCCCTCGCTGGCCTTCCAGGACACGGACAGCGCGCCATCCAGCACGCCCACGCTCACCATATCCGGCGGGCTGGGCGCCCTGGCGGGCTGGGGCGTGGCCGCCACAGGGTCGCACGCAATCCCCTCCCAGGCCCCGTCCACCGGCGTGACGGTGAAGAGGTAGGTCTTCAGATTCTCCAGCCCCGTGATCTCGGCCTGGGGCACGTTTACCCGCAGAGTTTTCTGCGTCCCGCCGCTCTGGAGCCAGTAGTCCACCCGGTAGCCCGAGACGTTGGGCAGTTCGCTCCAGCGCAGGGACACCCGCTCGCTGCCGGCGGAGGCCGTGAGGTTTTTGACTATATTGGCCGTGAGAATGGGGTCCTCCGGGACGATGTCCCGCAGGAACTGGATGGACTCCACCGTGGTGTACTCTCCGCCTTCCGTCCGGGTGACGGTGATGGTAATCTCCTTCACAGCCACCCGGCGGCCCAGGGGGATGGTAACCAGACTGCGCCCCTCCTCCAGCCCGATGGCCTGGACGCCCTCCGGCAAGGTGAGGTCAAAGGGGAAGATCTCCCCGCCCCCATCAGCATAGGTCACAGCCACCGTGCCGGCCTTCATGGCCCCGGGACCCTCGGGGGAGACAATCCGGATCTCCTCCATCTCCACCGCCTCCGCCAGGGACACGTGGAAGCTCACCGGGCCGCCGTCGGATTGCATGGTCACGGTCCGGCCGTTGTCCTGCAGCAAATCTTCCAGCGCGCCGGAGACCAGGCGGACGCCCGCCTCCAGGCGGACGGCGTCCGCCGCCGGGTTCAGCACGGTGGTATTCCGGACCTCCGCCGGTTCCCGGGCGCTGAGATTTCTTGTGAGGTAGCCTAAATCGCACACGTCGATTTCGCCGTCGCCGTTGAGGTCATAGCGCTCCAAATCCCGCCGCGCACCGGACCCCAAGGCCCCGGCCAGGGCCTCCCGGTCCCGGCTGTTCACCAGGCCGTCCCCGTTCACATCCCCCAGGGTAAAGGCGGCGCCCGCCGTGCCCAGGGTGACGTGCTGGGACCAGCCCTGAAGGGACAACTCCTGGCGGTAGGCGGTGTAGCCGCTGCCGGTAAACTCCAGGGCGTACTCCCCCTGGGGAAGCCCGGTGACACTCAGGTCCAAAAAGCCCGGCCACCGGCCGCCGCTCAGCGCGCCGCCGTCCTGGTTTCGCAGCGACACCGCCGCCGGATAGCCGCCCAGCTCCCCGGAGGCGTTCTCCTCCGTCAGGGAGATAAGGCCCAGGGAGCGGCCGTTTTGAAACAGCTCCGCCCGGACGTCCCGCTCCCGCAGCTCCTCCAGGCTCTGGGGCCAGTCCACCCGCACCGTGGCGGAGACGCTGCCATTCCCGGCCGTCTCCGCCGCCCTCGCCGGCGGGAGGGCTGGCAGCAGCAGCGCCCCTGCCAGCAGCAGGGACACAAGTCTTTCTCTGATGCGCATATGCGTCGTCCTCTCTTTCCATATCCGGGGCGGATTTCCATCCACCCCAAAACCTGCAATGATAGACAAATTATAACAAGCCCCGCCCCGCTTGACAAGATGGGATTTTTCTGGAAAGCCGCATAAGAAAGCAGCTCCCCTTTCGGGGAACTGCTTTCTTTCTCACATCCGATCGTTTGCCCCTGGCCCGCTGTCCCGGAAGAGGTCTCACTCCTGCGGCTCTGCCGGTCCCTTCCACCGCTCCAGCGAGGGCAGAAGGTCCATTAAAAACCTCCGGTTGGACTCCGGCGTCCCAAAGGGCATATAGGGCAGGCAGTACTCCACCATTTCCTCCATAGTGCACCCGGCCAGAAAATCTCCGCCGTCCCAGCACCATTTGCAGTAGCTCTCGTTGACGGTCCCGTCCTTCTCCCGGCCCATCTGTTCCGGGGTAATGGGCATGCCGCAGCTCTGGCACTGAAGGTCCGTCGGATAGCCCAGCAGGGCGTTGATGGACACGCCGAAAAGCCTGGACGCAGCCCGCAGGGTCTCCACCTCCGGAATCGTCTCCCCCCGCTCCCAGCGGGACACCGCCTGGCGGGTGACAAAGAGCTTCTCCGCCGCGTCATTTTGGGAAAGGCCCGCCTTTTTCCGCAGGTCCTTGAATACATCCTTGAACTCCATGGCCGTCCTCCTTTACCCTGCCAGCTTACCACAAGGGGGACGGGCCGTCAAGCAACCGGAAGTTGCCTCCCCGGCCGGAAGCAGACGCTTCCGGTGAAGCGGTATGCCTGATTCTGGAACGAAAGCGTCTGTCCCTTCTGAACAGGGACCTCGAACTGGAGCGGGTCCCCGTTTCGCCAGGCGTAGGCCAAGGAGCCGTCCGCCGTGTCCCGGAATTCCATGGATAAGATGCCGGAGGTGAGAACCACCTCCACGGAAACCAGACGGGGCTTTTTCTTTGCGGTAAAGAAGAGAGCATGCTTTCCATGCAAAAAGCTCGCGTACAGGATGTCCCCGGTATAGCGTTCACAAGCGTACTTGGTGAAGCTGCCGGAGGGCTTGATCCACCCTTTTTTCTGCATCCAAAGGAAGAAGAGCGAGGGCAGAAGGACTGCGAAGATCGCGCACCAAAAACAAAATTTCAGCCAAATCATATTGGCCTCCTTTTGCGGTCTGCCGCAAGGCGGAATAGACAGTCAGAGGACAGGCGGCCGTTCCCTATCGAAAGATGATAGAGCCGCAGAAATGGTCCATATCCGCCCGCCAGTAAACCCGCACTTTGGGCGGAAGCTCCACCAAAAAGGCCGCCGGGTCCCCGTTCCGCCAGCTTTGGAGGACCCGGCCGTCCTCGGTGTAAAATTCCAGGACCATCGAACCCCGGTTGTAGATCACCTCAACGGAGACCGTGCCGCCTTTCCTTGCGCGGTA
Source organism: Oscillibacter sp. (assembly GCA_022791135.1). Classification (GTDB taxonomy): domain Bacteria; phylum Bacillota; class Clostridia; order Oscillospirales; family Oscillospiraceae; genus Oscillibacter. The sequence goes on from JAAVYM010000103.1 coordinate 77,939, forward strand.
ATAGCTCCGGTGTCCGGGGGATGTTCGTGTGTCCCGGACAAAGGTGCAGTTGTCAAAGAAGAGCTTTTTATAGTAGCTCCTCGGCTTAACACCCGCTTTTTTCGCGGCCCAGAGGCAAAGTCACATGCCCAGAAGAGCCATACCCAGGATAAACACGGCGAACAGCAGAAACTCCGTCACAGGCATGGCGCCCTCACCGGGGCCTTGCCGCAAAAACCCGTACGCTCCGGGGGCCGATGGTGAAACGCCCGTCGGGGATGTCGACGGTCTTCTGCTCCGCCTCCCAGGTGTCCGCCAGCTGCTCCCAGCGCATGTTGGGGGGCGGGTCCGGCAGCTCCACGCTCAGGGGCTTCCAATACGCGTTGGAGGCGGTGTAGATGATCTGCGGCTCCTCCCCCGGTTCCTGGCCGGCAAACAGAACGCCCACATAACGCTCATGATCTTGAAACTGGCTGTGCCAGGGGGCGACACCGTGGAAGCTGACATCCGGGAAGCCGTAGTATCCGTCGGAGAGGTTGGCCCGGAGAATCCGGAAGCGCTTGCGCAGGGCAATCATGAACTGGAAGAAGTGGAACATGTCCCGGTTTTGCTCCAGCATCCGCCAGTCCAGCCAGCTGGTCAGATTGTCCTGGCAGTAGGCGTTGTTGTTGCCGAACTGGGTGTTGCCGAACTCGTCCCCCGCCAGGAACATGGGAATGCCCCGGCTGCACATCAAAAGGGCGAAGGCGTTGCGGACCATCCTCCGCCGGAGGGAGAGGATCTCAGGATCATCGGTCTCCCCCTCAATGCCGCAGTTCCAGCTGTTGTTGTCGTTGGCCCCATCAGTGCCGCCCCAGCCATTTTTCTCGTTGTGCTTGACATTGTAAGAGTACAGGTCCCAGAGAGTGAACCCGTCGTGGCAGGTAATGAAGTTCACGGAGGCATTCTTCCGGTCCCCGGACTGATAGATGTCCCGGGAACCCACCATCCGCAGCGCGGCGGACTGGGCGCAGCCTGCGTCGCCCTTGAGATAGCGGCGCATATCGTCCCGGTAGCGGCCGTTCCACTCCGCCCAACGGTTCCAGGCGGGGAAGCTGCCCACCTGGTACAGCCCGCCGGCATCCCACGCCTCGGCGATGAGCTTCACATCCCCCAGGATGGGGTCAAAGGCCATGGCCTGGAGGAGAGGGGGCTTGTTCATGGGGGTCCCATCCTCATTCCGGCCCAGGATGGAGGCCAGGTCGAAGCGGAAGCCGCTGACATGGTAGGTGGTGACCCAGTAGCGCAGACAGTCAATGATCATCTGGTGGACAATGGGGTGGTTGCAGTTCAGGGTATTGCCGCAGCCGCTGAAGTTGTAATACCGCCCCTCGGGGGTGAGCAGGTAATAGATGTTGTTGTCGAAGCCCTTGAAGGAGAAGAATGGTCCGTCCTCATTCCCCTCCGCCGTGTGGTTGAAGACATCGTACAGTTAGACCTCGATGACGTTTTCGTTGCAGTCCTGACTGATGCGCTTAAGCTCATTGCCCTCACTGTTGTACTCCAGGCAG
>JAAVYM010000108.1 GCA_022791135.1 Oscillibacter sp.
CAGGTGATGAAGTTCATCTATGACAACATCATCTACGCCGAGCTGAACACCAAGAGCGATTACTGCCAGGTCTGCGGCTGGGACGGCGAGATCCATATCGCAGAAGAGCACGGCAAGCTGGTCTGGAAGTGCCCCCAGTGCGGCAACACGGACCAGGACAAGATGAACGTGGCCCGGCGGACCTGCGGGTACATCGGGACCCAGTTCTGGAACCAGGGAAGGACCCAGGAAATCAAAGAGCGGGTGCTGCACCTGTGAGAACGCTCCAAACCGCCCCGCTCCCAGCTGACTGAGAGGTAAACGCAACGTGTACTACGGCGAAATCAAAGACTGCGACATCGCCAACGGCGAGGGCGTCCGCATCTCCCTGTTCGTCTCCGGCTGCACCAACCACTGTGAGCACTGCTTTCAGCCCCAGACCTGGGACTTCGAGTACGGGAAACCTTTTACGGAGGAAACGGAGGAGCGGCTTCTCTCCCTCCTCGCCCCCGGCTATATCAACGGGCTGACCCTGCTGGGCGGAGAACCCTTTGAGCCGGCGAACCAGCGCCGGCTCCTCCCCTTCGTGCGGCGGGTGCGGGCCGCCTATCCGGACAAGACCATCTGGGCGTTCAGCGGCTTTACCTATGAGGAGCTGCTCCGGGAGGGGAGCTACCCCCGCTGCGAGGCCACGGACGAGCTGCTGGGCCTGCTGGACGTGCTGGTGGACGGCCGCTTCGAGGAGGCGCTGAAGGACATCTCCCTGCGCTTTCGGGGCAGCTCCAACCAGCGCCTGATCGACCTGAACGCCACCCGGCGCAGCGGGCAGCTCCGCCTGCTGCCGGACCGGCGCTGAGAGGACACCTGCAATCGGGTCCGGGTGGGACGCTCCACCCGGACCTTTCACGACTTTAAAACCGATATCGGGAGGTTTTTCATATGGTAACCATGGCACAGCGCATTGAGGCGCTCCGCACGGAAAAGGGCGTCAGCCGCCCGGCCCTGTCCGCCGCCCTGGGATTTCCCAAGACGGCAATGGAAAAATTCGAGACCGGGCGGCAGACGCCGACCCAGGACCAGCAGAAAAAGCTGGCGGACTATTTCGGCGTTTCCCTCCTCTATCTCCGGGGCGAGAACGACGATCCCACCCGCACGGACAACTGGCTCAACGGCGGCGACGTGCCGGACGACGGCCCGGCCCGGACGGCGGCCCCCCGGCCGGTCCAGAAAAAAGCCCGCCCGGCGGCGGTGCAGGAGGACGGCGCGGTGTTCGGCGCGCTGCTGAAAAGCCCCTCCTTCCAGGCGCTGGTCCGCAGCGCGGCGCTGGAGGCCCTCCGCTCCCCCGAGGGGCAGGAGATCCTGGCCAAGGCCATCCGCCGGGAGCTGGGCAGGGGCTGAGAACGGTTTGCAGGCGGGAGTCCCTCCTCCCGGCGCAGCTCTGCACACGGTGAAAAGCGTCTCCCGTCCGGAAGCGGCAAGCCGCCTCCGGACGGGAGGCTTTTTTGCGGCCCGGCGCGGCTCCGGAGCCGCGCCGGGGCAATTCCCCTGAAATTTGAAAACCGCTGCCTTGAAAGCCCGGAATCTATACGCTATAATGGAGTATATTGTCAAAATCCGCCGGGCGGGCCGGAGTCTTTCGGCTGAGCGGATGGAACGCGGCGTGTGGGGGGATTACGGTATGAAAAAGAACGGCGCTATCTTCACTGAAGACAGCATTATGCTGGATAAGTCCAGGATGGATGAGCTGTGCGAAATTCTGTCTAAATACTGCACCGGCCTTGAATTTCAGGCCCATACGCTGGACAACTCCTCGATTACCTTCGAATCCTATGCCGAGCTGATACGCTATAAAAATTTCAAAAAGGGCCGGATCGCCCGCCTGACGGCCTTTGGATATCAGGATAACAATATTAAAATCGTCGGAATGTTCTCTACCGAACGCGGAAAAAACGGTTCCATATTTGATTACACCTTCCGCCGGCCGGATGAAGAAGCGGTTTTTTGCCGGGATGTCCGGGATTTCCTGGAGCGGGCTAAGACCGGCGGCGTACTGGAAAAATATGGGGATGCCCTGTTGGCGCTGCTGGTTTTTGTAATCACGAGTTTGCTGCTGCGAGGTCTTTTCTCGCTGCCGCGGTTTTGGCTGTGGGTTTTATCCGGAATCATCACGCTTCTCGCCTATTGGGTTTTAAGCGGCTGGATATGGAAAAAGCTGTTCCCGGCCGTCTACTTCTCGTGGGGAGAAGCGGAGGCATACTATAAGCGGCTGATCCAATGGCGCGAAAATGTGTTTTGGAGCGTTTTGATCGCGTTTATGGTGGGACTCGCGGCGTCCTTATTATCGGGGATACTTTTATAAGGAACCGCCGGGCGCGGCGGGCGGTCCGGAGCCTGATGGGAAGCGGTCCGCGCATCCCGCCCAGGCAGCCCGGCGCAAACAGTGGATTTTTTGCATTGCAAGGAAATTTTACCGACAGGAAAACCGCATATTCTCCCTTCCTTGAGTCAAACTATGCTCGCGATACCCAGTGACCCAAAAACGTTTGATGTAGATGAAAAGGAGAGATTCAACATGTCTAGCAAGAATACCAACAAGCTCAACGTTCCCGAGGCCCGCAGCGCCATGGATAAGTTCAAGATGGAGGCCGCTTCCGACCTTGCTGTACCTGTACCATCTTAAAACACAGAAAACACATTCTGACAAACTATGACGAAATATTACTTATTTAGGTGAATCGGCCCATAAAACAGGAGCATTGCAGATGAAAATGTCTGTAATGCTCCTGCTTAGCTTTGAGGGGAAAGGACCCGGCTTTTAAGGAGCCTTTATGGCTTCCAAATTTTCGAAAAACGTATTTTTTGTAATTTTGATAACTTTTTTGGCGTTTTTGTTTGCTGTGCTTTGAGGAGAGCATATTTTGAATCGCCTGATTCGATCTGTTTTTTGTAATATAGGGTAAAAAATTCGCTCATATTTTTGTTTAAACAAAAAAATATTCGCTCATTTTTTGTGAAGCAGTTGTATTTCTTTCTCTGCTGGAGTATACTATGATCAATGATACCAATGGAGGGAATTGCCTATGTGCTATCTGAAACGTAAAATCGACAGCTTCTTAACGGAGTGGAAGGCTGCACCCCGGCACAAGCCGCTGATCGTTAAAGGTCCCCGGCAGGTGGGCAAGACGGAGTCGGTCCGGCGGTTTGCTGAGAGCAATTACGAAAATGTGATCTACATCAATTTCGTGGAGGAGCCGAAGCACAAGCGCATCACCGCCGACGGCTATAAGACTGACGATATTGTCAAAAACATCTCCCGCCTGGACCCAGGCAAGCGGTTCCCGCCCGGAAAGACGCTGTTCTTCTTTGACGAGCTTCAGGAGTTTCCCGATATCGCTACCGCTTTGAAGTTTTTCTGCATTGACGGCCGCTTTGATGTGATCTGCAGCGGGTCCATGCTGGGGATCAATTACCGGAAAATTGAGAGCAACAGCGTGGGCTACAAAACGGACTACGAGATG
>JAAVYM010000104.1 GCA_022791135.1 Oscillibacter sp.
CATCATCTTCAAGACCCTCTGCAACCCGGTGGAGATCTTCGCCGACGAGAACGACGACGTGAACAAGATCCGCTGCATCCGCATGGAACTGGGCGAACCGGACGCCTCCGGCCGCCGCCGCCCCATCGAGGTCCCCGGCAGCGAATTTGACCTGGATGTGGACTGCGTCATCATGTCCCTGGGCACCAGCCCCAATCCCCTGATCAAGTCCACCACCAAGGGCCTGGAAATCAATCGCAAGGGCGGCATCGTCGTCAACGAGGATGGCCTGACCTCCCGGGAGAAGGTCTACGCCGGAGGCGACGCCGTCACCGGCGCGGCCACGGTCATCCTGGCTATGGGCGCGGGCAAAACCGCCGCGAAAGCGATTGATGAAGCGCTCAGCAAGTAAGATTATCGGACTGGCGCTGCTCCTTCTCGTGGGCTGCGGAGCGGCGGGCGGGACCCCTGGCGGAAAACGCGGCGGAAGCCAGTTTTCTGGAACTGGAGGAAACGGACTGGCAGGCCGTCAGCATAGATACAGGAGATTTTGGAATGACCGAACAGCCGATCGGTGACCCGGGATCTTATGGCGGCTCCGCATCCCTTCCGCTGGATAAACTGATTGCGTTCGCGCTGGCGTCCGACGGCGCGGCGTCTGAGGACCTGTTTGACGAGCTGCGCCAGCGGTTCCTGGAAGCCCCAAACACAGTGCTGATTTACCTGACCCTGATGGGGGAACAGGAAACCAGCATAGCTGGATGGGAGCCTGTTCCCACGGCGGAATTGGTTTGTCAGTACATCGCCTCGACAGATGCCGCCATGTACGGCGGCACGGAGGAATTTACCCAGACGCTGGCGTCCTGCCGGGAAACGTATCCCGAGGGCCGGATCGCGGAGCTTCTGGACGTGATGGAGCGGGAGCACGCCGCCGGCATGGAACGGCTGGAAGAGACGGTACGGGCGTATCAGGCGCACATAGACGCGCAGACGTAAGCGGGAGCACCCCGGGGAGTCAAAGACTCCCTGGGGTGCTCCTTTGCGCGGGGGTCTTTGAAGAGGGCGGAAAGTACAAGTCTTTCCTTGACAGGCGGGGCTGCGCGTGCCATAATATGGATATCAGCTCAATTGATTGATAAGTTGAGCAATGTTGAGCAAAATGGAGAAAGGGGAGCTGTCATGAAACGCAAGACCATGGACGGCAACGAAGCCGCCGCTTACGCGAGCTATGCCTTTACGGAGGTTGCCACCATCTATCCCATCACGCCCTCCAGCCCCATGGCGGAGCATGTGGACACCTGGGCCGCCAACGGGATGCGGAACATCTTCGGCCAGCCGGTGCGGCTGATGGAGATGCAGAGCGAGGCCGGGGCCTGCGGGGCCATGCACGGCTCCTTGGAGGCCGGGGCGCTTACCACCAGCTATACCGCCAGCCAGGGACTGATGCTGATGGTCCCGCCGTTGTACCGGATCGCCGGACAGCTGCTGCCCGGCGTTATCCACGTGGCGGCGCGGACCGTGGGCACCAGCGCCTTTTCCATTTTCGGCGACCACTCCGACGTGATGGCCTGCCGCCAGACGGGCTTTGCCCAGCTGGCGTCCTCCTGCGTGCAGGAGTGCATGGACCTGGCCGCTGTGGCCCACCTGGCCGCCATCCGGTCCCGGGTGCCGTTTATGCACTTTTTCGACGGCTTCCGGACCAGCCATGAGATCCAGAAAGTCGACGTGCTGGACTACGCCGATTTGGCGAAGATGCTGGATACGGATGCCCTGGACCGCTTTCGGGCCAATGCCCTGAACAGCGAGCATCCCCTCATGCGCTCCACTGTCATCAACCCGGACACGGCCTTCCAGCTCCGGGAAGCAGTGAACCCCTACTACGACGCCGTGCCCGGCATCGTGGAGGACTATATGGCCCAAATGTCCGCCCTGACAGGGCGGGATTACCGGCTCTTCAACTACTACGGCGACCCCCAGGCAGAGCAGGTGGTGGTGGCTATGGGCAGCGTCTCCGGGTGCCTTCAGGAGGTGGTCAAGTACCTGAACGCGCAGGGGCGCAAGGTGGGCTTTCTCCAGGTGCGGCTGTACCGGCCCTTCAGCGCCGGGCACTTCCTGGAGGCGCTGCCGGAGAGCTGCCGGCTGCTGACGGCGCTGGACCGGACCAAGGAGCCGGGAGCGGGCGGCGAGCCGCTTTACAAGGACGTCTGCTCCGTCCTCCAGCACGGGAGCCGGCAGGTGCAGGTCCTGGGAGGCCGGTACGGCCTGTCCAGCAAGGATACCACTCCCGCCCAGATGATCGCCGTGTTCGACAACATGGACGGGGAGCGGAAGGATCACTTCACCGTGGGCATCACCGACGACGTGACGCACCGCTCCCTGCCGGTGGGGGAGAACGTGGTCACCGCCGATGAGCGGACCATCAGCTGCAAATTCTGGGGCTTGGGGTCGGACGGCACCGTGGGCGCCAATAAGAACAGCATCAAGATCATCGGCGACAACACGGACCAGTATGTCCAGGCCTATTTCGAGTACGACACCAAGAAGTCCGGCGGCGTGACGAAAAGCCATCTACGCTTCGGGCATACGCCGATCCTCTCTACTTACTACGTCACCATGGCGGATTTCATCGCCTGCCACAACCAGAGCTATATCGCAAAATATGACATCGTAAACGAGCTGAAGGAGGGCGGGACCTTCCTTCTCAACTGCAATTGGTCCGACGCTGATTTGGAGGCTCATCTCCCCAACAAGGTCAAGCGCCTCCTGGCTCAGCGCAAAGCGCGGTTCTACGCCATCGACGCCAACGCCGCCGCCGAGGCCATCGGCCTGGGCAGCCGGACCAACAGCGTCCTCCAGGCCGCCTTCTTCAAGCTCAGCGGCGTGCTGCCGGTGGAGGAGGCTGTGGAGTACATGAAGGCGGCCATCCGGAAGACCTATGGCCGCAAGGGGGACAAGGTCGTCAGCATGAACTGCGCCGCCGTGGACCTGGGGCTGTCCGGCGTCCGGGAGGTCGCCGTTCCCGCCGCCTGGGCGGACCTTGCCGGCGAGCCGGAGGCGCAGGACGCCGGCTCCCCCTGGTATGTCCGGACCGTCATGCGGGCCGTTAACGCCCAAAAGGGCGACAGCCTGCCGGTCAGCGCCTTCCGGGACGCGGCGGACGGCAGCGTGCCCATGGCCACCTCCCGGTATGAAAAGCGGGGCTTTGCCGCCCATGTGGCCAGCTGGCTGCCGGAGAACTGCATCGGCTGCAACCTCTGCTCCCTCATGTGCCCCCATGCGGCGGTCCGGCCGTTTTTGCTGAATGAGGAGGAGGTCCGGAAGGCCCCGGCGGGCTACACGGTGAAGGAGGCTAAGGGCAGGGGCTTCGAGGGGCTGCACTACCGCATTCAGGTGGACCCCCTGGACTGCACCGGCTGCGGGACCTGCGCCGCCGCCTGCATCGCCAAGGACAAGGCCATCGTCATGCGGCCCATCGAGAGCCAGATGGGGGAGCAGCCCAATTGGGACTACAGCCTGGCCCTCTCCCCCAAGGACAACCCCATGAGCAAGTTCAGCGTCAAGGGCAGCCAGTACGAACAGCCCCTGCTGGAGTTCTCCGGGGCCTGCGCGGGCTGCGGCGAGACGCCCTATATGAAGCTGCTCACCCAGCTCTTCGGCGAGCGGATGGTGGTCGCCAACGCCACGGGCTGCACCCAGGCGTGGGGGTTCAGCGTGCCCAGCTATCCCTATACCACCAAGCCCAACGGCCGGGGGCCGGCCCTGTCCAACTCCCTGTTTGAAAACAACGCGGAATACTCCCTGGGCATGGTGCTGAGCGTCCGGCAGCAGCGCCTCCGGCTGAAAAAAGAGGCGCAGGACCTGCTGGAGGAGACGGGGGACGCGGTCCTGAGGGCGGCCCTGGAAGCGTGGCTGGAGGGCTTTGAGGACAAGGAGCGGACCATCGCCCTCAGCGACGCGGTGATCGCCGCCCTGGAGGCCAGCCCCGAGAACGGGGAGAAGATCGAGGCGGTCCGCAAAGCCCGGGACCAGCTGGTGAAAAAGAGCATGTGGATGTACGGCGGTGATGGCTGGGCCTATGACATTGGCTATGGCGGGCTGGACCATGTGCTGGCCTCCGGCGAGGATGTGAACATTTTGGTGGTGGATACGGAGGTCTACTCCAACACCGGCGGGCAGTCCTCTAAGGCCACGCCCTTCGGCGCGGTGGCGCAGTTTGCCGCCTCCGGCAAGCGGACGGAGAAAAAGGACCTGGGCATGCTGGCGGCGCAGTATCAGAACGTGTATGTGGCGTCGGTGGCCCTGGGGGCGGACCCCGCCCAGTATATCCGGGCGCTGCGGGAGGCGGAGGCCCACGACGGGCCGTCGTTGATCGTGGCCTATGCGCCGTGCATCAACCACGGCATTGTCAAGGGCATGGCCTGGGCCCAGGAGGAGGCCAAGCTGGCGGTGAAGAGCGGCTATTGGGTGCTCTACCGCTATGACCCGAAGCGGAAGCTGGAGGGTAAAAATCCCTTTGTCCTGGATTTTAAAGACCCTAAGTACGACCTTCGGGAGTTCTTTATGGGCGAGGTGCGCTTCAACTCCCTCCAGCGGACCTTCCCCGAGGCGGCGGAGGCCCTGCTGGCGGAGGCCCGGAATCAATGCCGCAACCGCTGGGCCAGGTATACCCACCTGGCGGCCCAGGATTATTCCCGGCTTTTGGACGTGCTGGAGGACTACCCCATTCAGCCCCCGGCGCCCGGCCAGGCGGAATGACGGAGCGTCCCCTATTTGGCGCCCCCATCCTCTGGGATGGGGGCGCCGGTTCAAAATACAAAAAAAGCAGAGACGGTAAAACCAAACGGCCCTTTTTCGGTACTTAATATTAGTAAAGCAAGAGGGAGGGTTTTATGAAACACAGAGGATTTTGGAATCTGGCGGCGCTGGCTTGCGCCCTGACGCTGCTGCTGGCCGCGGGACCCGTCGCCCGGGCCGCCGGGTTTTCTGACGTGCCCGCGTCCCACTGGGCCTATCAGGCTATTTTGGAGGCGGCGGACAGCGGGCTGACTGCCGGATACGCCGACGGCGGCTTTCACCCCGGCGACGACGTGACCTATGCGCAGTTTACCGCCTTTCTGGCCCGGGCTTTTTACGCAAGCCCGATCCAGTCTTCCAGCAGCCCGTGGTACCAGACCTATCTGGACGCGGTGCGGGGGGATGGCGTGCTGGACGGCACCGCCGCCGCCGGAGGCCGGGCGGAGAGCCTGGGCAAACCCATCAGCCGCTATGATATGGCGATGATGATGTACCACGTCATGTCCGCCCGCGGGGGGGCTGCCCGGCGGGGATGAGCAGAAGGCGGCGGGAGCCAAGCTCGCCGACTGGGGGCGGATCCCCAGCCAGTATCAGGACGCGGTGTCCTCCTGCGCCGCTGCGGGACTGCTCAATGGCATGGGCGACGGTACCTTCAGCGGGAGCAAGAATATGAACCGCGCCCAGGCCTGCGCCGTGATCGCCCGGATGCGGGAGAAACTGAGCGGGGCCGCCCCGGCGAAGGAGGTGAAGGAGGTCTCCCTTCCGCAGGCGCGGAGCGAGCTTTTGCAGCTGATGAACGCCGAGCGGACCAAAAAGGGCGTGAAGGCGCTGACGGCCTCCTCCGCCCTGGATAAGGCCGCCCAGGCCCTGGTGGGCGAGGTGTTCCAGGGGTACTATGAGACCCGGCCCGACGGGCGCTCCTGGGCCACCGCCATTGTGGACGCCGGTTTCCCTGTGGATGAGCGGAGTTCTGCCGTTCAGTTCCCCGTCTATAGCTGCGGCACAGCGGCGGCGGTGATGCAGAACATGAAGGGCAAATCCGATGTGATGACGGACTTGCTGGACGGCACATATACCCATGTGGGTGTGGGTTATCTAAAGTCGGTGGGAGAGGAAAAGGACTGCTGGTCGATCCTGCTGGTTCGGGAGGCGCAGACCGCCCAGAGCAGCCCACCGTCGAACCCGGAGAGCCTCGGCGCGGAGCTGGTGAGCCTGATCAACACCCAGCGGGCCAAGTCGAATTTGAAGCCCCTGGCCTCCCTGGACAGCCTGACGAAGGCGGCGCAGATGCGGGCCAAGGATCTCTCCGGCGGCTATTTCGATTTCCGGCCCGACGGCAGCGAGTGGGCCTCCGTGCTGAATACGACGGGTGTGTCCGCGTCCTTTGTGGATGAGAGCTTTGTGGTGGGCTACCGCACGGCGGCGGACGCCCTGACCATCATGCTGAATACCCAGAGCGCCAAGGAGGCCCTGTCCAACCCGGAGTTTACCCATGTGGGCGTGGGCTATGTCCATGACGCCAACGGCTACGAGGGCTACCAGGACTTCTGGTCCATCATGTATATCACCCAATCCGGAGCGTCCGGCCCCTCTCCGGCTCCCTCCGGCGGGGGCACGGGGGAGGTTGGGACCTTGTCCTATACGCCGGTGCCGATGAAGGATCTGGCGAACCGGAAGAGCCTCCAGAAAAAAGCCACGGACGAGCAGCTGGCCCAGGCTTATGCCGAGGCGGCGAAAATGGTGGAACCCTTTGCCGGACTCACCCTGGAGCAAAAGCTGGAGGGCATTTGCAGGGCCGTCCGGGACCGGTTTGACAACGGGATGAGCTATTCCATGGAGACAGATCACTACAACGACCCCTACGGTTATTTTATCCAGGGTTCCGCCTCCTGCGCCGGCTGCACCCGGGCCACCGGATTGTGCCTGAACATTCTGGGCATTCCCTATGAGCATGTCCACGAGAATCAGTATACCCACCAGTGGTGCCGGGTAAATGTCAACGGGACCTACTGGATCTGCGACCCCTACGGCCTCTACTGCGGCCCGGAACCGGCCCCTTATGTGCATGCGAACCCTCTCCTCAACTAAAGCGGCGCCCGAAAGGCCGGGAGATGTGCAGGGATCCGGAAATTCCGTGATTTTTATCCTTGCCAGACGCCGGTCCGCCAGCGTCCCCGGCTCTGCAACCTCCATCCCCACTTCCTCTTTCTTATGATTTTTGGGAGCTGCTTTAGGCGGAAAGCGCCGCCCGGCATTGCCGGGCGGCACTTTTTTGCAGAGGACCTGTCCGGAGAGAAAATCATGGGGTGACAACTCCTCACGCCTGTGGTAAAATCGGTTTATTCTAAGGAATGGCAGGTAATGCAAATGCCCAATGGAGCAGAACGACGCCCGGAGGACGCCTGGGGCACGGAACGCGGGGGAGACGTCGGCATTCTCACGTTCCACTGTGCCGACAATTTCGGCGCGATGTTACAGGCGTATGGGCTGAAACATTTTTTGCGGGGGCAGGGCGTCCAGGCGGATATCGTCCGATATGCGCCGCTTTTCATGACCGGACGCTACTGGTGGGCGCCATACGTGCCGGCCTCGGGGCTGCGGGGGATGGCGTGGTCCCTGCTGAATATGGGGGAGAAGTTTTTCCAGCATTTGTGCGCCCGGCGGGAATTTGCCGCCCGAAAGGCCAACATGAACCGCTTCCGCCGGGAATATCTGATTGACCTACATCAGCCCAAGATCCGGCTTCCCTCCGGCCTTCGCCGGCTGCCCTACCGGACCTATGTTGTGGGCAGTGACCAGATTTGGAATCCGGATATCACCTTCGGGCTGCGGAGGGTGTACTTCGGCGCGTTCCAAAGCGCCTGGAAGGAGCGGGTCGTCTCCTATGCCGCCAGCCTGGGCAGCGCGTCCCTTCCGCCCCGGTATGACGGGGAATTTGCCCGGCTGGTCCGGCATGTGGATGCCGTTTCCCTTCGGGAGGCGGAATCTGTGCCCTATGTCAAGCGCTTTCATCCGGGGGAGGTTGCGGCGGTTTTGGACCCGGTGTTTCTTCTGGAACGGCCCGCGTGGGAGGCAATCGAGCGCCGCCCTTCCCGGACGGGATATATCCTGGTCTACGTCACGGAGCGAAATCCCCGGATGACCGCTTACATGGAAGCGCTTTCCCAGAGGACGGGGCTGCGCGTCATAGAGCTGGAGAGGGCGCACATGGCGGTGGGGTTCCCGACGGAACTGGACCGCTCCGCCGGGCCGGCGGAATTTTTGGGTTATATCCACGGCGCGGACTACGTGGTGACCAATTCCTTCCATGCCGCCGCCTTCAGCATTCTCTATCAAAAGCGCTTTTTGGCGTTTGCTCATAGCCGGACCAATGCCAGAATTGAAAACATACTGCGCCTCCACGGCTTGGAGGACCGGCTGTGCTGGGCTGGCGGGGACATTGACGCCCCGGTGGATTGGGAAGCGGTGCGGGCGAGAACTGCGGCAGAGGCCCGGAAATCCGGAGCATTTTTGCTGAAAAGCCTCTGCCAAGGGGCGGAATGAGGCGGGAACGGGCAGTGTGCTTCGGCTGTGCCGCCGCCTGTCCCGAGGAAGCGGTGCAGATGAGCCTGGACTGCTTTCCCTGTGGGGAGAAGGCGGCCCCTCCGCCCCGGCTGAGAGGACCCGCGCTTCCGTCCCGGTTCCGGGGGGCTGTACCGGACACCGCCTGCCGGGGCGCTGTTTTTCCTGTTTGAAGAAATGTGGGCCGCTGGGCTATGGCGGCGGCTGAAAAGGAGTATTGTATGAAGTACCTGTCCTATCTGTGTGAAAGGCTGCGGAAATACGAGTGGCTGGCTTACCGGAAGTGTAAGCGCGCCCGCCTGAAAATCACAGATTTTTCCATCCTGGCCACAAACTGCATCGGCGGCGTCATGTACCACGACCTGGGCCTGGAGTTCCTGACGCCCACGGTAAACCTCACCATCTCCCTGCGGGATCTGGTCAAGCTGGCGGAAAACCCCCGATGGTACATGGAGCAGCCGCTTGTGGAGATCCAGGAGCCGGGACCCTGCCCGGCGGGGCTGCTGGGGGATGTTCGGGTAAACTTTGTCCACTATGCTTCCTTTGAGGAGGGGGCCGGGAAGTGGGAGGAACGAAAGCGGAAGATCAACTGGGACCGGCTTGTCCTGATGGGCACGGACCAAGGCAACTGCGATTATGAAACCCTCCAGCGCTTTGACCGGCTGTCCTGGCCCAATAAGCTGGTGTTTACCCACCGGCCCTATTCGGAATTTTCCTCCGCTTGCTATATCAAGGGATTTGAGGAGCAGGATGAAGTCGGCGTGCTGACAAACTTTAAGCCCGGCTTTCGGAAGCGGCGCTTTCTGGACGATTTTGACTATGTGGCTTTTTTGAACCGCATCAAATAGGCGGAGGGGAGAGCGCTGATGGAATACGAAAGCGGCCTGGTTTCCGCCGTCACGCCGGTCTACAACGGCGGGGACTATCTGGCGGGGTTTCTGGATTCCCTCCTGGCCCAGAGCTATCCGAACATCCAGCTGATTTTGTCGGATGATGGGTCCAAGGATGGGACCCTCCGGGTGGCGGAGAGCTACCGGGAGAAATTTGCCGCCCGGGGCTATGAATACCGCATCGTCATCGGCCCGCACCAAAACGCCTCCGCCGCCATCAACCGGGGGCTGCCCTTTGTGAGGGGGGAATTTTTGATCTGGCCGGACAGCGACGATGTTTTGGAGCCGGAGTCCGTCCGGCGGCGGGTGGATTTTTTTCGGGAGCACCCGGAGTATCAGGCCGTCCGCACGCTGTCGTATTACTTTGACTGGGCCACCGGGCAGCGCAGCCGCGAGCGGGACGAGCGCGTGGGCGACTTGTCCAGGGAGGAGCTGTTCTGGGATATCCTGGAATGGCGGACCTATGTGTGCTGCGGCTGCTATATGCTGCGCGCTCCGGCCTTTTTCACAATCTATCCCGGGCGGCGCATTCCGGAGTACGGCGTGGGACAAAATTTTCAGATGCTCCTTCCGATGCTCTTCCGCCACAAGTGCGCCACCATTCCGGAGGAGTTATACGGCGTTGCCCTCCGGCCGGGCAGCCACTCCAGGACGCCCCTTACCCAGGCCCAGGAGGAGAGGAAGTTTGCCATTTACGAGGATCTGGCGGACGAGATCGCCGCCCTCTGCCCTCTTGCGGACGAGGCATCCCGAAACCGTCTGGCCTGCTGGAAGCTGGAGCGGCGGTATTGGCTTGCGCAGAAATACGGAAAGAGAAAGGAGGCCCTTCGCGTCTTGTGGGAATTGCACCGGCGCGGAAGCCTCCATATATATGAACTTTTTCAACGGGTGATTTGGATGATTCTTACAGGCACCCGCCTGGGGAGGCCGGTCTACGCCCTATACCGCAGGGTGCGGGACCGGCTGGCTAGACGGTCCCCTTCTGCCTCCAGATGATGTGGAGAACGCGGCAGGCGGCGTCTATGATTCGATAGGCCCGCAGCCGGAACGTCAGCAGGAAGAGCCGGCGCTGCCAGACGCCGCATTGGAAGTTGTACGCCATCGCACTTCGGAAGGTCTCGTCTTTCAAGAAGTGCTGGCACATGCGGCGCTTTTCCTGAAAGGTACCCGAGTTGCTGGGGTTGAAGGTCACACGGGAGAGCAAAAAGGTCAGCAAGTTCAGCGCGAAGGAGCTGTATTCCAGCACCAGGGAGGAGAAGACTCCGTGCGTGTCCAGGGTGTGTTTGAGTTCTTTCAGCAGAGTCTCGTTGTTGTCCGAAAACCGGAGATCGAAACGGTGGGAAGCGGAATCACGGCGAAGCCGGTAAAAATAAGCCGTATAGGGGATATACACGCAGCTTTTCATGTGCAGCTCGTAATTTGTATTAAAGAGCATATCCTCTCCATAGAACAAATTCGTGGAAAACCGGAGGCAATGCTGTTCAATAATGGACTTTTTGTAAGCCTTGGCCCACAGGGAGCAGAAGTTCACATTTCCGTTTTTCCGCAGCTGCGTTGGCTCCAGGATGCACCGCACAAGATGGGGCATATCCGCTTCCTGGTAGTACTGCCGCTCCAAGGCCGGTCCTGCCGCGTCCAGGGATTTTTCCCGCGAGGTGTGGTCGAACAGCATCAGGTCGGGGCTTTGCTCCTCCTGGGCCACCAGGCTCAGGAAGTCCACCGCGATCGTGTCGTCTGCGTCCACGAATACAATCCACTCGCCGCGGCACGCCTCCAACCCCCGGTTTCGGGCGGCGGAGACGCCCTGGTTTTCCTGGTTGATCAGCTTGACACGGTGGTCCAGGGCGGCGTAGTCTGCGCAGATTTGCGGGCTGGCGTCGGTGGACCCATCGTTAATCAGGAGAAGCTCAAAATCCTGGTAAGTCGAGCGCAGGATGGAATCCACACAGCTGTTCAGGTATTGTCCGGCGTTGTATACGGGAATGATAATGGAGATCATAGCGCCGTCCTTTCTGTTCCTATTTTGGCAAGCAACTGCCTCGTTTCCTCCGGCGGGCGTGGTTGAAGGCGCAGAGTGCATCCACAGCGTGATACCAGCCCAAGTCAAAGGCAAGCAGATGAACTTTTCTCTGCAAATGCCCGTACCGGAGGTTCCGCTTCAGTGCCCAGTGGCAAACGGGGCTGCGGTGAAGGCGGGCGCACATGGAGTAGCGCTCCTGCCGGGAGTTCGGGTTGGAGGGGTTGAAAATCAAATTGTTCAGCGTGTGCTCGATGAAGTTCAGGGCGAACTCGGCATAGGCTCCCTCCATCGCGGGAAACTGGCCTGCCTCGTCCAGAACGGCCCAGAGCTTTTCCATCAGCAGCATGAAGACGCTCAGCAGCTCCGGGGGAAGACTTTGGGAGAGGGAGCCGCTGTGAGTCTCGTAAAAATAGGCCGGCACGGGGAAATAGGTGTAATTCTCCGCCTGGAGGGCGTATTCCAGGTTGAAAAGTTTATCCTCTCCATAGGATAGCTCCGGAGAGAAGCGAAGGCCGCGCCGTTGGACGATTGTCCGTTTAAATGCCTTCCCGTTGGAGGAGCGGAAATTTACATGCCCATTTTCCCGCAGCTGCCGGGGAGCCAGTATGCGTTCCGCCAGCCCGGGCATGTCCGCCGGTCCATAGCGAAGGACCTTCTCCGTCCGAGGGCCGGAGGTCAGGGCCTCCTCGCTCCCGGCGAAGTCGAACAGCAGCAAATCCGCGTCCTCCTCCCCGGCGATGAGGGTCAAAAAATCCGGGGAAATGCAGTCGTCCGCATCCACAAACACGACCCATTCTCCCCGGCAAACCTCCAGCCCCCGGTTCCGGGCGGTTGAAACGCCGCTGTTTTCTTGGGAAAGGACCTTGACACGCCGGTCCCTTTTGGCGTATTCTGTACAAATACTGCGGCCGCCGTCGGTGGATCCGTCGTCCACCAAAATCAGCTCGAGATCCTCAAAAGCGGAGCGCAGGACGGAGCCGATGGTGCGGCGCAGATAGGGCGCCGCATTGTAAATGGGTATGATGACCGAAATCAACGCTGCACACCTCCGTTTCCAGGCTCAAATATTGTGTACGCCAGTATATTATATGGAAAAAGAAAAATCAACCCTTTTTGTACATGGGTTCGTCCGAATTGTGAAAATTGCGCCCGGCAAGGGGAAAAATGAAAGAAAAAGGGAAAATATGGGAAGTAGTTAGGAGGGAACTCATTGATGCAGCGGCAGTCGTCCGGCTCGCCGGAGAGAAGCCGGGCGGAGTATTCCGCCCTTAATGCCGGGACAGGTATGGCCGTCCAGAGCCTGACTATTATTTTGAGCTATATTGCCCGTGTGATATTCACGCGCACCCTGAGCGCCAGCTATGTGGGCGTGAACGGCTTGTTTTCCGATCTGCTGGGGATTCTTGCCCTGTCGGAGCTGGGGATTGGCCCGGCCATGAGCTTTGCGCTGTACCGCCCTGCGGCGACGGGGGACATCCCGGCGCAGCAGGCGCTGATGAAGCTGTACCAACGCTTGTACCTGGGGGTGGCGGCGGCGGTGGGCCTGATGGGGCTGGTAATGCTGCCGTTTCTGGAGACCATCGCGGGAGAGGCTTCCGATGTGAAGTATCTGGTGCTGGATTACCTGCTTTACCTGGGCAACTCGGTGATTTCCTATCTGCTGGTTTACCGGCAGAGCATCATCACGGCGCATCAGCGGGAGTATGTCATCAGCCTCTACAGCGGGGCGTTCTGCATCCTTCGGACGGCGGTTCAGATTGCCATTTTGGTCACGCTGGGCAACTTTTTGCTGTATCTCATCGCGGGCATTGTGTGCACCATCCTTTGCAACCTCTGCATTTCGCGGCAGGCGGACCGGATGTATCCCTTTTTGCGGGAGAAAACCTCCTGCCGGCTGCCGGACAAGGAGCGGCTTTCCATCCGCCGCAACATCAGGGCCCTGACCCTCCACCGGCTGGGGGCGGTGGTGATTAACAGCACGGACAATCTGCTCCTCTCTCTCTTTGCGGGTATTGCCACGGTGGGGCTGTATTCCAACTATTACATGGTCATCAGCTCGGTCCGCCAAGTGCTGGACCGGCTCTTCCGAAGCCTGGGGGCCAGCGTCGGGAACCTGGGCGCCGCCGAGGATTGGGAGGCTATGGAGCCTGTTTTTCAGACGGCGTTTTTCTTTGCCCAGTGGATTTACGGCGTGGCGGCAATCTGCCTCTATGAACTGCTGCCGCCCTTCATTGAGCTGAGCTTCGGCGCACACTTTTTGATGGACAGCGCCGTGGTGTGCATCCTGTGCCTGCTTTTTTTCTACCATGGTCTCCGCACCGCTATCGGCACCTTCTGGTATGCCCTGGGTATGTTTCAGCTGGACCAGTACAAGGCCCTGGCGGAGGCGATGCTGAATCTGGTGTTTTCCATTATCCTGGGGCGGCTCACCGGCATCACGGGCGTTTTCCTGGGGACGCTGTTTAGCGCCCTGCTGACCTCAGCGTGGCTGGACCCCTGTTTGTTCTTCTGGCACTGCCTGAAAAAGCCGGTGTGGCCGTTCTTCCGCCAGTATGCCGGCTACCTGGCTGTCCTGGCCGCCGATTGGGGTGTGGTGCACGTCCTATGCGGCCTGGTTCAAGGTCCGCTGCTGTGGGTCTTAGCCGTCCGGCTGGCAATTTGTGCCATTGTGGGAGACGGCGTGCTGCTGGCAATGTACTTCCGGCGGCGGGAATTCAAGCTTGCCCTGGAGTTGTTCATCGAGATAGCGCAAAAGAACCTCCGCATCTTGCGCCCCGGCTCCCGGAAGCGCTGAACAAGGCCCAGCGGCGGGACGGCTCCCTGCCGACCCTTACAGATGCCGGAGGCTGGTTCGGTACCGGCGCAGCTCCGTTTCGTTTTCGCTGCGGCAGACTGCGGCCAGATGGGCGAGCATCTGCCTCCGGTCCCGGGGCAGGGTCCCGTCTACCTGGACAGCGTTGGACGCGCCCAGCGTGGCAAAGCGCACCGGGATCTCCAGCCGCTCCACCAAGAGTCTTACTTCCTCCAGCTTCTCCAGCTCGCTCTCTTCTCTCCAGCGGCCTGCCTGAATTTCCGAATAGAGCCGGGACTCCGGATAGACCGTCAGCATGGAAGAGCCGATGATCCTTGGCCGTGTTTGGTTAAACCAGTCTGCGCTGGCCAGCGCACCCCGGCGGCCCAAGCCGGCGCCGGAGATGCCTGCCAGGTATAGAAAGCTGTAGGAGATGCCCGCCTCGTCCAGCCGTTTGACCTGCCGGAGGGCCTCTTCTGCGGTATAGCCTTTGTCCATGAAGGCCAGGGCTTCATCGTCTGCGGTTTCCACGCCGATGGTGAGGTTGTCAAATCCCAGCTGCCGGAGTCGCTGGAGTTCCTCATGGGTTTTTAGAGCGATATCCGTCACCCGGGAGAAGCAGCCGATGGTCTGACAGGCTGGGAGATAATCTCTGATTTTTTGGGCGATGGCTTCCAGCCGCTGGGGGAGGAGGACAAAAGGATTCGCTCCCACGAGAAAGACCCGGCGGGGACCCTCCGGCCGGGGAAGCCCCTGGAGCTGAGCGGATAGCCGGGCGAGCGGGTCGCAGGCCCACAGCTGTGCCTCCCGCAGGTCCGCCTCTATGTCCTCCAGAGGGGACATGCGGAACCGGAAGGGCAGGTTTTCGTACAGTGTGCAGAATTTGCAGCAGTGGTGGGTGCAGTCCGCCGTTGCCTCCAGCAGCAGGGAGTCTGCCTCGTAAGGAGGGCGCCAAATAGTTCCTGTGTAGTGCATACAATATGCTCCTTTCCGCATTTCTGGCGGCAAGCCGCCGTTTTCGGTATAGTAACGCGAGAACCTTTGCCGCGCAAGTACGGTCTTTTTTGGTTGAAAGTATCTTATTTGGTACGAAGCAGTTCTTCAAATGAGGTCAAACATACGCCCCTTGACCTCAAGGGGTATTCTGGCGAAGGGGGGAACGCCGGTGTCCGGCAGCAAATTTCAGGGGGAGGCGGCCATGGCCCGGTGTGTGCCCATGAGCCGGCTTCAGGGGGTCCTGAGCGGAAAGTGGAAGATCTTGATTCTCTGGTACGTGGCCTTTTATAAGGTCCAGCGCTTCGGCGAGCTGTCCCGCCGTTTGGAGGGCATCACGCAGTCTACCCTGACCAAGCAGCTCCGGGAGCTGGAGCAGGACGGCTTTCTTCACCGGGAGGTCTACCCGGAGGTTCCGCCAAAGGTGGAGTACAGCCTCACGCCCATGGGGGAGAGCTTCATTCCGGTGCTGCGCTCTATGCTGGCTTGGAGCGAAGCCAATCTCTGCCCGCCCGGCTATGTCAATCCCTATGAGAGTTCGGAATAAAAAAGCGGGGACGCCCCTTCCGGAAAGGACGTTCCCGCTTTTGTTTTTATCCCTTATTAACCTCATGCCGCTACTGCTTTTCTACTTAAAATGGCGTATATTTATACAATGCTCTGATTTTATAAAATACAGGGTGACGGAATAGCGCCAGCCGCCCTGCCAGAGTTTTATTCTTCACTATAAATGTTTATTTCTTGTGTATAATTAACACTTATGACCGGTTTTCCAGAGCCTGATTCAAGACCTTTCTCTTTAAGTATATCCTGTGGATCATTTATTGTACTACCCTGGATCAAGTTTAAGTCCATCTTTATATTGTCAGGAAATTTATCGAAATAAACTGAAACGCTTCTAAACGTATCTGATTCTGAACCATCCAGCGTGATATTATGATTCAAATGATCAGACTCCAAATTAAGATTCACAAGTGAATCGTTTGCATGAATCACCACATCTGAATTGATAGTATATAAAGAGACTTGCCCAAATTTTCCGGTTATTTCAATTTTTTCGAATTCATTTTGTGGTATGTCAATCATGGGGGAACCGAGGATATCATTATCATTTTCTAGATTATCCATCATTAGTTCTATGTTGAGTGTTTCTCCATCCTTGTCACAGAAAACGGTATATGTATGAGCCGGATTCAAATCCCCGTTATAAAACTCAAAGTTTTCGCTTTCACTACGCCGGATAACAATAGACGAGGCATTGCCACCTATATTAACCTGCTTGAAATCTTCAACTGCAACATCTTCATACATTTTTTCTGGTCTATCTGGGGCTGATGGGTCAGAAGTATTGGGGGCTGCTGTTGCACAAGCTGACAACCCAACCACGCTCATAAGCATAACAAAGTGAATTATTATTGCCCTTTTCATAAAACTGTTTCCCTCAAATGATAGTTTATTCACTGTTTTTAGACGGCAGACTGGAAAACTCCGAAGATGCTTTTCAAGGGAGGTTCCCCTTGGGCTTATGAGGACAGGCCTTCTGGCTCCTCCGCTGCCTCCGGCGCATCGGCCAGTACCTTCCCCGCAGGAACAGCCAAAAAGCCGCCAGCGTGAGCAACAACACTGCCCAGCTGACCGGATAGGAGGCGTAGACCCAAGTGACGCTGACCACGCTGGTATCCAGCATCTGTACCCAGGCCAGGCGGAGGGCGCAGGTGGCCAGCAGATTGATGATCACCGGGGCCACCGCGGCTCCACAGCCCCGGATCACCCCCACCAGCACGTCTCCTGCGGCAAAGAGCAAGTAGAAGGGCACCACAGTCCAAAGTCGGGCGATTCCGGCCTGGACGACCGCCGGGTCGTTGTTGTAAATGCTGACCAGAGGCCCGGCGAAACTCAGTACGGCGGCGCACAAAAGCCCGCCCAGGGTCAGCGTGCACAACATGCAGAGACGGGCCGTCCGGAAGATTCGGAGGCGCTGCCTGGCTCCCAGGTTCTGGCTGGTGAAGGTCTGGCAGGCGTGATGGAAGGCGTTGGTGGCGATGTAGATGAAGTTTTCGATGCTGGCCCCGGCACTGTAGCCCGCGATGATGATGCTGTCATAGGTATTGATTGCACCCTGAATTACCACGTTGGACAAGCTGAACAGGCATCCCTGTAAACCCGCGGGGACGCCCACCCGGGCCATGGCCCGGAGAGTCCAGGGATCCACCCGGAGCTGGCGGAAGGAGAAGTGCAGCTCTCCCCGGGACAGGCTGAGGCAAATGAGAATCATCGCCGCGCTGCAGCCCTGGCTGATGACGGTGGCCAAGGCGACTCCGGCCACGTCCATTTGCAGCCGGATGACGAAAAAGAGGTTCAGCAGCACGTTCAGCGTGCCGCTGATGGACAAAAACAGCAGCGGCCGCCGGGTGTCTCCTCCGGCCCGGAGGGCGGCCGCGCCGTAGTTGTAGATCATCATAAAGGGGGTTCCTGCAAAGTAAATCCGGAGGTACACCAACGCCAGGGGCCGGACGTCTGCCGGGGCGGAAATGCAGTCCAGCATCCATCCGGAGGACAGAATGCCCACGCCGCCCAGCAGCGCGCCCCCGGCGGCGCCCACCAGCAGGGCGGTGTGCAGGGCCTTAGAGATCTCTTGTTCCCGGCCGGTCTCCCCCAAATAGCGGGCGATGACCACATTGACCCCCACGGAGATACCTACCAGCAGGTTGATGACCAGATTGATGACGCAGGCCGTGCTGCCCACGGCGGCCAGGCTCTGGTGCCCGGCCCAGCGGCCCACCACTACCACGTCCGCTGTGTTGAACAGCAGCTGTAAGAGGTTCGAGGCCATCAGCGGCAGGCTGAACAGCAGAATTTTTCCCAGCAGCGGCCCGTGGGTCATGTCAATGGTTCCCCGGCTCCCCACGGGACGGGCAAACGGTGGATGTTCTTTTTCGGCGCTCATAGGTAGTCCTCCTTTGTGACGGATGACCGGTCAAGCGTACAGTCTAAGCGTTTTTGGCGAAGAAGTCAATAGGGCTTATGGGTTCTCCCGGTTTCCTTTCGTGCAGGTATGTGCTGGCGAATTATATTTCGTCAAAATGACGAAAATAGACGCTTATCATTGTCGAAAACGGTCGGACAGACTCGAAGCTATGCGTGTGATAATTGGGGAAAGCACAGCTTTTCTTTTTCAATGCATTCTAAATCCTTTCCGCGATAGAACAGGCGAGTATCATTTCTGCCGTCATAAACCGATGTTTCAAACATAGCAAGGTCCCCGGAAGCGGGCGGAAAACCAAGTATCAGGGAGTCGTACATGGCATCAATATGGGACACGACGTCTTTCATGGAAATAGGCTGTTTACTTACAATGCTTTTGAGGATAAGCGTATCGTTCGATTTCTCTATAATGGCAAAACAGTCTATATCGTCTGCATAATATACATTGTGCAGGCTGGCGGTGTAAAACATGTGCAGTCCAAATTTGTTGATGTGTTCGAAAGCTGCGTTTATGGCACAGTTTCTTACGGCGTCTATGTATTTTTGCTTCATCTGTTCGTCCTGCTCACATGTTTTCCTGAAAAAGGCGTCCCCTTTCGCCCGGCCCAACCACTCCTTTTTTAATGAGTATTGATATTGATCGCTTTCTTGAAATCCTGCCTTTCGATAGAAGTCCAGGGCGTCCGGATTGCTGAACAAGTAGATTCCGTCGCACTTGTGTTCGTATTCTTTTAGAACATGTTCCATCAGCTTTTTTGCAAGGCCCCGATTTCGGAACGCCTCGTCTGTCATGACGGTTCCAAGCTGGATGTAATACTTGGGGACGCCGTTTTGCATAAAATGCATCCTGTTTGCTGAAATATTTGCCAAGATTTTTCCATCCTGCATAAAGGAATATGGGATATAGTCGCCTTCAAAGTATCCTCCGGCCATCCAATTTTCGAAATCAAAGCCATATATTTTCTGGGTCAAAGTATTCAGTCTCTGCCGCAAGACGTCATTTTCCATGTAATTAAAAATGAATTCCATCGTGTTCTCCGTATATTTTGATCGCCCACCTGATCTTGTCACAGTCAACTTTCATCTGCCGGCCCTGGCGGGTCCCGCCAGGCGGCAAGACCCGCCAGGGCCGGCGGCAGGTGATTTTTAAAAGGTCTTTGGATCGTGTCTCAGCAGTTCCCCGTGTAGACATGGGACAGGAAGGTTCGGGCCTCCTCCGCGAGGCGATAGACCAGCTCGGGAGGTGTTGGCGGGTAGTCTGTCATCTGGTATCGGGGAAAGAATCGGGACAGGTGCAGGGGGATCTCCGGGCTGAGGGAGGACAGCCACTGCGACAATTCCCGAATTTCCTCCGGACGGTCGTTCTCCCCGGGTATCAGCAGGGTGGTTACCTCTACATGGCACCGCTCCGCAGCCAGGGCGATGGAGCGCTTGACGGTCTTCAGATCTCCGCCCAGCCGCCGGTACCACTCGGGGGTGAAGCCCTTCAGGTCGATGTTGGCCGCGTCGATGAGAGGCAGCAGCTTCCGCCAAGGGGTCTCTTCGATGGTCCCGTTGGTGACCAGTACATTGATCATGCCCCGCTCCCGGACCAGCGCGGCGCAGTCCCGGACGAACTCATAGCCAACCAGCGGCTCGTTGTAGGTATAGGCCACCCCGATGTTCCCTCGAGGGCGCAGCTCCTCCGCCTTGGCGGCCAGCTGCTCCGGGGATATATCTGCCGTTTGGATGCCGTCCTCTCCGGCCATGGCGATCGCGTGATTTTGGCAGAAGGGGCAGCGGAGGTTGCATCCGAAGCTCCCTGCGGAGAGAATCCGGCTTCCGGGATGGAAGCGCCGCAGGGGCTTTTTCTCAATGGGATCCAGGGCCAGACCGGTCAGTTTTCCGTAGTTCAGGGGGACGACGGCTCCGTCCCGGCAGGCCCTGGCCCGGCAGAACCCGGCCTGGCCCTCCTCCAACCGGCAACGGTGGAAGCACAGCCCGCAGACGGCGCTCATACGTGCCTCACCACCTCGAACCGCTCCAGGGCGTAGCGCTCCCCGGGACGAATGCCGCCCTTTTGGCGGGCAATGGCAATCTGCTGCTCTACGGTGTCCACACCCTCCAAATCTGGCAGCAGCAAGCCCCTTCGCCCGCCGCAGGACACAATGACGCCGTAACGCTTCACGTCCAGCTGCTCCGGAGAGGCGATGGATTCCGGCCCCTCCAGCACGTCCACACTGTATTCCAGCCGGTCCAGCTCCTGCACCGTCACGGGAGGGAACCGGGGGTCCCTGGAGCAGGCGGAGACGGCGTTCTGGACGATTTCCCAGGCCACGCTTTCGGTAGTGGGGCCGGTGGTTCCGATACAGCCCCGCAGCTGGCCATTGACGTGGAGGGAGACAAAGGCTCCGGCGGCCTGTCCGGTCATGCCTTCGGGGAGGCCGTCCGGCAGGCATTCCAAGGGTTTTCCGGTTTTGACATAGGTTTCAAGGGACAGGCGGGCAAGACGGACCCAGGGGTCCTCGGCGGCCCTGCGTTCCGCCAGCCTATCCCGCTCCAGCGCCTCGCAGCGCTCCTCGAACCGGCGGCTTTCGTCCGTACCGGTGACGGCAAAGGAGGCCACGCCGTAGCCCACGCCGAAGGTGCCCTCATAGCTGAGCAGGGTGGGGGACACGGCCAGGCCGTCCAGCGCCCCGGCCATCATCTGGAAGGAGCGGAGGCCGCACTCCGCCGCCCGGCCGCACAGCCCGGGGTCTATGGTGAGAAACTGGAGAAAATTTCCCTCTGCCATCGCCTGGGTCACTTGGCGGTCGAAGGCGGGACCCTCCGGGGCGTAGCCGTAGGGACCGTCGTCTTTGAGCTTGTGGGACAGGTCGCCGCTGGCCACGAAGACCACCCGGCGCCCCAAGACGTCCGCCGCCCGGGCGATGCAGCGGCCAAGGCGGTAGTGCTCCAGCGGGGAAAAGCCGGACAGGCCAACCCGCAGGATCGGGCAGTCCACTCCGGCCTCTCGAAGGAAAAAGAGGGGCAGAAGGGTCCCGTGGTCCAGGGCGGGATCTCGCTCGCCCAGGGTTCCGGCCCGGATACCGGCGGCTTCCGCCTGGCGGATGAGTTCTTGGCGCAGTTTTGTGTCATAGGCGGCCTCCAGCCGGACCTGCGGCGCACCGAAGGCGGACATGCCGCCGGAGGCGCCTTGTCCGGGGGAGATGTGGAAGTAGTCGCTGTACAAGACGGTATGGGGAGAGGCGATGACCAGCGCCTCCGGCGCCCAGGCAGCGGCCTGTTTTGCAGCGGCCCGGCATGCGGCGGCGGTAGCCCGGATCTCCCGCTCCCGGCCGCAGCCCACGGCGGGCAGGATAACGGGAGGGTGAGGCAGGATGACAGCGCCGGGAATCGGCATAGAAAGCACCCCTTTCAAAGTTCCAGCAAAGGGCCGGTGGAGATTTGGATACCGGCAGCAATTTAGTGGATTCGGCGGTGGCGTGCAGCTCCATGCGGAGGGGAGGCTTGCGACATACGGCATTCATGCGCGTCCGGCTTTCGGTTGCGCAGGGGGAACGAAGTTGCTGCCCTTTGACTACGTTGACTATATCATGCAGCGAGGTTTTTTTCAATCCGGGGAAGGCGGAAAATCCCGGGCCGCGTGTTGCGGCTGCTATGCAAGGCGGCAAAAAAACTGGAATATGGCCCCGATTTCTATTGAGAAATGAGAGACGTTATGCTACAATAAACCCGTTATGCCGGCCTGCCGGAAATCTGGAGCGGCAACGCGGTTTGCGTCATATCCGGACGCTTGAATCAAATGGCCGGAGGGCTGTAATCTGATAAAAGAACAGACTGAAGCGGTGCGAATGATGCCACAGGCATCCTAAAACGCCGGAAACCCTTGAAAATTCAGGAGTTAGAAAAATTATGAGGCTGGGCATCGTAAGATAGATATCTGATTTCATAACTCGTTAAAACTCCATAAATCCTGATAAATCAAGGGTTTGGGGATTTCGGTGAAGTGTAAATCACCATGTAAATCTCTAAAGTTACACGCGAAAATGGCGTAATAGCTTATAACCAACTCCAGAGAGCAATGTTGCAGCGAACAGCAAATACTAAGCAGCCGACACTCACATTTGCATTGGGTGTCGGCTGCTATTTTTTAGAATAGGAGCGGTATCAATGAGAGAAGGCATTTTAATTCCTGATATGCAAACTGGTCGTGCGGATATCCGCTTTCACAGCGACGACTGCTACGGGGGCCTCCGCTGCGGCGCCACAATGGATATCTGGTTAAATGAGCAGTGGGTATCCACCCACATTGAAATGAACAACAACGGCTAGTACCTGGTCGGTGTTCAGGTCGAAACGCTGTGGGGGCAGAGGGTACGCATCCTCTGGTAATCAAACGGCGATACCCTCCAAAGCTGGCTGCATAGCTGTCAGCTTTGCGGACGCCATTCCGGTATCATGGAGCCAGGGCATCACTTCATCATCGGTCAGCAACACTGGCATCCGGTCATGGACATAGATGATGGTATCATTGGGCGCGGTGGTTAGAACGACAAACCGCTCCTCGTCTTGAAAAACACTTCAAAGCCCAGCCAGATAAAGCCTGTCCTGCCCCAGCAGCCGAAAATGGTATTTTCTTTCTTGACCGTCCCATTCGTCGAAGCCGGTTGTAGGCACGATGCACCGGCGCTCCAAAACAGAGCGGCGGAACATCGGTTTATCCAACGCTGTCTCACCTCTGGCATTGATGATGACCCCCTTGCCCTTGAAACTGGGGAACCCCCAGACTATTGGCTTGGGGGCCATTTTTGTTCTTCTGGGAGCAGGATGGGGGCAGCATTGGCAGGGAATATCTCCCCGGTATGGATACTGGAAGCCCCAAACCGGGCCTGCACCTCGGCTGCGATCTGGGCAATCTCCTTCGGTGCTCCGGCAAAAGCTGGGGAAAGGCGAGATGATGTATAATATCATCTTCCAGACTTTTATTACTCCGGACAAGCTTACCCACCAGGAGATCCTGTACCGGCTGGACATCTCGAACCGGCACTACTACCGGCTCCGGCGGCAGGCGGTCAACATCCTCTCCATCCGGCTCTGGACCGCGCCGGCAGGGTGTCTGGATGCCTGGCTGGAGCTTCTGACCCTGTTGAAGGGAACCTGATGGCAGAAAAATGGCAGGAAAATTGGCAAGTTCATCGCGGCTGACATGGCGATGAAAATGTGCTATCCTGTTATCGTCTAAAACTGGGCGATGGCAGCAGGCCGCTTCCGGGACGAACGAGAGCCGTTCGCATCGGAGGCGGTTTTTAGCTGCCCATTTTTTGAGGAAGGAGGCGCACAATATGGCACAAAATCGCAAGAAGATCCAGTGCCAGCTGTCCCAGTGCCTACAGCGTTAGTCTCAGGCGGCCGCAAGTACCTGCTACATGATGGTACTGTTCGTGCAGCCGGCGGCTGCGGCCGACACGATCTGGAGCAGATTTTCCACCATCATGGCAGATGTATACGGCGAGCTGGTGGGGATCAGCACCATCGTGGCTGTAACTGCGGCATCCGTCGCTCTGCTGGTGCAGATGATCTCCCGCAATGAGCGGGCTGTATCCGAAGCCACCAGCTGGCTCAAGCGGATCATCGTCACCTGGATCGTGCTCAACACCCTGGGCTTTGCTGTGGCATACCTGCAGCCGCTGATCCAGGGCGGGAACTACACTCCCTGAGAAAAAAGAAGGAGGACCCCAACATGAAAAGAGCGTTTGCATCGCTCATGGCATCGGCTCTGCTGATTGCCGCACTGGCTCTTTCGGCTGCTGCTGTGGATCTTTCAGACCCGGACACACTGCTGCCGGTGGACATCGTACTCAACCAGGAAGCGTTGGAAATCCGCAAGGTCTACGATCTCCCGCCTACCACAGACCCGTCCATTCTACCCCGGGACCCCTTTGACCGTGAAGGGTATCACTACGAGTGTTCTTCCGATATCCTCCGTGAAGTCATCATCGGGGCGGAAACCCAGAAGATAACGCAGACGGAAATGGTGGAGAGCAGCAACAAGGATTTGGAGACCATTTTAGGGCTGCTGCTCCAGGAGAAGTCTGTCACTACAGAAGACGGCTTTGAGGGTATGCTATTTCTGGGTGTGGACTCCATCCACACAGGATCCTCCGGCTATGGCAGCTCCACCAAACCTGTCACCGCCAAGCGCAGTTACCCCAATTTATCCAGCGCCGACACCAATCACCTGCCCAAGACCATCACGGAGGAGGGCCGGACGTTGCAGCTTTAAGATGTCCAGTGGCAGACTGATAACACTTATAACGCCAATGATTACGAGATCGGCGACCGCTTCACCGCCGTCTGCGCCTATGGTGGCAGCAAGACCGTCAGCTACGTTACTGGGTACACTACCACCGCTGGCTACACTGGGGAAGGGTACTGCACCGGTGTGACGGTTATCCGTTATACCGTTATTTATACCGGGGCACCCCTCACTCCCACTGAAAGAATACACTGTTAGCTGTTCCTGTTCTACCTTTTCACATCCAACCAATGCCAACATAAGTATTGCCAGAAAGACCAGCACTTTCGATTTTACCATATTCAATGCCTCCTACGTTCTAAGTTGTCAATAGGCATTAGGTATATCACATTCCTGCCCAACAAACCACCCCAGCTTTGGGACATTTTGTCTCAAAGTCGCATTTTTAACCTTCATCTTCGATATATTCAAGAATATCCCCAGGTTGGCACTTTAGAACTTTGCAGATTGCATCTAACGTACTGAACCGAACAGCTTTTACTTTTCCCGTTTTCAAGTAAGAGAGATTGACATTAGATATACCGGCCTGGGCCGCCAAGTCATTAAGCCGCATTTTTCTGTCCGCCAGCACCCGGTTAAGCCGAATAATAATCATAGCGTATGATCCACCTCGTCCTGCAAATGCACCCCATAATGGATGATGTATGCAGCCACAATAAAATTGACTGTATGCTGAGGGAACCAAACTGTCCCTTTGTCCTTTACGTTGGCACAAAGAGACTGGTAAAGCGTAAAGAGTTTGAGATTTTTCCCAGTGAAAAACTGGTGATTTGAACTTTGTTAGCTATTGAGAAATGAGAAACTCTATGCTAAAATATAAAGGTGTTGCAATAGTTGCTCTCTTTCTGTCGTGAAAGGGGCAAGGCGAATGGGCAAAACCTCAAAGGCAAAGAAATCGGCAAGGGAATCTCTCAGAGAAAGGATGGTTTATACTGCGCTAGATTTGTCAATAAGCGCGGGAAACGTCAGGAAAGATACTTCTCAACTCTTCCGGAAGCACGGAATTAGCTGGATGATGCTAAGCATACTGACAAATACGGGAATACGTTTACCCCATCAACCATGACTGTTGATGATTGGTTTGAGTATTGGATCGACCGTGTTGAGGGCGATTTGGCGCCAAATACACGGCGAAACTACTGTAAACGGTATATCCACAATATCCAGCCCGTAATTGGCGGAATGGCAATGTTAAGCGTCAAGCCAATGCACTGCAAGATGGTCTTAAACCTGATGGAGGATGACCATGCTGGTTCTACTATTCGGCAGGCATATATCGCTATGGGTACGCTGTTCCGCTCTGCCGTGATGAATGAGCTGATTTCTAAACACCCAATGGATGGAGTCAGGTACACCAAGCCGGTCCGCGCCGTAGACGATATCAAGTTTCTCACCGTGGAAGAGCAGCAGATATTTCTTGACACAGCAAAACGGTCGCACAACTACAATCAATATGCTCTAATTTTGGAGACAGGTTTGCGCACAGGAGAATTGATTGGGCTGACATGGGACGCGATTGACTGGGAAAAACGGACATTGACTGTCAAGAAAACCTTGGAGTATCGTCATAAGCAAGGCGTTTGGCGGGCCGGTCCCCCAAAAATTCAGCACAGCTATCGCACAACAGTTCCTGCGATACCCACCTGTATAAATTGTGTGATGAGGCGGGGATCAAACGATTCTGTATGCACGCACTCCGCCATACCTACGCCACCCGGGCCATCGAAAGCGGGATACAACCCAAGACCTTGCAAAAGCTCCTTGGTCATTCCAGCCTGAAAACGACAATGGGCAGGTACGTCCTTGTCACAGAGATAGTATGGAAATGGGCATCAAGCTCTTTGAGCAAGGGCAACTTGAAAACGGGTTGGCAGTAGCAAAAGGCCCGTAATGTGGCGGAAATGTGGCGGAGACCACTTTGAAAGTCTTGAAACCCTTGAAAAATCAGGAGGTAAACAG
>JAAVYM010000105.1 GCA_022791135.1 Oscillibacter sp.
CAATGACGATCTTCTCCGCCGTCACCGTCCCATGATTCGTTGCCGCCGTGCCGGGGCCCAGCTCCATCTTGATGCAGCGGATTTTGTTCACGTCGTCGTTTTCGTCGGCAAAGATTTCCACGGGGTTGCACAGGGTCTTGAAGATGATGCCCTCTTCCTCGGCGTGCTCTACCTCTTCCTTACGGGCGGGGAGCTCTTCCATGCCCCGGCGGTAAACGATGTACACCTCGGCTCCCAGGCGCTTGGCGCAGCGGGCCGCGTCCATGGCCACGTTGCCGCCGCCGACGACGGCCACCTTTTTGGGCCGCTGGATGGGGGTGTCGGAGTCGGGCAGATACGCCTTCATCAGGTTGATGCGGGTCAGGAACTCGTTGGCAGAGTAAACGCCGCGGTAGTTCACGCCGGGGATGTCCATGAACATGGGCAGGCCCGCGCCGGAGCCGATGAACACGGCCTCGAAGCCCTGCTCCTCCATCAGCTCGTCGATGGAGATGGTCCGGCCGATGACGGTGTCCGTGGCGATGGTGACACCCATGGCCTTCAGGCCGTCCACTTCCTTCTGGACGATGGCCTTGGGCAGACGGAACTCAGGAATGCCATAGACCAGCACGCCGCCCGCCAGATGCAGGGCCTCAAACACGGTGACCTCGTAACCCTTCCGGGCCAGGTCCCCCGCGCAGGTGAGGCCGGCGGGGCCGGAGCCGACGACCGCCACGCGATGGCCGTTGGAGGCGGGCTTCTCGGGGGCCTCGGCGCAGTGGGCGTTGTGCCAGTCGGCGACAAAGCGCTCCAGACGGCCGATGCCCACGGGGTCGCCTTTCTTGCCCCGGACGCAGTACTTCTCGCACTGGCTCTCCTGGGGGCAGACCCGGCCGCAGACGGCGGGGAGGGCGCTGGTATTGGAGATGATCTGATAGGCTTCCTCAAACTCCCCGGCGGCGACCTTCTCGATGAACTCGGGGATATGGACCATGACGGGGCAGCCCTGCATGCAGGGCTTGTTCTTGCAGTTCAGGCAGCGCTTGGCCTCGTCCAGGGCCTGGGCCTCGGTATAGCCCAGGGCCACCTCCTGGAAGTTTTTATTCCGGACATTGGGGTCCTGGGAGGGCATGGGATTCTTCTGTAAAGACATATTGGCCATAGCCATAATTATTCGGCCTCCTTCTTGAACAGGTTGCAGGTCTCCTCGTGCTTGTGCTTTTCGAATTCCATATACATCTGGTTCCGCTTCACGGCCAGATCCCAGTCCACCTTATGCCCGTCGAAGTCGGGGCCATCCACGCAGGCGAACTTCATCTCGCCGCCCACGCTCAGCCGGCAGCCGCCGCACATGCCGGTGCCGTCGATCATGATGGGACTCATGGACACGGTGGTGGGGATGCCGTAAGGCTCCGTGGTCTTGGAGACAAACTTCATCATGATCATGGGGCCGATGGCAAAGACCTCGTCATACTGGTTGCCGGCGTCAATGAGTTCCTTCAGCGCATCGGTGACCAGGCCCTTGCGGCCATAGCTGCCGTCGTCGGTACACACGATCAGCTTGTCGGAGGACTTCTTGAACTCGTCCTCCAGGATCACCAAATCCTCCGTGCGGAAGCCCACCACGGCATGGACCTCGGCCCCGTCGTCGTGGAATTTCTTGAGGACCGGATAGGCGATGGCGCAGCCCACGCCGCCGCCGACCACGCAGACCTTCTTCTTTCCCTCGGTCTCGGTGGCCTTGCCCAGGGGACCCACGAAGTCCTGAAGGCAGTCGCCCTCTTTAAGGTGGCTGAGCTTCTCCGTCGTGGCGCCCACGGTCTGGACGATGATGGTAACGGTGCCCTTCTCGGGGTCGTAGGCATTGATCGTAATAGGGATGCGCTCGCCCTTCTCGTCCACCCGCAAAATGATGAACTGACCCGGCTGGGCCTTCTTGGCAATCAGCGGAGCCTCAATCTCATACAGGGTGACGGTAGGGCGCAGAGCCTCTTTTCTGACAATTTTGTACATATGCTTCCTTCTTTCCCAATCATGTCCTGGTTGAAATTTTGGAGCGGCGTCCTGTCATAGACGCGTTGTCTTTAGTCTAGCATATAGGAGGGAAGCCGTCAATTGGTTTTCCCGGGATTCCCGCAAAAATGATGCCCATCCTCACGGCATTCCGCCGGGGAAACGCTCTAGAAAGGACCCGCAGCATGCGCTTCTTTCCGGGGCGGCTCTTTCGCGGCGGTCCGCGGCGGCCCCGGCGCGCCCTGGTCCGGCCGCTCCGCTCCCCTCCCCGCGAAGCGCCGCGGATTCCGGCGGGTGTACGCCGCCGCCCGGAGGGCGGACGCCCCCCTCTCCGGCGGCGAATCGGAAAAATGGAATTTTTCTTGAAATTTCCGTTTATATTCGCTATACTAGTCCCCATCGAAGCTTTATAAATGCCAATTTAACCCTATGTTCACAATCGGACGCGCCGGCCTGGCGGGGAATCCCTGCCGGCCGGGACGAAGGATCGCGGCGGCGCGCAGCGGCGGAAAAAGCCCGGCTGCGCCGGAGGTTTTGAACACGGGTTCCTGCAATTGGCCCAACGGAAAGGATGGATCGTCTATGAAGCCTTACGCCCAGCTCACCCCGGCGGAGCGCGCCGCAGAATACGCCCGCCTGCAGGCGGAATTTGAAAGCCTCAAATCCAAAAAACTCAGCCTCAACATGGCCCGGGGCAAGCCCAGCAAGGCCCAGCTGGCCCTTGCCGGCGATATCTTCTCCCTGATGCGCAGCCCCGAGGACTATGTCTCCGACGGCATCGACGTGCGGAACTACGGCGAGCTGTCCGGCCTGCCTGCCGCCAGGCGGCTTTTCGCCGACCTGCTCGGCTGCCGTCCGGAACAGGTCTTCGTGGGCGGCAACTCCAGCCTCCAGCTGATGTATGACACCGTCTCCAAAGCCTATACCCACGGCCTGCTCCACAGCCCCCGGCCCTGGTGCAAGGAGGAAACCGTCAAATGGCTCTGCCCCACCCCCGGCTATGACCGTCATTTTAAGGTCACGGAGACCTTCGGCTTCCAGCTCATCGCCATTCCCATGACCGAACAGGGTCCCGACATGGACGCCGTGGAGGAGGCCGTCAAGGACCCCGCCGTCAAGGGCATCTGGTGCGTGCCGAAATACTCCAACCCCGACGGCATCATCTATTCCGACGAGACCATCCGCCGCATGGCCGCCCTCTCCCCCGCCGCGCCGGACTTCACCATCCTGTGGGACAACGCCTACTGCGTCCACGAGTTCGAGGGGGATTTCGTTCCCTTCCCGGATATGCTCGCCCTCTGCGCCCAGGCCGGCCGGCCCGACATGGTCTTCGAGTTCTGCTCCACGTCCAAGATGACCCTGCCCGGCGCGGGAATCGCCTGCTTCGCCTGCTCCGAGGCCAATCTGGCCCACATGGAAAAGCTCCTTACCATTCAGACCATCGGATACGACAAGGTCAACCAGCAGCGCCACGTCCTCTTCCTCCGGGATAAGGCCCACATCCTGGAGCTGATGAAGAAGCACGCCGCGATCATGGCTCCCAAGTTCCGCTGCGTGGTGGACACTCTGGACCGGGAGGTCGCTCCGCTGGAGATCGCCTCCTGGCAGCGGCCCAAGGGCGGCTATTTCGTCTCCCTCAGCGCCATGCCCGGCACCGCAAAGCGGACCCTCGCCCTGTGCAAGGAGGCCGGCGTCTCCATGACCGGCGCCGGCGCCGCCTTCCCCTACGGTAAGGACCCTCAGGACACCAACATCCGCATCGCCCCCTCCCTGCCCCCTGTGGAGGAGCTGGAGGAGGCCATGGCCGTGCTGTGCGTGTGCCTGAAAATGGCCGCGCTGGAGAAGCTGGGCCTATGAGATACCACGGCAGCGTATACCGCCCGCCCTCCGAGGCTCGGAGCCTGATCGTCCAGGTCACCTATGGCTGCAGCCACAACACCTGCGCTTTTTGCAGCATGTATAAAGAAAAGCGCTTTGCCATCCGGCCGCTGGAGGAGGTGCTGGAGGACTTCCGCATCGCCCGGCAGGTCTATCACCATGTGGAAAAGGTCTTCCTGGCTGACGGCGACGCCCTGGTTCGCAAGGCCTCGGAGCTGTATGCGGTCCTGGACGCCGTGCGGGAACTGTTCCCCGAGTGCCGCCAGGTCACCAGCTACGCCTCCCCCGCCTCCATCCGCATCCGCACCGAGGAGGAGCTGCGCACCCTTCGGGAGAAGGGGCTGAGCATGGTCTACATGGGCCTGGAGTCCGGCAGCGACGAGGTGCTCACCCTCATGCGCAAGGGCCACCCGGCGGCGGAGATCGTGGAAATGGGACAGAAGGTCCGCCGCTGCGGCATCGCCCTGTCCGTCACGGCCATCACCGGCCTGGGCGGGCCGGACCTGCTGGAGCGCCACGCCGTGGACACCGCCAGGGCCTTCAACGCCATGAACCCGGAGTATATCGGGATGCTGACGCTGATGGTGGAGCCGGAGACACCGCTTTACGACTGGGTAAGCACCGGGGAGTTCCGGCTGCTGACCCAGCCCCAGGTCCTGGAGGAGACCCGGCTGCTGGTGGAGGCCCTGGACAGTCCCGGCAGCGTTTTCCGCATGAATCACGCCAGCAACTACCTGGTCCTGCGGGGAACGCTGAACGGGGACAAGGACGCCATGCTGGCGGAGATCCGGCGGGCCGAACAGGACCTCAGCCGGCTCCGGCCGGAGTCCTGGCGGGGACTGTGAGCAAGCGCTTTTCCTCATATTACGGGTCCGCGCGGCCCTGAGCGACAGGAGAACCATATGGATGTACTGAGAAAGAAGCAAGGCTTTATCTGCGACATGGACGGCGTGATCTACCACGGCAACAAGCTGCTGCCGGGGGTGAAGGAATTCGTCTGCTGGCTGTCGGAAAAGGGGAAAAATTTCCTGTTTTTGACCAACTCCAGCCAATACACCCCCAAGGAGCTGCAACAAAAGCTGGCCCGCATGGGCCTGGACGTGGACGAATCCCACTTCTACACCAGCGCCCTGGCCACCGCCTGCTTCCTGGACGGCCAGGCCCCGGGCTGCAGCGCCTATGTGGTGGGCGAGCATGGCATTATGAACGCCCTTTACGACAAGGGCATCACCTATAACGATGTGAATCCGGACTATGTCGTGGTGGGAGAGTCCTCCGCCTACAACCTTGAGCAGATCACCAAGGCCATCCGCCTGGTAAACGCCGGGTCCAAGCTGATCGGGACGAACTTTGACCTGACCGCCCCCAGCGAGGCCGGCCTCGTGCCCGCCTGCCGGGCGCTCATCGCCCCCATTGAGCTGGCTACCGGGAAAAACGCCTATTTCGTGGGCAAGCCCAATCCCCTCATGATGCGGACCGGGCTGCGGATGCTGGGGGTCCACTCGGAAAACGCGGTGATGATCGGCGACCGCATGGACACCGATATCATCGCCGGCATCGAAACCGGGCTGGACACCGTCCTGGTGCTCTCCGGCGTATCCAGCCGGGAGACCTGCCAGCAGTATCCCTACCGCCCCCGCTTTATTCTCAACGGCGTGGGGGAAATCCCGGAGAGCTGAACGGCGGCCCCCAGGGCCGCCGGGGAAAAAGACGGAGGAAGCCTCTTCTATGCGGCTTCCTCCGTCTTTTTGAGCGGCTGGCAAAATCACGATTGACACCGGCTTTCCGGGGAGGCTATAATACTTTTTACCAGCTGGGAGCGGATAAAAACCGGTTTCAATTCCGGCAAAAATTTTTATTTCGCTCCTTTGCCATTTTTCAAGCAAGGCCCAAAGGACGCCCCCGGGGAAAAGACGGCGGCTATGCGGCGGGAAGCCCGGCCTGTCCCCGGCTCCGCGGCGCGGGGCGCGATGTGAAAATCCCAAGATGAAACTGAAGGAGGCTTTTGGAATGGACTATATGCAGGACAAAATCCGCGTGATAACCGAGCAGCTGGACGCCTTGCGCGTGGCCGGCAAAGAACCCTTGGACGGCTTCGTCTGCTGCCCGGCGCCCTACAAAACCAGCAACCGCCCCCCCGAGGGTCCCTGGACGCCCTGGGACCGGGGGGAGAGCTACCAGGGCAAGGACGCCCACTATTGGTTCCGCCGCCGCTTTACCGCCCCGGAGGCCCGCCCCGGACAGGCGCTGTACTTCCAGCTGGAGACGGGGACCGAATCCGGCTGGGACGCCGTCTCCCCCCAGGGCATCCTCTACCTCAACGGGGAGCTGGTCCAGGGACTGGACATCCACCACCGCCGGGCGCTTTTGGAACCGGGGCGGGAGTATGACCTCGCCGTCTACCTGTATACCGGCATGAGCGAGGTCTCCGGGCGGTTCCTGGCGGATCTGGTCTGGCTGGACCGGGAGACGGAGGCCCTTTACTACGACCTGAAGGTCCCCCTGGACGCCAGCTGCTGCCTGAAACAGGGGTCCAGGGAGTATTGGCAGATTTTGAACGCCCTGGACGGGGCGGTCCGCCTGCTGGATCTGCGGGAACCCGGCGGCGAGCGCTTCCGGAGCAGCGTAGCCGAGGCCCGGGATTATCTGCGGCGGGAATTCTATGAAAAGGCATGCGGCGGCGGCGCGCCGGTGGTCCACTGCGTGGGACACACCCACATCGACGTGGCCTGGCTCTGGACCCTGGCCCAGACCCGGGAGAAGGCTCAGCGCAGTTTCTCTACCGTCCTGCGGCTGATGGAGGAGTTCCCGGAGTACCGCTTTATGTCCTCGCAGCCCCAGCTCTACCAGTTCGTCAAGGAGGAGGCCCCGGAGCTTTATGCCCAGATCCTCCAGCGGGTCCGGGAGGGCCGCTGGGAGGTGGAGGGCGCCATGTGGCTGGAGGCGGACTGCAACCTCACCTCCGGCGAGAGCCTGGTGCGGCAGATCCTCTACGGCAAGCGCTTTATGAAAGAGGAGTTCGGCGTGGACAGCCGGACCCTGTGGCTCCCGGACGTGTTTGGCTACAGCGCGGCGCTGCCGCAGCTGCTGCGGAAGTCCGGCGTGGACCGGTTCTTTACCACAAAAATCAGCTGGAACGAAACCAACAAGCTGCCTTATGATATGTTCTTATGGCAGGGAATCGACGGCACGGAGATCTTCACCTGCTTCGGAACCGCCCGAGACCTGCCCCGGCCCGACGAGAGCGACGCCTACACCACCTATGTCTGCAACACCGAGCCGCGGATGGTGCTGGGCACCTGGGAGCGCTTCCAGCAAAAGGCGTACTCGGATCACACCATCCTCACCTTCGGCTATGGCGACGGCGGCGGCGGCCCAACCCGCCACCAGCTGGAGACCCAGCGCCGCACCGCTTACGGCCTTCCCGGCTGCCCCCGCACGGAAATCAGCTTTACCAGCGATTACTTCGCCCTGGCCGAGGAAGGCTTCCAGAGGCAGGCCCTGGCCACCGGCCGCGTGCCCCGCTGGGTGGGAGAGCTGTACCTGGAATTCCACCGGGGCACCTATACCTCCATCGCCAAGAACAAGCGGAACAACCGGCGCTGCGAGTTCCTCTACCAAAAGGCGGAGACTCTGGCCGTGCTGGCCGGGGCGCTGTGCGGCCTCCCCTGCCCCAGGGAAGCCCTGCGGGAGGGCTGGCGGACCATCCTGCTCAACCAGTTCCATGACATTATCCCCGGCTCCTCCATCCACGAGGTCTACGAGGACAGCGACCGGCAATACGCGGAGCTGTTCGCCCAGGGCGGCGCGCTGGCGGAAAAGGCTCTGGGTGCGATTGCCGGGCAAGTGAAGCAGCAGGGTCTCCTGGTGTACAATCCCCTGGGCTTTTCCCGCAGCGACTTGGTGGAGCATCAAGGAAGGCGGTACTGGGCCGAGGACATCCCGGCCATGGGCTGGAAGGTCTTGACCCCGGAGGACGCCCCCTGCGGGGTCCAGGCCGGAGAGCGGTTTCTGGAAAACAGCCGCTACCGCCTGGAGCTGGACGAACGCGGCGGCATCTCCTCCCTGTTCGACAAGGCTGCAAAGCGGGAGCTGTGCCGCCCCGGACGCCGCCTCAACGAGCTGCTGGTTTACGAGGACTTCCCCCGGGATTACGACGCCTGGGAACTCAGCGCCTACTACAAGGACAAGCACTGGGAGGCGGATCCGCCGGTCTCCTGGGAGATTTGCAGCGAGGGAGTCCGGACGGGTATCCGGACCGTCCGGCATTACGGGAGGTCTGTGATCACCCAGACCATGTTTTTGTACGGCAGGCTGCCCCGCATCGATTTTGAGACCGAGGTGGAGTGGCATCAGCGGCATCAGCTGCTCAAGGCGGTTTTCCCCCTGGACATCCACGCCGCTCAAGCCGCCTATGAGATCCAGTTCGGCCACGTCCTCCGCCCCACCCACAGCAACACCAGCTGGGACGCCGCCCGATTCGAGGTCTGCGCCCACAAGTGGGCCGACGTGTCGGAAAACGGCTATGGCGTGTCCCTGCTCAACGACTGCAAGTACGGCTACAGCGCCGAGGGCGGAACCCTGACGCTGTCGCTGCTCAAGTCCGCCACCTATCCGGACCCGGAGGCCGACCAGGGACGGCATGCCTTTACCTACAGCCTTCTGCCCCACGCCGGTGATTTCCGCGACGGCGGCACCATCCGGCAGGGCTACTGCCTCAATCAGCCGCTGATGGCCCTGCCGGCCCCGGGCGGCGGAACCCTGCCGGACCACTTCAGCCTGGCCTCCTGCGCCTCTCCCGGCATCGTCCTGGAAACCGTCAAGCCCGCCGAGGACGGAGACGGCCTGATCCTGCGCTTTTACGAGTCCTTCGGCCGCCGGTGGGATGCCTCCATCACACTGGGAATCCCCTTCTCCCAAGCCTCCGTGTGCGATTTGATGGAAAACCCCATCCCCTGCCCGGAACTGCGGATCTCCGGTCAGGAAATTACCCTCCCTGTCCGCTGCTTCGACGTCGTGACCCTTCGCATAAGCCCCGCTCTCTAAGCCGCCCGCAAACGTAAATCCCCTGAAGGCCGGCCGCTTTCGCGGCCTGCCTTCAGGGGATCCGTCACTTCGTCATGTCCGCGGGGCGGCGCGCCGTTCTATCCGGCAGCCATAGGCCGCCAGCTCTTTTCCGCCCGCGAAAACAGCATGGCCGTTGTGGTTCAGGTACAGGCGGACAGCGTCCTCCCCGGCGCCCCGGTCCACGATTTCCACGCCCTCCGGGGAGGAAAGTGTCTCTATGCCCCGCTCTTTCAAAATGGCCTCCGCCAGGCCGGCGGCCGTCCCTTCGTCCAGGCCGCAGCCCAGGTAGTACACGTTCCCCGCGCCCTGCCGCCGCCGGGTGACGGCGGCACGGTCCTCATAGAAGGCATCGCCGTAGCGGTACAAAATCTCCGCATCCTGGACGGACAGCATGTCCCGGAAAATTCCGCCCCGGCCCTCCCGGCCGGCAAAGTCCCCCTGGCCAAGCAGGGAAAACGCCTCCGCCTCCTGGAGGCTCTCCGTCTCCTCCACGGTGACGCCGGCCAGCTCCCGGAAGCCCACCGGCGGAGCCTCCCCGATGGGCAGGTTGTTGTCCTCGTCCTTGACGGCGGTGCGGTAGGTCAGCACCAGCGTGCCGCCGCCCTCCGCAAAGGCCCGCACCCGGGCCTGAAACGCCGGCTTGACCAGCAGCAGCTGGGGCAGGATCACCACCTTGTAGCCGCGAAGGTCCGCCTCCGCTGGAATGACGTCCACCGGGACGTTCCGGTCATAGAAGAGCTTATACAGCTTCTTCATCTCCTCGTGGCAGTCCAGCAGGATGCTCTGGCGCTGGATGCGGAACGCCGCCAGGGAATCGTAATCGTAGACAATGGCCACCTCGCTCCGTGCCGGGGCGGTCATCGCCTTTTCATACTGCCGGATGTCCGCGAAGAAGCTCTGCACCTCCGCAAACTTCCGCCCCCGGCGGTTGTCCGCGTCCAGGATGCCATAGCAGAACTGCTCCGCTCCTTTCGCCGCGCCCCGGAAAC
Organism: Oscillibacter sp.; assembly: GCA_022791135.1. Taxonomy (GTDB): domain Bacteria; phylum Bacillota; class Clostridia; order Oscillospirales; family Oscillospiraceae; genus Oscillibacter. The sequence goes on from JAAVYM010000105.1 coordinate 9,927, forward strand.
GGAAATACAGCATCGCCTCGCAGCCGTGGGCCATGGCCTGATAGGACCAGAGCTTCGCCTGCCCGGGCCGGGGAAGGTAGCCGGTGACGTCGTGGCCCTGAGCGCCCATGATGGCCTCGGTAATCCAGAAATTGCGCCGCTTCAGCCCCCGGATGTAGTCCAGTTCAAAGGCGATCGCATGGGGCGGCAACGGCGCCTTCTGCCCGCCCCAAACCGGGTAGTTGTTGTACGCCGCGATGTCCAGGGGGCGGGCGGCGGCGGCGTAATCCACGTGCTTGTCCAGCCCGCCGCCGGGAAAGTCGTGGATCACCACGGCACCGGGGGCGGTCTCTTTGATCAGGCGCACCTGAAAGGCCAGAAAATCCCCTATGCTCTTGCTGCGAAACCGCTCCCAGTCCAGCCGGAGGGCCGGGTTATGGGTGGTGATGGTCTCCTCCGGCAGGGGGATCTCCTCAAAGCAATTGTACTCCTGGGACCAGAAGGCGGTCCCGTAGGTCTCGTTCAGCGCCTCAATGTCCCCCCGGAACTTCTCCTCCAGGTACTTCCGGAAAGCGCTGCGGCACCGGGGGCACCAGCACAAATCGCTGCCCTCGTGGCCCAGCTCGTTATCCGCTTGCCAGGCAATGACCGCCTCCTCGTCCCGGTAGTGCTCCACCATCCGCCGGATGATTTTCTCCGAATACTCATACAGCGCGGGGCTGTTGTAGCAGCACACATGCCGCCCGCCGAAGGCCCTCCTCCTGCCTCCCTCGAACTCCGAGAGGATGTCCGGCCGCTTCCTCGCCAGCCACGCCGGTATGGCGGCGGTGGGCGTGCCCAGGATGACCTTCAGGCCCCGCCGCTTCGCTTGGGCGATGGCGCCGTCGAAAAACGAGAAGTCATACGCCCCCTCGCTTTGCTCCATCCGGTGCCAGGCAAACTCCGCAATCCGAATCACATTGCACCCCAGGTCTACAATGGTATCCAGATCCTCCTCCATCCGCCCCGGGTCCCACTGCTCAGGGTAATAATCCACTCCCAGCCACATCATGTCCCGCTCCTCTCCTCAAGCCGTTTCAGCACCGTCCGGATGAAAAATCCGCCCAGAAGGCACGGCCCGGAAAACCCGATCAGCAGCAGGTAAATCCCGCTGAGCGGAAACTCCAGCACCGAAAACAGCAGCATTCCATACACCGCCAGGGCCGCCAGCACAGCCCGCAGGGGCCTTCCCGCCCCCAAAATCAGCGACAGCCGCAGGCACTCCCGGACGCTCCGCTCCGTGGTCAGCAGGCCGTAAAAATACGTGGAGGCCAGCAGCGTCAGCAAAAACACCGTGGAACACAGCATGAAGGGCAAAAACAGCACCGGCTGGGCCATGGCCCGGCTGAGATAAAACCACATTCCGCACAAAGACAGCGACAGCGGAACCGCCGTGATCAAGAAGGCGGCATATCCCCGCTTCCAGTGGGTCCGGAAGGCGGTCTTATAGTGGTATCCCAGGGTCACCGGCTGGTCCAGCACCATCATCCGCACCACCTGGTTCATGGCAAATATGGCGGGTGGAATCGTAACCACCGGCAGACAGCTCAATAGAAACAGCAAGTTGAGCTTCACCAGCGTCACGCACTCCAGGGACAAAATCTCCGCAAGGCGGGCCACGCCGGTTTTCTCCGGCTCGTCCGGGTCCACGCCGGGTCCTGGCGCAGCATAGTCTTTTCGGAAAAACACGCCCGATTCCTCCCCTCCGCTTTTTAAGGTAATAATATATCACAGTCTCTTTTCCCGCGCAAGGGCAAGAACCTGACCTTGCGGGTAATTTTTTCTCCTTTGTTTAAGATATCGCTTTTTTGCTGCCGGAGCCGGGAATTTACCCTTGCGCTGCCGTAGTCCCCATGCTATGCTTTTGCCAAAATTACAGAGGAGGAGTTCCCTATGGCCAGTATCACCTTTAAGCATGTTGAAAAAACTTACCCCGGCAACGTCACCGTTGTCCCGGATTTGAACCTGGAGATTCAGGATAAAGAATTCGTCATCCTGGTGGGTCCCTCCGGCTGCGGAAAATCCACCACCCTGCGTATGATCGCCGGATTGGAGGATATTTCCAGCGGCGAGCTTTACATCGGCGACCGGGTGGTCAACGACGTGGCCCCTAAGGACCGGAACATCGCCATGGTCTTCCAGAACTATGCTTTGTATCCCCACATGACCGTTTATAAGAACATCGCCTTCGGCCTGACGCTTCAGAAGATCCCCCAGGACGAGATCGACCGCCGCGTCCACGAGGCCGCCCGCGCCCTGGATCTGGAGCACCTCCTCAACCGCAAGCCCAAGGCCCTCTCCGGCGGCCAGCGCCAGCGCGTGGCCCTGGGCCGGGCCATGGTCCGCAACCCGGATGTCTTCCTGCTGGACGAACCACTGTCCAACCTGGACGCCAAGCTCCGCACCGCCATGCGCGCCGAGATCAGCCGCCTGCACAAGCGCCTCCAGACCACCTTCGTCTACGTCACCCACGACCAGACCGAGGCCATGACCATGGGCGACCGCATCGTCGTCATGAAAAACGGCATCATCCAGCAAAACGACACTCCCCAGAACCTGTACGACTTCCCCTGCAACCTCTTTGTCGCCGGCTTCATCGGCTCCCCCCAGATGAACTTCCTGGACGCTGTCATCGCCGAGGAGGGCGGAAAGCTGACCGCCAAAACCTGCGGCTCGTCCATCGTCCTGCCGGAGCGGATGGATAAAAAGACTTTGGGTTCCTACATCGGCAAGACCATGGTCCTGGGCATCCGGCCCGAGGACCTGGACCCCGTGGCCGGCGATGGCGCCCACGATCTGTCCGCCACCATCGAGATCGCCGAGCTGATGGGCGCCGAGACACACCTCCACCTGGACTGCCAGGGCAGCAAACTGGTCGTTCGCACGCCCTCCACCTATCACGGCCAGGTGGGCGATGCCGCCGCTCTGACCCTCAACAAGGAGAAAATCCATCTCTTCGACAAGGAAACTGAACAGGCGATCGCTCACTAAAAGCCCTTGAAGACGGAGGTTTCCTATGCCCCCTCGCCCCAACGAAAAACGAGAAATCCGGCCAACAGCCCCTGACGCCGCCGTCCAGGGGCTGTTGGCCTTGCCCGTTGTCCGGCTGCTCCCCCTCTCCGCCGGGGACCGGATCACCGGCTACGGTCAGACCGGAGACTACATCCTCTCCGCCGCCGCCCAGGGAAACCTGACCGTCTCGGCCTATGACCACTACGCCCTGCTGGATGCCGGGCAGGCGTACTTGCTGGAAAGCCCGGGAAACTACACCGTCCAGGCTGTGTCCGACGGGATGTATTTCCTTCTCCAGCTCCAGGGCAGCCTGGTCGCCCAGCTGCTGGCGGCGCGGCCGGGGGGCGCGGGCGGACTCTTCCCTGCCGGCGCGGCGTCGGTGCGGGAGGCGGCTTTGTCCCTGGCCGTGCTGGAGGATGAACAGGGCCAGGCTCCCGGCGACATGGCATCTTCCCTGGCCTACGCCCTTTTGATGAAGCTCCGCAGCCAGCCGGAGCATCTCCAGACGGACAGCGGCTCTCCCTTGGTGGAAGCCGCTGTGGCCATCATTCAGGAAGAATTCCCCTTCCTGGAGGGGGTGGACGAGCTGGCGGAGCGCCTGGAGGTATCCTCCGCCCATCTGGGACGGGTATTTACCAAGAAAACCGGCGTCTCCCCAGGGAAGTATATCACCCGCGTCCGAATCGAGTTCGCCAAGCTCCTCCTCCAGGACCCGGACACCACCATCAGCTATGTGGCCGAGGCCTCCGGCTTCGCCAACGCCAACTACTTTGCCAAGGTCTTTCGCCGGGAGACCGGCCTGTCCCCCAGCGAATACCTGGAGGCCGCTCCCCGCCATCCGCCAGGGAAAATCCCGCATTATGGCATATAACGGAAAATTTCGGAAAAAACTATGCACCTATTTTGGGATAAAATTCCAAAAATCATGATTGTGCACAAAGGAAAACACCGTTATCTGTAGAAAATTAATGAATTTTTTGATAAATATACCCAGATATCAGGCGATTTGCGCTTAAAGCGTTTCTTGCGGCATCTGGGTATATTTCGTAAAATCCCGTCCATTTACAGCAGGCCTCGGGTAGTATTATGATTTCCCATAGTGAACACAAACCGCGCAAAATTTTGAAGCAGAGGAGTGGAGTTATGAAAAGAATCCCCCGCGTTGCTGCCATCGCTCTGGCCCTCACGCTGCTGCTCAGCCTGTGTGGCTGTGGCGCCGCCGATGGCAAAACCCACCTGACGTTCCAAATCTGGGACGTTTACCAGCAGGACAGCATGGTGGCGATCTGCGACGCCTACACCGCAAAGAACCCGGATGTGGTCATTGACGTGCAGGTCACCAGCTGGAACGAATACTGGACCAAGCTGGAGGCGGCCGCCGAGTCCAACACCATGCCGGACATCTTCTGGATGCACACGAACCAGATCCTGTATTACACGGAGTTCGGCATGCTGGCAGACGTGACGAACCTCTATGACGGCGTGGATCCCCAGTATTATGAGAAGCATTTCTCCGAAATCTCCCGGGGCAACGCCCAGGGGAGCGACGGAAAGATGTACGGCGTGCCCAAGGACAAGGACAACATCGTTCTTTGCTATAACAAAGAGATGTTTGACGCCGCGGGCGTCTCCTATCCGGACGAGGATTGGACCTGGGACGACATGACGGACGCCTCCCAGAAGATTTACGACGCCACCGGCAAGTACGGGTTCATGGCCTATAACGACGACCAGATGGGCTATTGGAACTTTGTCTACCAGGCGGGCGGCTGCATCCTCACCGAGGACAAGACACAGGGCGGCTTTGACCAGGATGGCACCCGGAAGGCAATGGACTTCTACATCAACCTCCAAAAGACCGACTGGTGCCCGGATCAGACGTATTTTGCGGAGACTTCGCCCCAGACCGCCTTCTTCTCCGAGATGGGCGCCATGTTCCTGGAGGGCAACTGGAACCTGTGGAACGACGCGACCAGCTTCCCCGATATGCAGGGCAAGTGGGACATCGCCTATCTGCCCAAGTGCCCCGATCCCGTTCAGGGCGACGGCCGGGCCACCATCTCCAACGGCCTGTGCTACTCCACCGCCGCCCGGGGCAAGAACCGGGATACGGCCCTGGAGGTGCTGAAATTCTTTGGCACGGAGGAGGCCCAGAACATCGCCAGCAGCTATGGCGCAGCCATCTCCGCCTATGACGGCACGGAGCAGCCCTATTTCGACGCCTTTGAAAACGCGGGCTATGACCTGAACCTCCAGGTCCTCAACGACCAGTTTGCCTATGGCGTGCAGAGTGTCAACAACTCCGCCCGTCCCAAGTGGAAGGCCCCCGTGCTGGATGAACTGAACAAGGTCTATAACGGCCAGCAGAGCTTTGACGCCGGCATGGGCAGCATCCAGAACATCATTAACACCGAGACTGCCAAAAAGCTGGCAAATGAGTGAGAGGAGGGTTTTGTGTGAATAAGGGAGTAAAAATGTCCGCCGCCGCAAAGCGGGAGCAGAACTGGGCCTACATCATGGTGGCCCCCACCATCATCGGCCTGATCGTGCTGAACCTGTGGCCCTTTGTCCAGACGCTGTACACCAGCTTCTGCGAGCACCTGGGCTTCGGCCACTACAAATTCATCGGGCTTCAGAACTACATCGACATCTTCCAGCGCCCCGAGTTCTGGAAGGCCACGTGGAACACCATCTACTTCTGCATCCTCACCGTGCCCATCGGCCTGTTTCTCTCGCTGCTGGTGGCCATGCTGCTGAACGCCAAGATCAAGGGCAAGGGCGCCTTCCGGACCATCTTCTTCCTGCCCATGGTCTGCGCCCCCGCCGCTGTCACCATGGTGTGGCGCTGGATCTTCAACGGGGAATACGGCATCCTGAACCAAGCTATGAGAACCCATATCGGCTGGATCACCGACCCCAATGTGGTCATGATCGCCTGCGCCATTGTGGCCATTTGGAGCAACATCGGCTATGACGCGGTGCTGCTTCTGGCGGGCCTTCAGAACATCTCCAAATCCTACTACGAGGCCGCCAGCATCGACGGCGCCAACAAGGTCACGCAGTTCTTCCATATCACCCTGCCCATGGTCTCCCCCACCTTGTTCGTGGTCATGATCATGCGCCTGATGTCCTCCGTGAAGGTGTACGACCTGATTTACATGATGGTGGAGGACACGAACCCCGCCGTCACCAGCGTGCAGAGCCTGATGTACCTGTTCTACCGCGAGTCCTTCGTGGCCGGCAGCCGCGGCAGCGGCAGCGCCATCGTGATTTGGACCGTGCTTCTCATCGGCGTTGTGACGATTATCCAGTTCGTCGGCCAGAAGAAGTGGGTCAACTATGATGTGTAAGGAGGGGACGAAATGAAAACCAGCTCTTCGCTCACCCGGAGCAAGCAGATCACCACCTTACTGACCTATGCGGCGCTGATCCTTGGCTCCATCATCATGATCTTCCCCTTTGTGTGGATGATCCTCACCAGCTCCAAGACCATTCCCGAAAGCCTGGCGATTCCGCCCACGATTTTCCCCAAGGCCTTCATCCTTGACAACTTCAAGGACGCCATGGCCAGCCTGCCCTTTCTGAACCTGTACTGGAACACGGCCCTGATGATCCTCTTCCGGGTACTCTGCGCCATCGTGTTCAGCTCCATGGCGGGCTACGCCTTCGCGAAGCTGAACTTCAAGGGCAAGAACTTCCTCTTCGGCATCATCCTGGTCCAGATGTCCCTGCCCAGCCAGATCTTCATCATCCCCCAGTACCAGATGGTGGCGCACATGGGCCTGGCGAACACGATTTTCGCCCTGGTATTCCCCGGCATCGTCAGCGCTTTCGGCGTGTTCTTCCTGCGCCAGACTTACATGGGCATTCCCAATGAGATTGGCGAGGCGGCGTACCTGGACGGATGCAACCAGTGGCAGACCTTTACGAAAGTCATGTTCCCCCTGACGGGGACCTCTGTGGCGGCCCTGACCATCTTCACCGCGGTCTTCGCTTACAGTGACCTGATGTGGCCCCTGGTCGTCAACTCCGACCTGAAGATGATGACCCTGTCCTCTGGCCTGGCCACCCTCCGGGGCCAGTTCGCCACGAACTTCCCCGTGCTGATGGCCGGCTCCCTGCTGGCTATGCTCCCGATGGTAATCCTCTATCTGATCTTCCAGCGCCAGTTTATCGAGGGCATCGCCTCTACCGGCGGCAAGTAATGCATTTCGCCGCTGAAAGCGCGTTTACAAAAACGCCTGCGCCCCGCATGTCCGAAAATCTCCGGCCTGAGGCGGCTGCGGCGTGAACCGCCTTTGATGTTGTCATCCACCTTTCTTCTTCCACGCAGCCCCGGCCCGGCGTTTTGCCCCGCCGGGGCTGACCTATATCTGAAACCGACAATTCCAGAGGGCGGCGGGGCCGAAAATTTGTCAACTTTCCTGACTTGCTTCTCCGGTCAAAACCGCTTACAATTGCCGCAGTTCATCTCCTTGAAAACGCAAGACTGTGAGGGATTCTTTATGATTCTTTGCGACAATGGGCTTTTTACCCTGCACACGAAACACACCACCTATCAGATGAAGGCCAACGAATACGGGGTGCTGCTGCACACCTACTACGGTCCCCGGGTTCATGACGGCGACCTCTCCTACCTTATCCGCTATATTGACCGCAGCTTTGCCCCCAATCCCGAGGAGGCGGGCGGGAGCCGCCTTTTCTCCCTGGACGTAATGCCCCAGGAGTATTCCTCCTGCGGCATGGGCGACTATCGGCTCCCCTCCTTGGAGCTGGAGCTTCCCAACGGAAGCCGCAGCGCCAGCCCCCGCTATAAGAGCTTCCGGGTGGAGCGGGGCAAGTATGCCCTGGAGGGCCTCCCCGCCTTCCGGGGGGCGGCGGAGGACGAGACCCTGGTCATCATCCTGGAGGACGCCGCCGCTCAGACGGATATCGAGCTGTACTATGGCGTTCTGGAGGACTACGACGTCATCACCCGGGCCGTCAAAGTCATCAACCGGGGCAGCGAGACGGTGAAGCTCCGGCAGGCCGCGTCCCTCTGCCTGGACTTCCAGCGGGAGGATCTGGACCTCATCACCTTTGACGGCAAGCACGTCTTAGAGCGCTGCCCCAACCGCGCTCCGCTGGTGCCCGGCGTCCGGAGCGTGGGCAGCGTCCGCGGCACCTCCAGCCACCAGCATAACCCCTTTGTCATCCTCTGCCGCCATGACACGAGCGAGGACCATGGGCTATGCTTTGGCGCAATGCTCCTCTACAGCGGCAACTTTGAGGCCGCCGTGGAGCGTGCGCAGTTTGACGACGTCCGGCTGGTGCTGGGCATTCACCCCCACCACTTCTGCTGGCCTCTGGCCCCCGGCGAGAGCTTTACCACTCCGGAGGCGGCCCTTTGCTGCTCCAAGCAGGGCTTCTCCGTCCTGAGCCACCGGCTTCACCGCTGCATTCGGGAGCGTCTGCTCCAAAATCCCTGGGAAAAGCTTCCCAACCGGGTCCTCGTCAACAACTGGGAGGCCACGGAGTTTACCTTTGACGCGGAGCGCCTGATGCAGATCGCCGGGAGCGCCGCCCCTATGGGCATCGGGCTTTTCGTCATGGACGACGGCTGGTTCGGCGCACGAAACTCCGACACCGCGGGCCTGGGAGACTGGACCGTCAATTCGGACAAGCTCCCCGGCGGCCTGGAGTCCCTGGTCCCCCGGATCAAGGCCCTGGGTATGGATTTTGGCATCTGGATCGAGCCGGAGATGGTCAACGAGGACAGCGCCCTCTACCGGGCACACCCGGACTGGGCCTTCCAGATCCCCGGCCGCCCCAAGGTGCGGGGCCGCCAGCAGCTGGTGCTGGACTTCTCCCGCCGGGAGGTCCGGGACTACATCTACCAGGCACTGAAGGCGGTCCTCTCCAGCGCGGACATCTCCTATGTCAAGTGGGACATGAACCGCAGCCTGGCCACCGTCTGGTCCGCCGCCCTGCCGCCGGAGCAGCAGGGGGAGGTCTACCACCGCTATGTCCTGGGCCTGTATGACATGCTCGATCAGATGCGCCGGGATTTCCCCCAGGTGCTCATTGAGGGCTGCAGCGGCGGCGGCGGGCGCTTTGACGCCGGGATGCTTTACTACACCCCCCAAATCTGGTGCAGCGACAACACCGACGCCATCGACCGGCTCCGCATTCAGTACGGCACCTCCTTCTGCTATCCCGTCTGCACGATGGGCGCCCATGTCTCCGCCGTGCCCAACGCCCAGACCGGCCGGTCCGTCCCCATTGAGACCCGGGGCGTGGTGGCGATGAACGGCACCTTTGGCTATGAGATGGACCTGGACCAGACCACGGAGGAGGAAAAGGAGATCATCCGCCGCCAAACCGCCTTTTTCAAAGAGCACTGCGGCCTTATCCAGCAGGGCGACTACTACCGCCTGAGCGATCCCTTCCAGGACGCGCCCTACACCGCGTGGGAGCAGGTATCCCAGGACCGGCGGGAGGCCCTGGCCTCCGTGGTCTTCGGCATGACCCACGGCGCGCCCCCCTTCCTGAGTCTTCGGTTCAAGGGGCTGGATCCGGAGCTTTGCTACCGGGTAAACGGCGAGGGCTGCTTCCCCGGCGATGTGCTGATGGAGGCCGGCTGGCCCCTTCCCCTGCCTTGGGGGGACTACCAGGCGCTTCAGATCTATCTGTCCGCAATTTGACGAAAACGCCAGGCGGCCGGGTTTTAACCGGCCGCCTGGCGTTATATCGCTCACCTTCAAGCGGCTAAACGCCGCCCCATGCGCCGTTACCGCTTGATCTGGATTTGATTTTGATTTCGCCATTCCCTTGGGGAGACGCCGTAACGCTTTTTGAAGGCCCGGGAGAAATGCAGCTGGTTGGGGTAGCCGCAGCGGACCGCAATGCTGCCGATAGACTGGCTGGTGCCCTTCATCATGTCCGCGGCCTTGGACAGGCGAAGGCGGATCAAAAACTCCTGAGGCGGGCAGCCCATGCTGTCTTTAAAGAGCTTGCTGAAATGGCTCCGGTTCAGCTTGCACACACCGGCCAGTTCTTCTACCGACAAATCCCGCTGGTAGTTCTGCTCCATGTAGGTGATGGCCTCCTGAATATAGAAGTCCTTGAGCCGAACGCCCCGGAGGGAACGGCGGGTGGAGGAGGTCTGGATCAGCTTGTCCAGGAACAAAAACAGATGGCCGATCAGGTGCAGGCTGGACGCGTCGGAGTGCTCGGTAATATAAAGCATGGTGTCTCGCAGCGATTGTCCTTGGGCGGTAGTCTGGGGAGTATAGACCGGCTGCGTGAGTCCCAGGCCGGCACTCTCCACATACTCTCCCACCCGGAGGCCGTCAAACTCCAGCCAGGCGTATTTCCAGGGCCGATTCTTATCGGCGGCGTAGGTGCTCACCTGGCCGGGACAAATCAGGAAGCCCTGGTCCGCCTCCAGCCGGTATTCCCGCTTGACCCCGTCCCGGTCGGTCCAGTCCATAATGCCCTGGCCGGAAATCACGTAGTGAAAAAGATAGTGATTGCGGACAAAGGGGCCAAAGGAGTGCAGCGGGGCGCATTGCTCCCATCCATACTGATAGAGCCGCAAATCTAAGAAGTTCTCATTTGGGAAAACGGAAAAGGAGTAATCTTCCACCGGGATGCACTTCCTCTCGTGGCGTTTCATTTGTGGGACCGATTGTATCATAATTTTTCCAGTAAGCCAACACAAACTTTGAATTTTTTGCCATTTTTTTCGGAGTTTTTTAAATAATCCCTTAAGATTGTAGGTTTATTTGTTCCGGTAAAAATCAGAAATTCCCTCTCCGGCGGTCCAGCGCCTCTTTGAAACCGGCAGGCCAATGGACACGGGCGAATGTTTTGCCGTGCGGGACGCTTTCCCCCAGAATCCTGGCAGATTTTAGAAAATCAATGCTTTGAATCTGCGCTTTGCCGTTTTCAGCCGGGTTCCAAACCATGGGCAGAAGATCCCCGACCCGCCGCCGCAAGATGATGCCTGCCGGAAAACCATTCCCTTTCAGGCGGCTTTTCTTCGTAAACAGCACTTGTTTCGGGGCATATTCGTTGACAGGCTGAATATGGATTGGTATAATCGGGAAACCAGATAAATAGGAGGCCCCTTTATGAATTTTTTTGAACTGCTGCTCATCGCCATCGGTCTTTCCATGGATGCCTTCGCCGTCTCCATATGCAAGGGGCTGTCCGTCCAGCGGATCCGGCCTGTCCACTATCTTGTCGTCGGCGCTTGGTTCGGCGGCTTTCAGGCCCTGATGCCTACCATCGGTTATTTACTGGGTTCCACCTTTGAGCGCTACATTGTCTCTTTCGACCATTGGATTGCCTTTCTCCTCCTGGCCTTCATCGGCGGGAATATGGTGAAGGAGAGCTTTTCTAAGGAGGAGGAGTGTCACGACGGCTCCTTCGCCCCCCGGGCCATGTTTCTCCTGGCGGTGGCTACCAGCATCGACGCACTGGCAGTGGGCGTTACCTTCGCCCTGCTGCCGAAAATCGGTATCGTCTCCGCCGTGCTCCCCATCGGCGTGACGACATTCCTCCTATCCGCAGCGGGCCTGAAGGTGGGCAGCGTATTCGGACTGCGCTATAAGTCCCGGGCAGAGTTGGCCGGGGGCGTCATCTTAATTTTGATGGGCATAAAAATTCTTTTGGACCACCTGGGGGTTTTCGCCTCTTGATGAAAGTGCCCACGCCGGTTTTCCGGCGCGGGCACAACATGTCAAAAGCAGAAAAGACTCCTTCGCCGGGAAAGAAGAGAGCTGCAAGAGGAACCCAGAGAGGGTTCCTCTTGTTTCAAATCAAAAATTTTTTGGAGCTTTCAAGAGGTCTGAAAACTTAGGAAGGCTGGCGAAAAGGTTTTTTTCGCCAGCCTTTGCCTACGCTGGAAAACCAGTGTGGGCGTACTGCCGGGCCTCAGCGGTCCATTAAGATCAGGTTCTGAATGTTGTTGCGGTTTGTGCCGCTCTGGAGAATATAGACGCTGTAGATGGCGTTGCTCGTCACATCCAGATACAGAGAGCCGAAGGTCTCGTGAGGCGGATAAACGCCCAGCCACGCCGAATCCAGAGTCTCGATATCCAGCCCGGCGGGCATGGCCGTCAGGTTCGTGTCGGCGTAGAAGAACTGATAGGTTCCGGGCATGATGCGCTTGAAGGCGGCAACCTCCTTGAAGCGCAGGTCCGAATACACGACCCGGCCGTCGCTCATGATCACGTCCAGCGGACCGCTGTTGTACGCCAGATTGCCGATGCGGAAGCTGGAGTACCCATTGGTGGGCGGGCAGCAGCTGTCGGTGATCTGCATCAGATCCAGGCCGCCGGCAGTATTGATGATGGCAATGGTGGAAATGCCGTTGGCCTGGAAGGGCATGGTCTTCTGGATGTAGATATAGCCGTCTGTGCCGGTGACCGTCACCGTTTGGAATCCGGCGGACACCTGGCCGTACGTCGTGGCGGAGGCGTAGTTCAGCAGATTGACGAAACGGCGGTTCCCCACAAAAATGCGGAAGGACGGATAGCCATAGCCCGCATTCAGGAAGCGCACCTTCGCCGCGCTGGGCCACAGGTTGCCGATGACGCCGGGCAGGACGACGATCCCGCCGCAGCCGCCGCCAGGGCAGCCCCAGATGACATTGCCGCCGGGGACGCTGGGCGTGCTGGGAGTGCTGGGCGTGCTGGGGCCGGGATAGACCGGACCGCCCTCGCCAGGGTTTGGCAGGGGGATCACAGGCTCGACCACCGATCCGTCATCCATGTTGCCGGGATAGACCGGACCGCCCTCGCCAGGGTTGGGCAGGGGGATGACGGGTTCCGCGGCCGCGCCGCCATTGGCGCCGCCGGGGTAAACGGGTCCGCCCTCGCCAAGGTTGGGCAGGGGGATCATAGGCTCGGCGCCGCCGCGGTCAGCCCGCGAGGCGGGAGAGGCAAATTGCCGCATAGTATTTTGTTCCATATTAACAGCCGGAATGCAAGTTCCGGCATCCTCCTTTCAGTTGGGGCTATGACAGCTTATGCGCCACGGCCTCCGGCGGTTCGCGGCAGACTTCCGGGCAGGGCGGGGCTTCTGCCAAAGGCTCCGGGGACAGAGCAAAACGCTTTCTCCCCCGTGCCGCGTTCTCTAAAGAAACCGTGAAAATGACGATTTACAGCCCTCAATTTTGGGACTATAATCAAAGGCCGAAAAAAGGAAAGCGAGGCGCATCCTATGAACCAAGATTTGACCGTGGGAAGGCCGGAAACCGTGCTGTGGAAATTCTGCCTCCCCCTGTTTGGCAGCATTCTTTTTCAGCAGCTCTACAACATCGCCGACAGCCTGGTCGCCGGAAAATTTATTGGGGAGACCGCCCTGGCCTCGGTGGGCAACAGCTACGAGGTCACGCTCATCTTCCTGGCCTTCGCCTTTGGATGCAACATGGGCTGCTCCGTGATCGTCTCCCAATTCTTCGGCGCCAAGGAATACGGCAAGGTGAAAACCGCCGTCTATACCGCCTGCGCCGCCAGCGCTGTCCTCTGCGCCGCACTGATGCTGGGCGGATTCCTGGGCTGCGGCGGCCTGCTCCGGCTCATCAATACGCCGGAGGAGGCCTTTGCCGGCTCCAAGCTCTATCTGGATATCTACATCTGGGGACTTCCCTTCGTCTTTTTCTACAACATCGCCACCGGCGTCTTCTCCGCCCTGGGGGACTCCCGGACGCCCTTCCTCTTCCTGGCCGTCTCCTCTACCTCTAACATAGCCGTGGACATCCTCTTTGTCACCGCCTTCGACATGGGCGTCGCCGGTGTGGCCTGGGCCACCTTTTTGTGCCAGGGGGTCAGCTGCGTGCTGGCCACTGCAGCGGTGTTCCTCCGGCTGCGGCGGATTGAAACCCATGATCCGGTTTCGCTGTTCTCCCCCCTCATTTTGCGGAAAATTGCCGTCATCGCCATTCCCAGCATCTTGCAGCAGAGCTTCATCTCCGTGGGTAACATCGTCATTCAGGGCGTTATTAACGGCTTTGGCACCGGCGTCATGGCAGGCTACTCCGCAGCAGTCAAGCTGAACAACCTGGTCATCACCTCCTTCACCACCCTGGCCAACGGCGTGTCCAACTACACCGCCCAAAACATCGGCGCGCAGAAGCTCTCCCGGGTAAAAGCCGGATTCCGGGCCGGTATCAAGCTGGTGTGGATGCTGAGCCTGCCTTTGTGCCTGCTGTACTTTTTCGCCGGGCACTTTGTCCTCCGCCTCTTCCTGAACCAGCCTACGGAGTCCGCCCTCCGGACCGGGGTGTACTTCCTGCGGATTCTCTCTCCCTTCTATTTTATTGTCTCCGCCAAGCTGGTGGCGGACGGTATCCTCCGGGGTTCCGGCAGGATGCTGCATTTCATGGCTGCCACCTTTACCGACCTGATTCTGCGGGTGGTCCTGGCGGTGCTGCTGGCCCACACAGCCCTGGGATCCACCGGCATCTGGTGCTCCTGGCCTATTGGCTGGACCATTGCTGCCGTTATGTCGGTCCGGTTTTATGCTTCAGGTCCCTGGAAGAATACCGCGGCTTCTGAAGAGGACGCTTGATGCCCTTGCCCCTGAAACCCTTGCGGTTCCAATGTTTTCCGGTTTTTTCCTCTTCTGTTCCCTTCAGAAGAAACATTCCGGCCCGATTTGTCAAGCCGCGATTTACACGAATATCCCCCGGCTTTTTCTCCACTCCCGTCATTGCATTTCCCCGGGGAGTCCGATACAATATTTTACAATTGCTGAATTTGAAACGGAGGATATTATAACATGGAATTGAGCTATGATCCGCTTTGGGACGAGCAGGGGCAGCTGCGGCGGGGCTGCACCGTGGGAGAGGCCCTGGCTTGGCTGACCAGGTTCGGCGGACGCACCGCCGGCGAATCGGTCTGCATCAACGGCGTGGGCTATAAAATCGGCCGCCTGATCTACGGTCCCGAACGGCCCGCCGTGGCGGACAAGCCCATTGCACGGATCTATGACGGCTACTACCGTCAGCTGAATTTCCGCGTGTAAAAAATGAGCCACGCATTTCAGGCTGGCAAAAAAGATTTTTTGCCAGCCTGAGCAGGTTTTCAGACCCTGTGGAATGTTCTGAAAACTTATAACTGGAAACGAAAGGAATCCCCTAAAGGGTTCCTTTCGCAGCTATCTTCCTTTTCGTATTCTTTCAACAAATCGTTTTTGGGCAGGCCCACGCGCGGCAGATGAGCCGCGCGCTTTCTCTTTTCCTGCCGCACCGCAGAAATCACAAAGCAAAACCAAGCGGGCCGGCGCCCGGCAAGGGCGTCAGAAAAGTTATACGACGCCTTGAGCGTTGAACGTTTCTCCGTATTTTTGGGTGTTGCTCTAGTTGACACCAGGACGTTTTGCCGTTAAAATAGAAGTAAAAGTATTGGGCCGTTTTTCCCCTCGGCTCTGCGCTGATTGTGCCCAAGTGGAGGAAAAGACCTATGTATCATTGCCATCTGCGGCTCTACCTCATGGGCCGCCGGCGGGAGCTGTTCGACCCCATCCGGCAAGCCGCTCCCCTCGATTGCTTTACGCATTCTTTTTTGGAAAGCACCGTGCCGGACCCGGCTCTTTCCGCCCAGGCGGATGTCCTGTTTGCCGATGTCAGCGGTCTGGACGCCGGTGAAGCTGTCCGTACCCTTGCCGGCAGCGGCCAGGGAGAGCGGATTATCCTGGCGGAGCGGGATCAAATGCCCGCTCTGACGGACCTCTTCCCCCTCGTCTCGGATATCTGGCTCCTTCCCATGTCCGCCGAGGAGCTGCGCTTCCGCTTCCAGCGCTGGCAGCAAAGCTGCAA
>JAAVYM010000106.1 GCA_022791135.1 Oscillibacter sp.
CAGCACTCCGTGGAGGTCAGCCATATCGCCGGCATGATGGCCGCGGAGCTGGGCGTGGACGTCCAGGCCGCCAAGCGCGCCGGATTGCTCCATGACCTGGGCAAGTCCGTAGATCACGAGATGGAGGGCACCCATGTGGCCCTGGGCGTAGAGTTCGCCCGGAAATACAAGGAGCGGGAGGACATCATCCACGCCATCGAGGCCCACCACAACGATGTGGAACCCAGAACCATCGTCGCCTGCCTGGTGCAGGCCGCAGATGCCATTTCCGCCGCCCGCCCCGGGGCCCGGCGGGAGAACCTGGAGAACTACATCAAGCGCCTGGAGCAGCTGGAGAGCATCACCGGCGGCTATCCCGGCGTAGACAAAGCCTTTGCCATCCAGGCGGGCCGTGAGGTCCGGGTCATGGTAAAGCCCGAACAGGTCAGCGAGGACCAGATGGTCATCCTGGCCCGGGACCTGGCCAAGAAGATCGAGGAGGAAATGGAATACCCCGGTCAAATCAAGGTTCACGTCCTGCGGGAGACCAAGGTGGTCGAGTACGCGAAATAGCGCCAAGAACCAAAAGCGGCTGTGATGAAATCACAGCCGCTTTTTCTCGCCTCCTCCGGCGTATTCTCCCCAAACGCCGAAGGAAAGCCCGCCCTCAAAAATACGCCCCGGCAAACCAGGCCCGCGTCCCCCACCAAACACTGGCGCACAGAGCAGGCAGCAGCCACAGGCTCCCGCCGGTCCTCCAGATCACCAGGCCGATTCCCGCCGCCAGTGCCGCCGCCGTCAGCGTTCCCGCCCAGCGGCTTACCGCTTCCCCTGCCGCCGGGCCTGCCAGCCAGGACGCCAGCAAGTACAGCGCCCGCCCCCCGTCCAGAGGCTGGATGGGCAGCAGGTTGAATGCGCAGAGCACTACATTGGCCCCCACTGCGGCAAACCGCTCTCCGCCGCCCAGTGCCGCCAGCGCCAGTGCCGCCAGCAAATTGGCTCCGGGTCCCGCCAGCACCGCCGCCAGCTCCCTGCCATAGGAAAGGTATCCGCTGTCCGTCTCCAGCACCGCGCCCAGGGCGCTGAGGCGGAAGCCTGTCACCGCCGCCCCCAAGCTCCAAAGCACCAGCCAGTGCCCCAGCTCATGGACGGCGGCGGCGGACAGCACCGTAAACAGCGGCGGCCAGCCGTTGGCCAGCACGAACCAGACGGCCAGAATCACAAACCCGCCGGAAACGCTACAGCGCGGAAACATAGTAAATCGGATTGTAATACACACCATCCTTTTGAAGCTCGAAGTGGAGGTGCGGCCCGGTGGCGATGCCGGTCTCTCCCACTTCGGCGATTTTCTGTCCCCGGTTCACCGCCGCGCCAGAGGTGGCTGTAATGCGGCTGCAATGGGCATAGAGGGTAGAGTAACCGCCCTCATGGGCGACAATACAGTAGCGGCCATAGCTGCTGCTATCCCCTACGGCGGTGACCGTGCCGTCGGCAAAGCAGTCCACCTCCGTCCCGGTGTCTGCCGCCAGGTCCACGCCGTAGTGGAACCGCTCCTCTCCCTCCAGAGGGTGTTCCCGATAGCCGAAGTCGGAGCTGACCGGCCCACTGACAGGGGTAGAGTAGTCAAAGCCCAGAATCGCCTGCTCCATGCTGACCCCCTCGGGCAGGTTTTCCTGGGAGTAAAGCACATAGGCCAGGCCGGCCGCCTCTGCTTCCGGCTCTTGCGAGACCTCCGGAGAACCGTCTCGGAAGCCCCGCAGGGCATCCAGCGCCGCATCGGCCGGCGCCGACAGTTTCCGGGTGGTCATTTGGGCGGCATTCTCTTGAGAGCTGCCCACTGCCTGGGCAGATACGTCTTTCCCAAACACAGCCGCCGTCTGGGAGGCCGGTTCTGTCTGAGGGCCGAAAACCGCCCGATAAACGGCCTCCACGCCTCCATCCGCCTCCCCGGAAAAAGCCCGGCCCACAGCAGAGAACACTGCCTGAACATCCATATTCTGCTCCATCGTAGCGGTAAGCCGGGCGTTAAACGCCTCCATTTTTGCCGGCAGCAGCAGCTTTGCCGCCACCAGCAGCACAAACACCGTCCCGCAGGCCACCAGCTGAGCCAGCCGCCGCAGATCCCTGGGGGACAGCGCATCGTTCTTTTTTCGCCTCGCCCCGTTCCGGGCGCTTGGCCGTCCCTGCCATTTCTGGGCGCTGATCCGCCGTCCCATCTGCCGTGAGGTCATATCCGTCCCCTCCCTTGGGCAAGTCATTTCTCTATATTTTATGACTGTCCTTCCCGCAACATGCCGAAAAGTTCGTCCAGCTCCAGCCCATCCCCGGCCTCAGCAGCTCCCCCGCCCCCACGGCGTATTTCCCCAAAATTCAAAGAGCGCGGGCACGGAAATCTCCGTGCCCGCATCCTTGTTTACGCCTCATCCTCCAGCAGCAGCCGGATGATCTGCCCATACAGCTTTTCCGGCGACTTCCGAAATCGCTGGGCTACCGCCTTGGCTTGCGCCTGATCCACCACCATCAGCCGGAGGTCCATGACGCTGCCCTTGTCGTCGTTCAGCGCCAGCTTCACGGTATAAGTCCCGTTGGGCCTCTGCTCGGCGGAAGCCCGCACCTGCCGCTGACGGCGGAGCTTCCGGTTCCACCCCTCCAGATTCCGATCGCAGCGGACACGCACAGAGTAAGGGAGGCTGGTCTCGCAGATGGCGCTGTTCCGCCGTCCCTTCTCGGTGATGGCGTAAAGCCCGTCTGCAGACAGCGTCAAGTGCCCTGTCCGGACCAAATCGGCGAGGCAGTCGGAGAACTCAAAGTAGTCGATGGCGTCGTCGCAGAGGGTTAGGTCCAAAATCGTATCAAAGGGCACCGGCTCAACGACCCTCGCGGCAATATAAAGAATTAAAAATTTAATTTCCAGCTGATCTTGAATAAAACCCGGCATTACAGCGGCCTCCTTCGCCTAAATACACAGTTTGTTCACATATAGACCCGGCGGCCGGTTCCAGCGTACCCGCCTCCGGCGGCCTTTTTATGATACCATAGCCCCGGCGGGCTTGTATAGGGGAAAATCGAATTTTGACGGATTTTGCCTTGACGGCTCCAGGTTGGATTGGTATCATAGGAACAGCGCAAAAAAAGAAAGGCGGCGTCGGAATGAAAAAAAGAGCGCTTGCGTTGTGCTTGGCACTGCTGCTGATCCTGGCGGGCTGCGGCAAAAAAGCGGGGCCGGAACCGGAGCCGGAGCCGGAGGACACCTATCCGGTCCTCCCAGCCGAACCAGAGCCTGAACCAGAACCAGAGGTCCCGGCGGGAACCAATCCTCTAACCGGCCTCCCCATGGAGCCGGAGCAGGAGCGCCTCCGCCCCATCGCGGTAATGCTGAACAACCTCAAGGCCGCGCAGCCTCAGCTGGGCATCTCTCAGGCAGACATCATCTACGAGGTCCCGGTGGAGGGTGGCATCACCCGGATGCTGGGCGTGTACCAAACGGTTGAAGACGTGGAAATCTTGGGCAGCATCCGCTCCGCCCGGCCCTACTTCGTGGAGCTGGCGCTGGGGCACGACGCCATCTATGTCCACGCCGGCGGCAGCCAGGAGGCCTATTCGGACCTCTACAGCTGGAAGGTAGACCACATGGACGGCGTCCGGGGCGGCGGCGACGCCAAGATTTTCTGGCGGGATCAGGAGCGGCGGCGCAACAACGGCTACGAACACAGCCTGATCACCTCGGGCGAAAAGATCCTGGACTACTTATCCACAGCGAAGTTCTCCACCGAGCACAACGCCGCCTGGTCATATCCCCAGACTTTCACCGAGGATGGGACCCCCTCCGGGGGCGAAGCGGCGCAGAAGGTGCAGCTCCGCTTCTCCGCATATAAGACCGCCGTCTTCGACTACGACGCCGGAAGCGGCAAATACCTGGTGAGCCAATACGGCAAGGAGCACGTTGACGGCAGCACCGGGAATCAGGTCAGCGCCACAAACGTGCTGGTGCTGGAGACATCCACCGCCGTACTGGACAGCGAGGGCCGCCTCCGGGTAAAGACCACCGGCGAAGGAAGCGGCACCTTCTTCTGCGGCGGCAGGGCCGAGGCTATCCACTGGAGCCGGGAGGACCGAAACAGCCCCTTTGCCTATACCCTGGAAAACGGCGCTCCCCTGCCCCTGGGGCAAGGAAACAGCTATGTCTGCATCATCAGCCCCAAAACCAGCACCCTGCAATACGAATAACGCGCAAAAGGGCGGGCCGCCCCAAAGTTGGGACGGTCCGCTTCTTTGCAATCCGGCGCCGTTTCGGGCCGCCGCAGCCGGGGCGTCTGCCGGGCTGCAGCCCATAAAAAAACTTTTGTTACGCGTTTTCCCGCTCAGCAGGAAAATGAATGGCAGCAATCCTCATAGTTTTCGGGAAGGCGGACGGTGTTGGGCGGGAAAAACTCGCCCACCGGGAAGGAGATGTTCCGGAAGATGCCGCAGGGGTCCTCGGTCCCGCTGCCGCAGGAGCACTCCTTGTCAGGCATGCAGTAATCGTACACCGGAACCAGAAGCTGAGAATCCCGCTCCAGGCGGACGATGGAGAACTGCCCCAGGGTGACGTAGATCCGGCGGCTGTCGTCGCCGCTGGACAGCTCGCCGTCAAAGCAGCTGTTGACAAAGGACGGCACCTCACAAAGCTCGCAGTCGCACTCCCGTTTGCCGCAGCAGTCCATGATGCGGGCGTCCAGCACGATGGGATCCACGGCCTCCACCACAGCGGTGGGGAGATTGGAGCGGCTGGAGAGCTGAAGATCCGGCTCGCCGGTGCGAAGCTCCGAGGAGAAAATCTTGGCGTTCCCCTCGCTGCCGAAGAGGATGGCCCGCTTGTCGAAGACACACAGGCCCTCCACCGTGACGGGGGCGGGACAGCTCAGATACGCCTGCAGGGTGACGGAGTAGAAGAAACGCATGTCGACAGTGTAGAAGCCCCGGTTGAAGCTGACGGGTTCCACATCCACATAAACGTAGAGGAGCCGGGCGCTGCCGCCCTTGACGGACAGGGCGCGGTTGATGACGTCCACATACTGGAGCTTGGGATAGAAACGCAGATCTTCGATGCAGTCTTTATCTCGGCAGGAATCATAAATCTTCCTGGTATGGATGCAAACCGCCTCGCGGATGCCGCTGAGGTCCTGCACGGGACCGGGCATGACTTTCTCAGGCATTGCAATACCTCCTAATAAGTAGCTGGCGAAAGAACAAGGTCCTTTCAATCCAGTGTATGCGCCGCCGTCCCGAAGGTGAAAGCCCTTAGCGCAGCTCCTCCCGCAAAAGGCCGTACATACAGTAAGACTGCACCCGCCCGTTTTTATATACGCCGTTTCGCATGATCCCCTCCAGAGTGAACCCCGCCTTCTCCAGCACCCGCCGGGAACCCGGGTTCCCGGCGAAGGGTTCGGCGAAGATGCGCAAAATCGCGAAGCGGGCGAATGCCTCCCGGCAGATTTCCACCACCGCCCCGGTCATAACGCCTTGGCCCCAGTGCTCTTCCGCCAGCCAGTAGCCCAGCTCGGCGGATTTTTCATAGACGTCGTCCTTTTGGCATACGCTGATGCTGCCCGCGGGCTTTCCCCCTATTATAATCGCCCGGGAAAGCTGCCGCGCCTCACCGCGCGCTATGCAGTCGTTCACGAACCACTCTGCGTCCGCCAGGGTGTAGGGACTCGGAAAAGCATTGCGCAGGTTGGCGGCAATGTTTGGATTGTCCGCAGCGGCGGCGACGGCTTTCGCATCGCCGGACTGCCAGGGCCTGAGGGTAAATATGCTCATTGCGGCACCTCAAAAAGAAAAGTTTCGGTAATTATACAAAAAATGGTGGAAACTGTCAATCTTTTTTGCCGGTTTCATACCTGCGGCAAAAATATGAAAAAAAACCTTGCTTTTTGGAGCTTATCCTGCTAAAATATAGGTCTGTACGGCGGGCGCGGAGCAGAATCCGGAAATGACGGGAAAACGACCGCCGAAAACGCAAGATTCTCCGGCGGAACTCTTCCGCCAGGAGTAAGCTGCGCTTTCGGATTTGCTTTTGTTTTTCGGCTTTTTGGGGTTTTGCATCTGCCGGAAGGCTGGCGGCGTGCCCGAACTCAACGGCCAAAGGAGGTGTTTGGTTTGCCGAATATCAAGTCTGCCAAGAAGCGCGTCCTCATCGGAAAGGCGAGGAACGCCCGCAACAAGGCCACGAAGTCCGATCTCAAGACCGCGATCAAAAAGTTCGAGGCCGCCGC
>JAAVYM010000107.1 GCA_022791135.1 Oscillibacter sp.
CCTTGGCTATATAGATTCCAGCATCACTATTTCCCCAAAACGAAAGGAGAAGATCTGATGAAGAAGAAACTCTTTGCGCTGCTGATGGCCCTGGTAATGGTCCTCAGCCTGGCCGCCTGCGGCGGCGACAAGGGCGGCGACGCCCAGCAGCCCGCCGGTTCCGGCGACTCCAGCGCTTCCGGCGATTCTAGCGGTGCCCAGCAATCTACCCTGCCCGTGGGCTATGACATGGAAACCGACACAAATAATTACGGCCCCTATTACGATGAGTGGAGCGACATGACCGACGAGGAACTCTACGAGATGGCCAAGCAGGAGGCCGCCAATGGTGCGAAGGAAATCACCGTCTACGCCACCTCCTCCAAGATGTTGAAGGCGGAGGACCCCTTTGAGACGCTGTATCCCGAGCTGGATCTGGTCGTGGCCGACTTGGACTCCGACGAGGTTCTGAGCAAAGCCCAGATCGAAAACGAGACCAATAACATCACCGCCGACGTGCTCCAGACCAAGGACGTTAACGGCGAAGTGTTCCACGAGTACTATGCCAACGGCGTAATCGTCCCCTTCTATCCCAAAGACATCTGCTCCCACATCTCCGAGGAGAATCTGAAATACAGTTACCCCTTGTATTCTTCTCAGGCTTTCTGGTATTATAATACCGAGGCGTTCCCCGACGGCCAGCCCATCCACAGCTGGTGGGAGATCATCGAGAAGGATGAGGCCGGCAACCAGAAATTCGCCCTGTACACCAAGGAAATCGGTCAGGAGACCGCGTACCTCAGCCTGTTTGCCAGCTTCATCAACAACGCCGATGAGATGGAGCAGTCCTACAAGGACACCTATGGAAAGGACCTGGAGTACACCTATGACGCTTCCAGCTTCAACTTCGAGGTGCCCGAGAACAACGCCGGCGTGGAGTACCTGTGGCGCTTCACCCAGGCCAAGATGACCTTCATCGGCGACGGCGACGAGCTGGTGCTGGCCGTCCACAACTCCACCGCCGATAAGCCCGCCCTGGCTCTGGCCTCTGCCGGCAAGATCGAAAACCGCGAGGAGTCCGGCTACAACATCGACTGGTGCATCAACCTCAGCCCCTACACCGCCCTGCTGAACACGGAAAGCATGTTCGTTGTCAGCGGCTGCGACAACCCCGCCGGCGCCCGTCTCTTCATCCGCTACATCACCGGCGGCGCGGACTGCCAGAGCGGCGGCCTGGAACCCTTCACCAAGGTCGGCAACTGGCCCCTGCGCGACGACTTCGTCGACGAGAAGAACCCCGCCAAGCTGGCCGACCTGGGCGCCCGCGCCAACGACCTGGTTTCCATCTACGAGATCTATCCCGACGTGCAGGATATGTGGATGTACTGGCTGAATCAGTGACTCCAGCCTTTATCGCCGCGATTCACAGCTAAGCTGGGCGGGCGGCCATCCGGCCGCCCGCCCTTTTCTCCAAGAAGCT
The DNA here is from genome assembly GCA_022791135.1 of Oscillibacter sp. Classification (GTDB taxonomy): domain Bacteria; phylum Bacillota; class Clostridia; order Oscillospirales; family Oscillospiraceae; genus Oscillibacter. The sequence continues at coordinate 1,460 of JAAVYM010000107.1, forward strand.
GTATTCAAAGGCGAGAAACCGTTTCGCCCTCCCGTCTATGAATACAGTTTCTTGCGTTTTTAAGGAGGAATCCCATGGCAAATCCCATCCGGCAAAAAGAAATTGACGAACAGGTCGGCAAATTTGCCGATAAGTTCTGGGGCGCGTTCCAGATGATGGAAAACGGCAGGGTGAAGAGCACCCTTATGCTCTACTCCTTCTGCCTCTGCTGGGTTCTGCTGGCAGTCTACGGCGGCTGCTTCGCCCTGATCAACCCCTGGCTGGACTCCTTGCTCAAGAGCGCGGGACTCCCCGTTCTGGCAATCACCCTTCTGGAGGCGCTTCTCCCCGCTGCGGCGGGCACGGCGGCGGCCTCTTTGGTGTGGCTTCTGCCCGGAGACAAGCGCTTGCTCCCTGCCGCCTATATCTGGCTGGCACTGCTGATGCTGGCATGCCTGGTGGCGCTGATTCTCCTGATGGGCTGGGATAGCTGGGACAGCGTTTCGCTGGTCCTCCACTTTTTCGGGATGTTCGTGCTGGCCCCTCTGGCAACGGGGCTGGGTGCGTCCTTCCTGGCGTACCATCTATACTCGAAAAAAAGGCCCCCTGCCGAAGACCCGGCACGGCCTTGGAAAAGGCAGTGAGAATTATGATCAATACCGTATTGTTTGATATGGGCGGAACCCTGGAAGATATCTGCATCGACGAAGCCAGCAAGATTGCCTCCGCCGAGGGCGTTCTCCGCATTCTGGCGTCCCACGGTCATCCTCTGTCCCTGGACGTCCCTGCCGCTATCCAGGCCTTCGCCGAGGGCTGGGACCGCTACGCAGCCTACCGCGGACCCACAAACCGGGAGCTGAAGCCCGAGGAGATCTGGGGCAACTATGTTCTCACGGGGCTGGGAGTGGACTTCGAAACCGTGAAGCCCTTTGCCGAGGAGCTGGCCCACATGTGGGAGGTCACCCACTATCACCGTCATCTCCGCCCCCACGTGCAGGAGATGCTGGAGGGGCTGAAAAGCCTTGGCATGAAACTGGGCGTCATCAGCAACACCGCCAGCCTCTACCAGGTGTTCCGGACTCTGGAGGAGTACGGCATCCGGGATTACTTCCAGGACGTGACCCTCTCCTCCGTCACCGGCTATCGAAAGCCCGATCCCAACATCTTCCTGGTGTCCCTGAACCAGATCCGCTCCGGCCCCGAGACCTGTGCTTACGTGGGCGACACCTACTCCCGGGACGTGATTGGCCCCCAGCGGCTGGGCTTCGACACCACGTTCCATATCCACTCCTTCCTCACACAATCCCGGGATACCGACGTGCCCAAGGAGATCCGGGCCACCTTTACCATTCAAGACATCTATGAGGTTTACACGATCCTGCGGGACCGCGCAAACGGAAAGGCGGTGTCCTAATGCTGACCTTTAACCACTTTAATTTCAATGTCACCGACCTGGAGCGCTCCCTTGCCTTTTACAAGGAGGCGCTGGGCCTGTCCCCGGTCCGCCGGAAAGAGGCGGACGACGGCAGCTTTGTCCTCGTTTTCCTGGGGGACCGGCGGACCACCTTCCGCCTGGAGCTGACGTGGCTGCGGGACCATCCCCAGAAATATGACCTGGGGGAGTGTGAATTCCATTTGGCCATGAAGGCCGAGGATTACGAGGCCGCCTACGCCAAGCACAAGGAAATGGGCTGCATCTGCTTCGAGAACCCCGCCATGGGCATCTACTTCATCAGCGACCCGGACGGGTACTGGATTGAGATCATTCCCTGATCGAAAGACCGCCAGCCTTTTAGGCTGGCGGTCTTTTCGGCCCTGCGGCCTATCCTATCCAAACCCCCACGACCAAAAACACCACGGTCAGCAGGAAGAAATATAAAATCAGCTTCCAGACGTACTTTACCCATTTGTCATAGGGCACATGCCCCAGGGCCAGGGCCCCCATCACCACCGCCGCCGTGGGCGTGATGATGTTCACTAGGCCCGAGGCGGACTGGAACGCCGTCACGACCAGGTCGCCTCCCACACCTGCGAAGCGCCCCAGGGGCGCCACCACCGGCACGGACAGCGTCGCCAGGCCGGAGGAAGATGGAATCAATACCGTCAGCGGCAGATACAGCAGGTACACCAGCAGCACAAAGCTGACCGGTCCCGTACCGGAGAGGGCCTCCTCCCCCCAGTGGAGGATGGTACCCGTGATCTGGCCGTCGTTCATCAGCACGGTAATGCCCCGGCTGATGCCGATGATCAGCGCCACGCCCAGCAGGTCCGCGCAGCCCGCCACGTAGGTCTCGGCGATCTCCTCCTCGCTCATGTGGTCGATGAGTCCGATCACCACGCCGCCCACCAGGAACAGGGCGCTGAGTTCCGGGAACCACCAGCCCAGCACCGGCAGGGGCAGTCCCATCTCGTCGAAGGGAATAACCCCGTAGACCATCACCAGGAACGTCAGAGTGAAGAGGGCCATGATGGCCTTCCGCCTGGGGGTAAACTCCACGGATTCCTCCATATTAGCCCAGATTTTCCCCGCGCCCACGCCCACGACGGACCGGGCGGGGTCCTTTTTCACCTTGGCGGCGTATGACATGACGAACCAGATGGACGCACCCTCAAAGACCAGCCACTGGATCGCCCGGAGGAGGATGCCCTCCCCCAGGGAGACCCCGGCGAAGCCCGCCGCGATGCCCGTGGCAAAGGGGTTCACCGTAGAGCTGATGATCCCCGCCCCGGCTCCCAGTAAAATAACGGAAATGCCCACCACGGCGTCATAGCCCGCCGCCAGGAACACCGGTATCAGCAGGGGGTAGAAGGCCATGGTCTCCTCCCACATGCCGTAGGTGGTGCCCCCCAGGCCAAAGGCCAGCATGAGAATGGGAATCAGCCACTTCTCCCGGCCGCCCAGGCGCTGGATGATGCGCCCCACCCCGGCGTCCACTGCCCCGGTCTTCATCACCACGCCCAGGAAGCCGCCCACCATCAGGATGAATACGCACACGTCCACCGCGTCGTAAAAGCCGGAGAAGGCCGCCTTCAGCACCGCGCTCACCCCCTGGGGGCTGGGCGCCACGGTGTGATAGGTTCCCGCCACCGGCGCTTCGTTGGCGTAGGTGTAGGTCCCCGCCGGAACCAGCCAGGTGGAAACCGCCACCAGGACAATCAGCGAAAACAAGATGGTGTATGCCGTGGGCATACGGAATTTCGCTCTTTTCAAAGGGATTCCCCCTTTTTACTTTCCTATCGTGGCGACAAGCACGGCCTTGATGGAATGCATCCGGTTCTCCGCCTCGTCGAAGACCACGCTGTGGCGGCCCCGGAAGACCTCGTCGGTGACCTCCCGGATATCCACCCCCTTTTCCTGCCACTCCTTGGCCAGTTTCGTCTCGAAGTCGTGGAAGGAGGGCAGGCAGTGCATATAGAGCACATCGGGGTTTTCTGTGGCCTTCATGGTTTCCTCCGTCACCCGGTAGGGGGAGAGGAGAGCCGCGCGCTTCGGGATCAGGTCCTCCTCGCCCATGGAGGCCCAGATGTCGCCGTAGATCATGTCCGCGCCCTTGAGCGAACCCATGTCGTCGGTGATCTCGATGAGGCCGCCGTTCTTCCGCGCCTCGGCGAAGACCCGCTTAATCAGCTCCTGATCCATCTGCTGGGCCAGCTCCTGGGGCCCCAGGCCCACGAAGTGCATACCCATCTTCGCCGCGCCAATCATCCAGGCGTAGCACATGTTGTTCCGCACGTCGCCGGGGAAAACCACCTTCATCTTGTTCAGGGGCTTTTGGCAGTGCTCCTCCAGGGTCATCATGTCCGCCAGAATCTGAGTGGGGTGGTCCCAGTCGGTGAGGCCGTTCCAGACCGGAACGCCGGACCACTTCGCCAAATCCTCCACAACCTTCTGGGCGTAGCCCCGGTACTCAATGCCGTCAAAGAAGCGGCCCAGCACCTTGGCGGAGTCCTCCAGGGACTCCTTTTTGCCCATCTGGGAGCTGCCCGCATCCAGATAAGTGACGTGAGCGCCCTCCTGAGTGGCAGCCACCTCGAAGGAGCAGCGGGTGCGGGTGGAGGTCTTCTCAAAGAGCAGCACAATGTGCTTGCCCTTTAGAGTGGGTTCGCAGATTCCTGCCCGGCGCTTGGCCTTTAAATCGTGACCCAGGTCCAGCAGAAAGCGGATCTCCTGAGGAGTGAAGTCCTCCAGAGTCAAAAAGCTCCGGCCTTTTAAGTTTACAGCCATAATTATCGTCCTTTCTTGTCAAAAAAGCTTGCCCCGCGGGGCAGAACCCCCGTTTCCCCCTTCAAGAGGAAACCGGGCGCAGTCCAGATGGGCAGGGGATTCCTGCCGGGGTCCTTACGGGTCGTCTCTCCAAAGGGGCATAGACATGCATCGCGGCCCGCCCCGCCCCCGGGACAGCTCCGCACTGGGAATCGTGTGGACCTTAATCCCCGCTTCCTCCAGGGAGCGGTTTGTCACGTAGTTCCGCGAGTATACCACCACCTCGCCCGGAGCGATAGCCAGAGTGTTGCTGCCGTCGTTCCACTGCTCCCGGGCCGCGTCCACCGCACTGCCCCGGCCGCACTCGATCAGTGTCACACTGTCCAGGCCCAGATGCTCCTTCAGAATGTCCTCCAGGCGGCCGTCCTTCTGCTCAATCTTCATCTTTCTGTTCTCGTCCAGCTCCATCACGTACACAGTGATGCTGGACAAAATATTGGGATGAACCGTGAACTTGTCCCGATCCACCATGGTGAACACCGTGTCCAGATGCATAAAGGACCGGCTCTTGGGGATGTTGAAGGCCAGGATTTTCCGGAAGCCCGTCTTCGGGTGGGTCAGCACCGCCTCCGCCAGGGTGTCAATGGAATCCCCCTTCGTCCTCTGGGAGATGCCCACCGCCAGAACCTGGGGACTGAGAATCAGGATGTCCCCGCCCTCCAGAGAGGAAACCTCGCCCCGGTCGTACCACCGGGGGGCGTGCATATACTCCGGATTGTGCTCAAAAATGAACTTGCCAAACAGCGTCTCCCGGTTCCGGGTGGCGGTGAGCATCTTGTGGATGGACACGCCGGTGCCGATGGTAGCAAAGGGGTCCCGGGTAAAATAGAGGTTCGGCATGGGGTCCACCACGAAGGGATAGCCGTCCTCGGCGGCGGAGAGCAGGTCCGCCAGCTTCTCGCTCTCGCCCTGGAGCTGGCTCTTGCGCACGCCTGCCATCATGGTGGACACCATCTGCTTATCCGGCATCTTGCCCAGGTACTCTCCCAAGAGCACCCGGCTCCGCTTGTCCTTGATGCCCGCCTCATCCAGGAACTGGACCACCAGCTCTTGGCGAACCTCGTTGCTGGTGATGGAATTCACCACCAGATCCGTGAGGTAGACCACCTCCACGCCCTGCTGGCGCAGGCACTCGGCAAAGGCATCGTGCTCTTTCTGGGCCTCTCGGAGGTAGGGAATGTCGTCAAATAAAAGCCGCTCCAGATACTCCGGCATCAGGTTTTCCAACTCCTGCCCGGGGCGGTGGAGCAGGACCTTTTTCAGCCGTCCGATCTCGGAGGTGTTATGGATTCCCGTTTCCAAATGGGTTCACTCCTTCTGCGTATAAATCGTTGGGTGGTCTTAGGGTCTCTGATTTTCCCGTTTTCATGCGCGGCGCCAAAAATTTTGCCGCCGCGCCGCCTCTTTTCCAGGCATTGGAAAAACCGGAGGCAGCTTCATAAAAAGCCGCCTCCGGTCATTTTGAAATCATTCAGCTCAGAATCTTGTCGTACGCCAGCTTTGCGCTGCCCTGGAACACGACGGTTCCGCAGTTCACAAATCCATTTTTAGTAAGAATATGCTGCATCCGCTTATTCGGGAAGTCCGTGTCCACGCGGATAATGGAGACTCCCTTCTGCTGGCACAACTCCTCGATCAGCCGGAACGAGGCCTCCGCCAGACCCATTCCCCGGAAGGCCGAATGAAACGCCATCCGATGCACGACGGCATAAGGTCCCTCCAGCCGCCACGCACCCTCAATATTTTGATAGGCCGGCTCCCCGTCAAAATCGATGCACATGTACCCGGCAATCTTTCCATCCGTCAGGAGGGCGTAGCCTTTGTCCGCCCGAATATCCTCCCGTACCGTATCCAACGTGGGATAGTCCTCGGTCCACTGGGTAAAGCCCTGTTCTTTCTGGAACCTCCGGCCCATATCAATTACTCCTCCGCGTGTTCCGCCGCCGCAAGCGCAAGTGTGTTCATGGGTATACATCCTTTCTGTGTTCTGGACGCCGCGGCAATCGTTTTTCTGGGAAGGCCCGGCTTGGCCCGTGTTCTGTTTGTAACCGCCAGCACAGAGGAAAGAAAGCACATTTTCCGTGCCGCACCGCAAGCCGTGTATACACCCGGCAGCGCCCGGCCTCCTTGGAAACGTCCGCACACCTTTCACGCCGTTGGGCTTGTCACCCCGTCGGTTGAAAAAAAGCGTTTCACCTTTCCGCCTACGTTGTCTCCATTATACCTCGGAACCATCTCTTTTGTAAAACAAAAAATATTCAAATCTATACTTCAAGATTTTCGAACATTTTTTGGGGGGAACGGTTCATGGGACCGCCTCTCCGCTTTCCCTGGCCGCTTCTTCCGTCTCCTCCTCCGCGTCCTCCGCCCTGGCCGTCAACACCGCTGACATCCGCTCTGCGAAAAGCCGCCCCGCCAGCACCGCCTCCTCCGGCGAGTTCCCGGCGGCCCCTACCTCCAAAAGCAGGGACCCGGTTGTGGCGTGCTGGTTGTATCGGGAGTTGCGCAGCAGCACCGGACGCATCAGCGTGGGGTAATGCTCCAGGATATCTTGCTGCACCGCCGCCGCCAGACGCAGGTTCTCCAGCCACTGCGGATGTTCCAGCCCGCTGCCGTCGCTGCCCATCACCAGGGACATCTGGGCCGGGACGCCCACGCTTTCAATCTCGGAGACCGCCTTGTACTGGTTGCCCTGCCCGTCCTCGATGGCGTCCCGGTGCACATCCAGGACGAAACGGATGGAGGGATAGCGCTCCAGGTATTTCTGTATAGCCGCCAGCGCCCGGTCGTAGGCCCCGGTATAAGAGGGATAGTCATACAGCGTCCGGTCGTGGAGGACAGAGATGCCCGCCTGGGCAAAGACCTCCGCCATTTCGTCCCCCACCTTCACCACGTTGTAGCGGTAGTCCGTAGTCCGGTAATCCCCGGACCAGACGACCTCCGTGCCCGGAACCGGGGTGTAGGACTCGCTGCCATGGGTGTGGAGAATCAGCAGCTGGGGTCCTTCCTCTCCCAGCGCCGCGGCAAAGGGCCGCTGAAGCTCCGGGGCGGACAGCGCATGGCTGGTGGAATTGCTGATGTAAACCAGCCCACAGACAGTGTATCCGCTGGGGTCCGTAGGAATCAGCGTCTTGGCGGGAACGCCGTTGTCCTCCACCGGGGTGGCGGCGTCCACCGGCGTCTCCTCCACCGGGACCGTCACCGGGGCCTGTGTCTCCCCGTCCTCCTCCGGCTGCTCCTGCCGCTCCAGGGACCACAGCTCCGCCACCTCCTCCCGCGCCGCCGTCAGCAGCGGCGACTCCCGGATCGTCAGCGCCGCCGCCGGGGACAGGCTGTCCCGGCTCCACAAATCCCCCAGCTCCCAGCGGAGCAGTTCCTCCGGAAGCGCCGCGCCCAGCGCCGAGACGGCGGATGCAGCTGTGTCGCTTCCCGCGGTGACAAAGGCGATCCACAGCGTACCGACGGCCAGCGCCCCGGCCTCCAGCCGCCGCAGAAGGCCGGCAATGGATTTCTTTTGTTTCATAGTTCTTCACCTCTGGGACAACCTATGTTCCAGCAGGCGGAAATATGCCCTCCGCTCCTTCCGAGGAATCCATCTTGCAATCCGGTCCTATCAAGTATATACTTGTATACATGAAATAAATGGCATTCCCCCGAAACTCAAATTTCATCCACAAAAGGAGTTGAACTTTGTGACAAGAACCCAGCTCGCCGGCGGCATGTACCTCACCTGCCTTCCGGCGAAGAAATTCAAGACCAGCCTCCTCTCCGCCCAGTTTGTCGTTCCCCTCCGGTGGGAAACCGCCTCCGCCAACGCCCTAATTTCCGCCATTCTCCGCCGGGGCACGGTCACCTGCCCCGATATGGGGGCGCTCTCCGCCCGGCTGGACAAGCTCTACGGCGCCCGCATCGACGTCACCGTCCGCAAGAAGGGCGAGTCCCAGTGCGTGGGCTTCGTCGCCAGCCTGATTGACGACAGCTTCGCTCCCGGCGGCGAGCGGCTGCTGGAACCCACCGCCACCCTCCTGGGAGAGCTGATCTGCTCCCCCGTTACCCGGGACGGCCTCTTCCTGGAGGATTATTTTGAAAACGAGAAGACCAACCTCATCGACGCCATCCGCAGCATTCTCAACGACAAGCGGTCTTATGCCGACAGCCGCCTTCTTCAGGAGATGTGCACCGGCGAACCCTACGGCATCCCCCGCCTGGGCAATGAGCAGATCACCGCCGCCCTGCATCCCCAGCTGCTCTTCGAGGGCTACCGCCATCTGATCGCCTCCTCCCGGCTGGAGATTTTCTACAGCGGCAGCGCGGAACATGCCCGGGTGGAAGCCGCCCTCCGCTCCGCCCTGGCGGAGCTGCCCCGCGCCGCTGTGGAACCCCCTCCGGAACTGACACCCCATGTCCTCCCGGAAGAACCTCGCTTCCTCACTGAGCGCCTGGACGTATCCCAGGGCAAGCTGGGCATGGGCTTCTCCTGCGGCAGCGAGGACACCGCTGCCCTGCTGGTGGGCAACACCCTCTTCGGCGGCAGCAGCAACTCCAAACTCTTCCTCAACGTCCGGGAAAAGCTCTCCCTCTGCTACTACGCCTCCTCTCTTTATCACCGGCAAAAGGGGCTGATCACCGTCTCCTCCGGCATAGAGTTCGAGCACTACCAGCAGGCCTGCGACGAAATCCGCGCCCAGCTGGCGGCCGTGCAGGAAGGCCGCCTGGAGGACTGGGAGCTGGAGGCCGCCAAGAGCACCCTGCTCAACGCCTACTCCTCCATGGGCGATTCCCAGGGGAAGCTGGAAAACTTCTACCTGGGCCAGGCCGCCACCGGCCGGAACGAATCCCCGGAGGAGCTGGCCGCCCAAGTGCGGGAAGTCACCCTGGAGCGCATTCTCCAGGCCATGAGTACGGTCAAGCTGGACACTGTGTACTTCCTGCAGGGAAAGGAGGCGGAGGAATGAACCCCGTTTTTTACGAGTCCATCGGCGAGACCGTCTACTGCGGTACGCTGCCCAACGGTCTGGAGATCCGGGTCGTCCCCAAGCCTGGCTATGCTAAGAAATACGCCTTTTTCGCCACCCGGTACGGCGGCATGGACACCCGCTTTCAGCTGAGCGGCCAGTGGCTGGACACCCCCGCCGGCATCGCCCACTACCTGGAGCACAAGATGTTCGACACCAAGGAGGGCAACGCCCTCCAGGAACTGGCCAAAAACGGCGCGGAACCCAATGCCTTCACCTCCAACGCCATGACCGGCTATTATTTCGACTCCACGGACCACTTTGAGGAAAACCTGAATATCCTCCTCTCCTTCGTCTCCGTCCCCTGGTTCACCGAGGAGAGCGTGGCCAAGGAGCAGGGCATCATCGCCCAGGAGATCCGCATGATCGAGGACAACCCCGACTGGCAGATCTACGTCCGAATGCTCCGGGCGCTTTACCGCGACAGCACCGCCCGGATCTCCATTGCCGGCACGGTGGAGAGCATCTCCCACATCACGGCGGACACTCTTTACGACTGCCACAGGGCCTTTTACACCCCTTCCAACATGATTTTGACGGCGGTGGGCGACCTGGACCCCGTTCAGGTGGCGGACCTTGCACGCCGGGTGCTTCCTGCGGAGGGTGGCCCCGCCATCCCCCGGGACTACGGCCAGGAGCCGGAGGCCGTGGCCCAGCGGGAAACCCGCCTGGCTATGGAGGTCTCCAGCCCCCAGTTCCTCACCGGCTTCAAGTGCCGCCCCGTCCCCGAGGGGGAGGGGCAGCTGCGCGCCATTGTGTTGGGCGATATCGCCTGTGACCTGCTTTTCGGCGACTCCAGCCCCCTTTATCAGCGGCTCTACAGCCAGGGCCTGATTAACTCCAGCTTCGGCGGAGAGTTTGAGCTGATGCCCGGCGCAGCTTATCTCTACGCCGGCGGCGAGAGCAAGGACCCCAAGGCCGTCGCCGCTGAAATTCAGAAGGAGGCGGACCGCCTGGTTCGCGAGGGCGTGGGAGAGGATTTCTTCCAGCGGACTCTCCGGGCCAACTTCGGCTCCAACCTCCGGGGGCTGAACTCCTTTGAAAACATCGCCGTCTCCCTGACGGAGGGCTATTTCGGCGGCTACGATCCTCTTCGCTTCCCCCAGATTTTTGACAGCCTCACCCAGGAGGATGTCCTCGCCTTCCTGCGGGACAATGTCACGGCGGAGCGCTCCGTCCTCTCAGAAATCGTCCCCAAGGAGGCTTGAATTGATGTCTGCCCCTGAAATGACCGCGTTGAAAAACATGCCCATCAGCTTCCCCGGCCTCTTCGGGGACTGGGAGTTCAACCCCGATCCCATTGCCATCCACATCGGCCACGGGATCTATTGGTACGGCATCATTCTGGCCCTGGCCTTTCTGGCCGGTCTGGTGCTGTGCATGAAGCAGGCCAAGCATTACGGCCTGACGGAGGACCACGTGCTGGACCTGGTGCTGTGGGCGGTGCCCTGCTGCATCCTGGGTTCCCGCATTTACTATGTGATCTTCTATCTGGACCTCTACCGGGACAGCTCCGGCGCCCTGGACTGGAGCCGGATCATCGCCATCTGGGACGGCGGCATCGCCATTTACGGGACCGTCATCGCCGGCGCCCTGGTCGTCTTCTTTTTCACCCGCCGCAAAAAAATTCCCTTTGGCGCCATGGCAGATTTGGGCGTCATGGGCCTGCTGCTGGGCCAGATCATCGGCCGCTGGGCGAACTTCATCAACCGGGAGGCCTTCGGCAGCCTGACGGACCTGCCCTGGCGGATGCGGCTATGGGTCAGCGCCTATCAGTACGTGGAGGTCCACCCCACCTTCCTGTACGAGAGCCTGTGGAATCTGGCCGGCCTGGCGCTGCTCCTCCTAGTGGTCTCCAAGGGCCGCCGGTTTGACGGGGAAAACACCTGGTTCTACTTCCTCTGGTACGGCCTGGGCCGGGCCTGGATTGAGGGCCTTCGGACCGACAGCCTGTACCTGTTCGACTGGACCCTCTTCGGCGCGCCCATCCGGGTTTCCCAGGTTCTGAGCGTCACCATGGCCGCCGTTGCGGCGTTTATGCTGTTCTTTCAAATCCGCATCAAGCGGCGCTCGCCGGAGGGCTTGCTGGTAAACCGCCTGGCGGCGGAAGCATCCGCCAAAGCGGAAGCGGAGGCATCCGAATCTGCCGCCCCGGAGACTCCGCCCGTCTCCGAACCCGCCGCTCCGGAGTCCCCGCCCGCCCCAGAGACCGAAACGCCGCCGGAAGGAGGAGTCCATGGCAATACGGATTGACGGCGCAGCCCTGGCCGCCGGCATCAAGGCCCAGGTCCGGCAGGAGGCCGCCGCCCTGCCCCGCCCGCCCGCCCTGGCGGTGGTGCTGGCGGGGGACGACCCCGCCTCCCAGATTTATGTCCGGGGCAAGGAGCGGGACTGCGCGGAAACCGGTTTTCAGACCCAAACCCACCGGCTTCCAGCCTGCGTCCGGCAAGAAGAGCTGCTGGCCTTAATTGACCGCCTGAACCGGGACAGCGCGGTGGATGGCATCCTGATCCAGCTTCCCCTGCCGGAGGGCCTGGATTCCCGGCCCGTTCTCCGGGCCGTGTCCCCGGAGAAGGACGTGGACTGCTTCCACCCCCTGAACGCAGGGCTTCTCTCCCTCGGGGAACCCCGCTTCCGCCCCTGCACCCCCGCTGGGATTCTGGCGATGTTAGACGCTTATGCGATTCCCCTTCGGGGGCAGCACTGCGTCATCCTGGGCCGGAGCCACCTGGTGGGCCGGCCCCTGGCCCAGCTCCTCACCACCCGGGACGCCACCGTCACCCTCTGCCACTCCCAGACCCAAGATCTTCCCGCCCTAACCCGCCAGGCAGACATTCTCATTTCTGCGGCGGGCCGTCCCGGCCTGGTCACCGGGGATATGGTAAAACCCGGCGCTGCCGTCATCGATGTGGCCATGAACCGGACGGCGGAGGGCCGCCTCTGCGGGGATGCGGACCCTTCGTCTGTGGGACCCGTAGCGGGCTGGCTGACGCCCGTTCCCGGCGGGGTAGGTCCCATGACCCGCGCCATGCTGCTGCAAAACGTCCTCCGGGCGGCGCAGCTGCGGGAGCACAGCCTGACGCGCTCTCGCTGACACAATCGCTTCCGGCCTAATCTTGCTTTTTCGACAAAAATCACATAACGTAAGGTTTTCGCAAAATGCTGGTTGGTTTCGCTGAAACCGGCCAGCATTTTTTGTCAAATTTTCCAATTTGCCTAGGGCCTCTGTTGGGAATATTGACATTTTCAATAATTCTGATATAATTAACTAAAAGGGTATATTATGAGGGCTGGATCAATCCACACACGTAGGTTGGTTCAGCACTTCTCTGTCACTGCACATGCCGAGGTGATGATTTGCTGATTACACGAGAAATGGACTATGCGCTGCGCATTCTCCGGGCTTTGCACCAAGGGGGACAGCTCTCCGCCGCCGCCGTGGCCCAGAGGGAGCACATGCCCAAGGCCATTACCCTCAAGCTGCTGAACCGGCTCTTGTCCGTCGGAATCGTAGAGAGCCGCCGCGGCGTCAACGGGGGCTATTTCCTCAAGCGGTCCTGTGAGGAGCTGAAAATCTTCGACCTCCTCCAGGCTCTTGGAGACCCGCCCCTGGTCAACCGCTGCCAGCGGGAGGGTTATTCCTGCGAAAATTATCCAAAGGGCGGCTGCGGCGTCTGCCGTGAGCTTTGCCGCATCCAGGACATCTTGAATCAGGAGCTTCAGCGGACGCCGCTAAGCGATATCTTTCAGTAGGACTACGCGGAATCGTTTTATTGTAATCGGGAAAAGGAGGCACACACATGCTGTATCAAACCACAAAGGCTCATGAAGACCTCCGGGCCAAGGTCCGGGAATTCGCAGAGGCCGAGATCAAACCCATTGCCTTCATGCTGGATAAAGAAAACCGCTTCCCCTCCGAGGCCGTGCAGAAAATGGGGGAGCTGGGCCTGATGGGCCTGCCCTATGACACGGAATACGGAGGCGCCGGGTCCGACGCCCTGAGCTATGCCATCGCCGTGGAGGAGCTGGCCCGGGTGGACGGCGGCGCGGGCGTCATTCTCTCCGCCCACACCTCCCTGGGTACCTATCCCATCTACGCCTTCGGCACGGAGGAGCAGAAGAAAAAGTACCTCCCCGACCTGTGCGCGGGGCGGAAGCTAGGCGCCTTCGGCCTGACGGAACCCAACGCCGGCTCCGACGCCGGCGGCACGGAGACCACCGCCGAGGACATGGGGGATCACTATCTCCTTAACGGCGAGAAGATCTTCATCACCAACGGCGGAGAGGCCAGCACCTACGTCATCTTCGCCGTCACCACCCCCGGCATCGGCACCCGGGGCATCAGCGCCCTCATCGTGGAAAAGGGCTGGGAGGGCTTTACTTTCGAGGAGCACTACGACAAGATGGGCATCCGCTCCTCCGCCACCTGCCAGCTGAACTTTAACAACGTGAAGGTTCCCAAGGAAAACCTCCTGGGCAAGGAGGGCCAGGGCTTCAAGATCGCCATGGCCACCCTGGACGGCGGGCGCATCGGCATCGCGGCTCAGGCCCTGGGCATCGCCCAGGGTGCCTATGAGGCCGCCGTGGAGTATTCCAAGGAGCGCATTCAGTTCGGCCGTCCCATCTGCCAGCAGCAAAACATTGCCTTCAAGATCGCCGACATGGCGACCAAGCTTCGCTGCGCCCGGTTCCTGGTGTACAGCGCCGCTGAGCTGAAGCAGGCCCACGCCCCCTACGGCATGGAATCCGCCATGGCAAAGCAGTACGCCTCCGACATCGCCCTGGAGGTCACCAACGACGCGCTCCAGATTTTCGGCGGCTGCGGCTACCTCAAGGGCATGGAAGTGGAGCGCTTCTACCGGGACGCCAAGATCACCACCATTTACGAGGGAACCAACGAGATTCAGCGGGTGGTCATCGCCTCCCATATCCTGGGCAAGGCAGGCAAGGCCGACAACGCCGCCCCCGCCCAGCAGCGCGGACCCGAGACCGGCGCGCGGAAGCGTCAGATTTGGAAGGACGGCACCGCCCAGGAGAAGGTGGAGGCCCTGGTCGCCAACCTGAAGAAGGACGGCCACGACTTCTCCGTGGGCATTTCCATCGACACCCCCATCACCCAGGCAGAGCGGGTCGTCAGTGCGGGCCAGGGTATCGGGGCCAAGGAAAATATGAAACTTATCGAGGACCTGGCGAAGGCGGCCGGCGCGGCCATCGGCTCCAGCCGCCCGGTGGCGGAGACGCTGAAATACGTCCCCTTGAACCGCTACGTGGGCATGTCCGGCCAGAAATTCAAGGGCAATCTCTATATTGCCTGCGGCATCTCCGGCGCGATTCAGCACCTCAAGGGCATCAAGGACGCCTCCTGCATCGTGGCGATTAATAAAAATCCCAACGCCAAGATTTTCAAGAACTGCGATTACGGCATCGTGGGCGACGTGATGGAAATTCTGCCCCTGCTCACCGCCGCCCTGGACACCGGGGAGAAGCAGCCCGCGCCGCCCATGGTGAAAATGAAGCGGCAGGTGCCCAAGAAAGTCACCCCGCCCCGGAAGCTCTATATCTGCAACGGCTGCGGCTATGAGTACGACGTGCTGAAAGGCGACCCGGAGAACGAGGTCAAGCCCGGCACCGCCTTCAAGGATCTGCCGGAAGGCTGGACCTGCCCCCACTGCGGCGAAAGCACCGACGCGTTCATCGAAATTGAGGTTTAATTGCGGCTGTAAAAAACGGCCTAAACGGCTGCATGGAATACAGCGCAGGAACGCTCCGGGCGGGGTTTTAGGCAGCGCAGGACTCTGTAGAGCAAGCGCATAGCGGCGCGCTCATATACCAAACGGTATCTCAGGAGCGGAGAACAAAAATAGGATGCAAGGAGGAACTTTTATGCATAACTATCGCATGGTGACCGATGACCTCTATTGGGTTGGCGCGGACGAGCATCGCCTGGCCCTCTTTGAGAATATCCATCCCCTCTACCACGGCGTCTCCTACAACGCCTATATTCTCCTGGACGAAAAGAGCGTCCTCTTCGACACCGCCGACTGGGCGGTGGGCCGGCAATTCATTGCGAATGTAAAAGCGGTTTTGGCCGGCCGTCCTCTGGATTATCTGGTCATCAACCATGTGGAGCCGGACCACGCCGCCTCCATTGAGGAGATTCTCCTCCGCTGGCCGGACGTGAAGATCATCACCACTCCCAAGGCGGTAACCCTGCTCAACCAGTTCGGCTTCGCTCTGGACCCCAACCAGATCGACGAGGTAAAAGAGGGTGACAGCCGCTGCTTCGGCAAGCACACCATCGCCTTTGTCTATGCGCCCATGGTCCACTGGCCGGAGGCCATGGTCTCCTTCGACACCACCAACGGCGTCCTCTTCTCCGCCGACGCCTTCGGCTCCTTCCGCTCCCTGGACGGGAAGCTGTTCGCCGACGAGGTGGACTTCGACCGGGAGTGGATTGACGACGCCCGCCGCTATTACACGAACATCGTGGGCAAATACGGCCCCCAGGTGGTCGCCCTGCTGAACAAGGCCGCCAACATTGTGGGCTTGGACAACATCAAGATGCTCTGCCCCCTCCACGGCCCCATCTGGCGCAAGGACCTGGGCTATATCATTGACAAGTACACCCACTGGGCCACCTACGAGCCGGAGGAAAAAGGCGTCATGATCGTCTACGCCTCCATGTACGGTAATACGGAGTCCGCCGCCGAGGTCCTGGCGGCCAAGCTGACGGCCCGGGGCGTGACGAACACCCGCCTGTACGACGTGTCCAGCACCCATGTGAGCTACCTGATCTCGGATCTCTTCAAATACAGCCACCTGGTCCTGGCCTCCGTCACCTACAATCTGGGAATCTTCCCGCCCATGCACAACTTCCTCACGGACATGAAGGCACTGAACCTCCAGAAACGCACCGTGGCGATTATGGGCAGTGGCTCCTGGGCGCCCCGTTCCGGCGCGCTGATGCGGGAGGAAATCGAGCAGCTCAAGCATATGGAAATTCTGGATGACGAGATGACCATCACCTCCTCGCTCCAGCCCCAAAACGAGTCGGAGATCGACGCGCTGGCCGACGCCATTGCCGCCTCTGTGCTCAAATAACGCCGCTTCTCCGTTCTACCTGGCATATATGTCCGTCCGGACCTTCCAACATGTGTCGATAGAACTGTGAAGATAAGGGCCAGCCTCTCCACCAGGCTGGCCCTTAGTTTATGCACATTTTCACCGCCGGCGCACACCCGCATCTCACCGTCCCGCCGCCAGGCACGCCGACAAAGACCACGTCCGCCAATTGGTGCATTGATGCCCGGCCGCGATCCGGCGCTGCTCCAGCAGCTCCGCCAGGGTAAGATTCTTCGCGCCGCCCTGCCGGCTTCCGTCATAGTCGGAGATCCGCCGCTCCCCATCCAGCCGCTCCAGCTGGGACAGCGTATCGAAGGACAAGCCCTCCGCTAAATACAGCACGCTGACATTCGCGCTCTCCCCGCTCAAATACCGGTCCACCTGGTTCCTGGCGACCAGATAATCCACCGGCACGCAGTTAATGGCCAGCCATCCCGCCAGCGCCAGGGGGAACGCCCACCTGCAAAACCGGAAGTCCGGCCTCCGGGCCTTTTGCAGCCCCGCCAGCAGAAACAACGCCATCATCCCCATGCCCCAGTAGGTCATGCACCGCTTAAAGCTCAGTCCGTAAGCGGACACATACAGCGTCATCCTCCACGCGGCGGACCCCAGCAGCACAAGGCTCTCCCCCGCCAGCGCCGCGCACAGCGCCTGCAGCACCGTCCAATCCCGCCCCTCCCGCTGGGAAAGGCACAGCGCCGCCAGCATCAGGCTCAAATTCACCACCGTCACGCCCACCATCTGGAAGAAGCCGCTCCTGGCCCACTCGGCGTAGCTGATGCCTCGGCCGGCGAGGTACTCCGGCCCTCCGAACAGCCCCGCGGACTGGACGGCAAGGAAGGCCAGGTACAATCCGTCCACAGCCGCCAAAGCCAGCACAAAGCCCAGCGGGTCCATCCGGAGGCTCTTCTTCTCCGCCGCCGGGCACAGCAGCCGCGGGTGGGCCATGCCGTACAGCAGCCCGAAGACAAACGGCGTCAGTACCAACGCCCAAAATAACCGCTGGAGCGCGTCGGAAAAATGGAGCAGGCGGACGGATTCGTTCAACTTCTCCAGCGACGCGGAGAACAGCGCATCCGCCGAAACCAGCACCGGCAGCAGGACGGACACCAGCGCCACAGCCCCGCACAGCCCCAGCACCACGCTCATGGTCCGTCGTTCCTTCCCTTCCGCCGGCTTGCCGGGAACCGCTGCCGCGAAGGCGGCCCACAGATTCCCGAACAGTCCCTGGAGCAAGAGCCTGTACCGCTCCCCCACCATCCATGGGTCCCACCAGGGCCGCCCGGCGGACGCCGCCATCATATGGACCGGTATCAAAACCGCCAGCGCCAGCAGGTTCCAAACCCGGAAGTACCAGTTGGATCCCAGGGCCATGGTGGCCGCCAGGAACAAATTGCTCAGCCACAGTACCCGTCCGGACCGCCGCGCCGCCGCGCCCCACCCTATCCAGGCCAGGACCAGCGCGTACCAGGCGAACACCGCCGCCGTCAGCCCTGCCGACGGCCCGTTCCAGAAGAAGCCGTCCACCAGCAGAAAACAAAACCCCATTGTCAGCGCCAAAAACGTCCGATAGCGGCCCATGGATTCCTCCGGCAGTTTCCGTTTTTGGGTATGCTTCGCAGCCCCTTCTAAAGAAAGGGCGTTTATCGTCTCATTCATCATAAATCTCCTTAATTTGCCTGTCCGCCCTTTGCGGACAGTTTCCGGCGGATTACACGCCGCCCTTCTCGTCGGGGACATACTCCAAAATGTCCCCCGGTTGGCAGTCCAGGGCGGCACAGACCGCCTCCAGGGTGGAGAAGCGCACCGCCTTTGCCTTGTTGTTTTTCAGCACCGAGAGGTTTGCCAGAGTGATATCCACCTTCTCAGACAGCTGCGAGAGACTCATTTTCCGCTTTGCCATCATCACATCCAGATTCACAACGATCATGGCCCACCTCAAATCGTCAGGTCATTCTCGTCCTTCAGCTCCGTCGCCTGGCGGAAGAGGGCGGACATGACCAGGCATAGCAGCCCGCCCATGGCGAACATCGGCACAAAGAACGCATTGTAGGTCGCCAGGGGCCTGGGGGAGTGGTAGTAGCACACACTGAACGTCACCCGCACCAGTGCCGCCCCGGCGATGAGGAAGCAGGCCCAGGCCGCCCGCCGGAGGCTGACGGCGTTTGACCAGGTGAACGGCTCCCCCCGGAGGATGGTTTTCAGCACCCGCCGGGCCTGCCAGAGGATGACGGCGGTGCAGCAGCCGGAGAAGAGAAGAAAGCAGGTCAGCACAATCTGGTAAGTATCGAAAAAGCTCCACCAGCCCACTATCCAGAGCGCCGCGCCCCCCGCGAAGTAGGTCAGGAGTCTGTGCTTCCCGATCTCGCCCATGAGTGCGTTTCCATTCACGTAGATCTGCATACCGTCAGGCAGGCCGATCCTGCCGTGCCACACGACCTCCGGCACCAGGTATAGTGCGATCACATTGCACGCCAGGGCCGCTAGCACCAGGACATAGAGCACCTTGGCGATGTTTTGAACCGGGATTTTTTTCACAGGGACTCCTCCTTTCACAGCGGCCGGGTGATGAACTCCATCATCACTGCGGCTCCCGCCGCCAAAACCGCGAAGGCCCCCGCCGCGGAAACGATTCTCAGTTTATTTCTCTGCCGGATTCCCTCCACCGCCATCACGCCGCCCCAGACCGCCAGCGCCAGCGCGGCAGGAATCAAAAACATCGTCAGTCCCACAAGGGCCACCTCCTTTTTCTGGTATCCTACCATGGCGAAATCTGTTTGTCAATATATTTTTATTGTTTTTCAATAAAAATATATTGATACTTGGAAAGATCACTTTCCCCACCCGCCTGTCCCCAGGCCAAGCGGACCCACGCCCATGGCGCTGCGCCACTCTCCCGAGCGCGTCCCGCCGCCGGTCGTTCGGAGTGCAGCGGCCTCTCCATACAACAAAAAAAGACCCGGCGCGTCCCCGCGTCAGGTCCTCAATTTAACATCCGAGATTCTATTAAACCCGCTGCTCCCGGATTGCCAAACGGAACATCTCCTCCGTCTGCTCAATCGAGCGGTCAAGGGCATATTGCTTCGCGTGCTCCGCGTAGCATTTGCCCATCTCCTCCCGCTCCTGGGGATGGTCGTGCCACCAATCAATTTTCTCCGCCAAAGCGGCGGCGTCCCCGGCGGGGAACAGGCTCCGCTCGTCCAGGGCAAACTGCGGCGTTGCGGACCGGGGCGAGTCGGCAATGACGGGCACCAGCCCGCAAGCAAAGGCCTCCATGCAGCTCATGGCCTCAATCTCCGCATCGGAGGTATGCACATACAAATCCGCCATGTGCAGAATCTCCAGCAGACGGCTGGGTTCATAGAACTCCATCACAATGGGGTTCAGGAGCTTTTCCGCCCGGCGGCGGTATTTTCCCTCCAAGGGACCCTTGCCCGCCAAAATGACCTGGATCTCCTCCCGGCAGCGGCACTGGGCGCAGGCGTCGATGAGGACGTCCTGCCGCTTCTCCCCGGCGTAGCGGCCCACCATCAGCACGTTGAACTTTCCCCGCATCCAGTCCTCCTGAGGGCTGCGGCCATAAGTGTACTGGGGGCTGATGCCGTTGGAGATGACATGGAGCTGCGCGGTATAGCCGTGTTCCCGGAGCTGGTTTGCAATCATGTTGCTGGGGCAGTGGATGTGGGTGAAGCGGTTGAAAAACGTATCGCGGAATTTAACGTACACGAAGTCGTTGACCCGGCGGCTGTTGCCCAGGTGGAGGGTAAAGGTGATGTTCTCCGGCTGGCAGTGAAAAGCCGCCGTGTGGGGGATGCCCAGGCGCTCCACATGCTTCAGGCCCATGATAGCCAGAGGGGAGGGCATCATGAAGTGGACCACATCCGCCCAGGCCGCGGCTTTTTCGAAGACGTGCTTATTTGGAATCGCCAGGCGCATTCCCTGGCTGGTGATCAGATGCTCCACGATGGGGAGGAACCGCATCTGCCGGACGGCATATTTGTAGTCCGTCGGCTTGCCGGTGGCGATAACCCGGACCTCATTGCCGTGCTCTTTCAGGGCGGTGGCAAAGCGGCGGGCGCTGATGGTGGTGCCGTTGTTGGCGTCGTCGAATTGGTCGATGACTAATACGATCTTCATGGCCCGCGCCGGTCCTCTCAGCCCTGCTTCAGCGCCTGCTCCAGTCCGCGGGCCAGCTGATCCGGGCAGGAGGTGCCCTTTGCCTTGCAGTCGATGCCCTTCAGGCGGCGGATGGCCTCCTCGGCAGGCATACCCTTCACGAGAGCAGCGATGCCCTGAAGGTTGCCGTGGCAGCCGGCGGTGACGCGGAACTCCTGGATCACGTTCTGATCGTCCAGATCGACCTGCATTTCGCGGGAACAGACACCGTGGGGCTGGAAGGTATACGTTTTCATAACCAGTACTCCTTTTCTAATCCGCCGGACCGGCGGTCAATATTTCTTGGGCCTATCTGATATAGTATATCACAAAACCAAGGAAAAGGCAAGGACGATTCTGCGCCGGGATGGTGCAGTTTGTCACGCGAAGCGCGAAATGCCAAAAGTCCGCGCTTCCCCACCTTGACCTGTGGGAAGTGCCCATGATAAAATCATCCCAATCCAAGAGCCAAGGAGGACATCATGACAGAACGCGAAAAAATGCTGGCCGGCCTTCTCTACAACTGCGGCGACCCGGAGCTTCTGGCGCAGTGGCACAGGGCGAAGGACCTCATCCGGGACTACAACCGGACGGACTCCGCGGACATTCCGGAAAAAGACCGAATCCTGACAGAGCTTCTGGGCGGAAGGGGCAAAGACCTTTGGATCACCCCGCCCTTCTTCGTGGATTACGGCAGTAATATTTACTTCGGCGACCGCTGCGAGGTCAACATGAACTGCGTCTTCCTGGATGACAACGTCATCCGTGTCGGCCACAACGCCCTCATCGCCCCCAGCGTGCAGATCTACACGGCCTTCCACCCGGCAAACGCCGCCCGCCGCTTCGGCCCGCCGGGGGGGACGGCTCCTTTGCCTTCTGCAAGACCCAGACCGCCCCGGTCGTCATTGGGGACAACGTCTGGATTGGCGGCGGGGTTATCATCATGCCCGGCGTGACCATCGGGGACAACGTAGTCATCGGCGCGGGGAGCGTCGTGACCAGAAGCATCCCCAGCAGCGTCATCGCCTACCGCAATCCCTGCCGCGTCATCCGGGAGAATATTTAACCCAAAAGAGCGCCCCGACTCTGCCGGACCGGCTGAGTCGGGGCACTGCTGCGTCACTGGTCCAAAAATTCCTCCGGGTCCATCGCCTCTCCGTCCTTGCAGACGGAAAAATGGAGGTGGGGACTCTGGGCGGACTCCGCTGCGGCGGTGGAACCCACCGCGCCGATGATCTGCCCGGCGGTGACCAGATCCCCCGGGAGCACCGTAGGCGTAGCCTGAAGATTCGAATACGTGGTGGTGTAGCCGCCCTCATGCTCAATGACCACAGTGGACCCCATCAGGGGGTCGTCCTCCACAGAGGAGACGGTGCCCGCAGTGGCAGCCAGGACGGTGGTCCCCGGCGTGGCGGAGATGTCCACGCCGTCATGGGTCCGCCAGTCCTCCAGCGTCGGGCTGTACACCAGCTGGTCCATGGAGAAAGCCATCAGTACCTCCCCCTTCAGCGGCGAGACCACCAGCCGGGGGGCTTCCGCTATGACCGGCGTGTCGTCCACCGGGAGTTCCGGCATCAGCGGCACGACCTCCACCTCCACCGGAGCCGGAGCGGCGGCCTCCACCGGCGTTTCCTCTCGCTCCTCCGGGGCCTCCGGGACATAGACATCCCGGGCCGGGGCGCTGACGCTGACCTGGGGCGCAGCGGTGGTTTCCTCCGGGGCAGGCTTGTCCCCGCCAAAGAGCAGGAGGTATCCGCTGACCGCCGCCACTATCAGACACACCGCCAGCAGGACATAAAACCCCGTACCGCTGAGGACGGATTTCAGTTTGTTTTCCATGCAAGAGTTCCTCCCTCATACTTGAAATAGTCTGAGGGAAGTATGGACGGCGCCCCGGCAAATTATACTAATTCAAAAGTTTTTTCTCAATTTTCCTCCGCTTCCCGCCGTCCCTCCAGCGCGGCGGCGTAAAGCTCGTTCTTGGACAGCCCCGTGTGCCCGGCAACCTCCCTGGCCGCGTCCTTCAGCCTGGCTCCGGACTCCATCAGAGCCAGCACCTGCGCTGCGCCCTCCTCCAAGGTCAAGGCGGCGGCAGCGGCAGGTTTCGCCCCGGCCACCACCAGCACGTATTCCCCCCGGGGCGTATTCTCTTCGTAATACTCCACGGCCTCCCCCAGGGTACAGCGGCGGGTCTCCTCGTGGAGCTTGGTCAGCTCCCGGCACAGGGCCACCTGCCGCTTCGGCCCGAACGCCTCCGCCAGGTCCGCCAGGGTAGCGCGGAGCTTGTGGGGGGCCTCGTGGAAAATCATTGTCCGCCGCTCCTGTTTCAGGCTATCCAGATGCTCCCACCGGCTCTTTTTGGCCACGGAGAGGAACCCCTCAAAGGTAAACCGCCCCGTCGGCAGCCCGCTGACCGCCAGGGCGTTCACGGCGGCGCAACAGCCGGGGATGGAGAGGACGGGCACGCCGCGTTCCGCGCACAGGCGGACCAAATCCTCCCCCGGGTCTGAGATGGCGGGAGTCCCCGCGTCGGTCACCAGGGCGCAGCTTTCCCCCTCCAGGAGACGGGCCAGGACGGCCTGCCCGGCGGAGGCGTGGTTGTGCTCGTGGTAGCTGACCAGGGGCTTTTTAATCTGGAAGTGGTTCAGCAGTTTCAGGGACACCCGGGTGTCCTCCGCCGCGATAAAATCAACCGCCGCCAGGGTTTCCACCGCCCTTGGAGACAAATCCCCCAGGTTGCCGATGGGTGTGGCGACGAGGTAAAGGGTCCCGCTCATAGCGGCTCCTCCTCTCGAAAGTAAATGCGGTTCAGTTCCGCTGTGGGCGCACCGCCGGGCGTCTCCAAAATCAGGGGTTCCTCCACGGCCAGCCCCGGCCGCCCACCCCGCCGGGATTCCAGCAGCAGCAGCGACGGGGCCGTTTCCGCCCGGAGGGAGACCATCCGCAGCCGCTTGGGTTCCAGCCCCCACCGGCGCAGGGTGCACAGGAGGTCCGTCAACCGCTCTGGTTTGTGGATCAAGCAGAAGGCCCCGCCCCACCGCAGCAGCCGGGACGCGGCCCGGCACACATCCTCCAGGGTGCAGGCGACCTCCATCCGGGCGGCGCGGCGGGCGCCGGACCGGGGCGGCAGGCCGCTTCCCGCCGGAAAATAGGGCGGATTGCACACCGCCAGGTCAAAGCGCCCCGCGCTCAGCGGAGCCTCCCGCAAATCCCCCAGCAGCGCGGACATCCGGCCCGTCAGCCCGTTCGCCTCTGCCGCCAGGTTCGCCAGGCGGACGGCCTCCGGCTGGATGTCCAGCCCCGTTACCATCAGCTCCCGCTGCCGCTGGAGCAGCAACAGCCCCAGCAGCCCCGTCCCGCAGCCCAGATCGCAGACCCGCAGTCCCGGCTTCAGCCTGGGGAGGGACGCCAGGAGAAAGCTGTCCAGCCCCGGGGGAAATTGCCCATTCCCATAAACAAAGCGAAGTCCGCCAGGCTTCAGCTCCTCCCAATGCTCGCCGCTCATACCCGGCGGGGCGGAAAGCGGGACAGCTTTCCGTTCAGCTTTGCGTAAATGCGCTCCCGGAACCACGGCTCAGAGGAAGCGGCCACGGCCTCCTCCAGAGCGAACCAACCCACGCGGCTGTTCTCGTCGGGCTTGCAGCGCAGCGGCGCGCCGGGGTCCGCCTCCAGGAGGTAGGTAGCGTTAAGATGCAGATGGGACGAGACATACCGCCCCCGCTTCTCGTGGCCGTCCACTGTTAGAATCTCCAGGGAGTAAATTTCCGGCGACACCGGCCGGACGTCCTTCAGGCCGCTCTCCTCTCGAACCTCCCGGAGGGCCACAGCCAGGAGATCCCGTTCTCCGTCGGCGTGCCCGCCCAGCCAGGCCCAGGAGTCGTAGAGGTTGTGATAGGCCAGCAGCACCCGCGCCCGGTCCGGGCTGACCACCCAGGCGGAGGCGGTCCAGTGGGCGGGGTCCTCCCGGCCGAAGGGGACCCACCCGTCCCGCAGCAGCTGCAAAAGCGCGTCCCGGTCCCTCTTCTCCTGTTCGTTCCAGGGATCAAAGGCCTCCAGCTGGGCAATCAAATTCATACGGCATCCTCCTCTTTCGATGGTATCCATCATAGCACATTTTCCCCCAAAGGAAAAGCGGAAAAACACCGCCGAAACCGGCGGCAAAATTAGGTCAAATTTGTGTATTGCATATCGCAATGCCGTGTTATACAATTTTATATAAACATAGGAATTCCCTAGTTTTACGGCTCCAGGGATACTCTGCTCCCTGCCGGAGGGTAAATTTTTTGCCATCCCGCCCTTTTTGCATAACATCTGTCCCGCAGCCCCAAAATTCGACGGGCCGAGTTTGGTAGAATCCCCCCGAAAAATGGAAAAAATACACAATATATGGGGTTTTGCTTCAAAAGCAAAAAAAATGTCGAAGAAATCTTCGGTTTTTTTGTAATCCAATCTTGAAAAATCTGGAAATTTATGCTATTTTATAGAAAACATGCCGAGGGCGTCCCAGACGCCCGAACAGGCCATCATCAAGGAAAGGGACAGAAATCATCATGGAAAGTAAAAGAACTGTACTTCTGGCAGACGCCAGCGAAGAGTTCCGCACAATGCTGCAAGAGGCCATTGAGCAGGCCGGTGAATTCACCGTGGCCGCTTCTACTGGAGACGGACAGGAAGCCCTGCGGCTTGTCGAAAGCGAGTGCCCCGATCTTTTACTGATGGACGTAGCCCTGCCGGGTCTGGATGGACTGGGCCTGCTTCAGGCGCTGCGGGACCAGGGCGGCAAACAGCCGCGGACCATTATTGTCTCCGCTTTCTGCGGCAACCAGGTCCTGGCCGACGCGGAAAAGCTGGGCGTGAGCTACTACTTGCCCAAGCCCTGCGAACCCAATTCGCTTTTGGAGCGAATGCATGGTATTTTTGAGACGCCCTCCTCGCCGGAGCTGCGGACCTATGCACTGAAGAACACCGTCACCGCTGTCATTCACGAAATCGGCGTTCCCGCCCATATCAAGGGCTACCAGTACCTGCGAGAGGCAATCATCATCGCCGTGAACGACATGGAGGTCATCAACGCCGTCACGAAGGTCCTCTACCCGGCGGTGGCCAAGCGCTTTGGCACCACGCCCTCCCGGGTGGAGCGGGCCATCCGCCACGCCATCGAGGTAGCCTGGGACCGGGGCGACCTGGAGACGCTGCAAAAATACTTCGGCTACACCGTGTCCAACACCAAGGGCAAGCCCACCAATTCGGAGTTCATCGCCATGATCGCCGACCGGCTGATGCTCAACGGCGACAGCTGGGTATTCCGTGCCTAAGACAGTTCCCAAAACCACGAGGAAGCAAAAACGAGGAGAGGCGGTTTGCCTCTCCTCGTTTTTCATACCTCCGCGCCCAAGCGCTCTCCCGCCAGGCGCATCTGCTCCGCCGTAGGGGTCCGGTCCATACTCAGCGACGCCACCCGCCCCGGGAAGCACAGCAGCCAGTTCTCCGTCGGCTTTCCGTTCAACCACCGGCGGTAAACCGCCTCCGCTCCCCAGGGGACCGGGTCCTCCGCCACATACTGCCGCCTCAGGCCGGGAAGCCCGGCGGGCCTGTCATCCTCCAGCAAATCCCGCACCAGCGCCTCCGATAGCCACTCCATCCGGGGCTGCCAAATCGTGTAGCTGAGTCCGGTCCGCTCCTTTTCCCCGCCGTCCTCGCGGAGGACATGCTCCCAGTACTGCCAGCGGGGCAGGAAAAACGACCCCTCCCCCCTCCATTCCCGGCTGACATGTTCATAGAGTTCCCCCGTCAGCTCCGAGAGGGTCAGGGGCACGTCCTCCCGGGGGTACAGGTCCCACTCCGTATGGTCGTAGGTATAACGCTCCCCCGAGCCGCCCAAGAACCAGCCGAAGCGAATAATTCCCCAAGACAATACGCCCACCATGGCGAACGCCAGCAGGACATCCACCGCCAGCGTCCCCGCGATATTTCTCCACTTGGACACGCCCCGCCGTTTGAGCAGGACCGTAGTCCCCCGGACCAGGAAGACCATCACAAAAAGCAGCGCCATGTACACCAGGAACAAAAGGGCGTATCCCCTGCCGCTGGTCATCAGCTCCAACGCCAGATATATGGCGCACAGGGCCAGCAGCGCCGCCATCCCTACCCGGCTGACCAGCCGGTACCCCCGGCCCAGGGGCACGCAGCCCCCGCCCTCCGCCACGGAGCGGAGGGACCGCCGCCGCCAGTGGTAGTAGTGCCAGAGGGTATAGACCAGCAGCGCCGCCGCCAGCACGAACAGCACCCCGCTGAACAGGCTGGAATTCCGCTCAAAGACCCGGAAAGGCTTGACGAACAAGGTCCCCACGAAGGCCCCTCCCATCAAGAGGGACAGCAGCAGCGCGACGGCATTGCCGGGGAGGAAATTTTTCCGCATAGCCCGGTGGATGCCCTCCAGCCGCAGTCCTTCGTCGGTCTCCAGGCTGACGGCGTGGGGGTCCCGGGTGCAGAAAATCTGCATCTGGAACCAGTCGTCCACCTTTCTCCACCCGGCGGCGGCGCAAAGCTCCTCCAGGGACTGCTGCCCCTCCGTAGGCTCCGGGTTGAACTGGGACGCCTCCACGCTGTAGGTGACGGCGTAGCGGACCTCCTCCGGCTCTGCCCGGCGGTACTTCCAGATCCGGTTTCCCGCCCTCTCCAGCCACCAGCCCCGGGCGGCCATGGCGCGCAGGTGCTCCTCCACCCCCCGGTAGTCGTAGAGGCAGAGGGTTTCCACCCGGTATTTCACGTCTCTCATGGCGCATCCTCCCTTGGTGCCAGCCGCCTCCCCGCCTCCGCCATCTGCTCACCGGAGAGGGAACTGTCTATATAGAGCCGGACGATCCGCCCCGGCCAAAAGATCAGACGCTGCCCTTCCGGGCAGTCGGCCCAGCTGCGATGGTAAGCGGATTCCGCCCCCCAGGGGAGGGGGTCCTCGGCCTGATAAGGCCGGTCCTTCCCCCCGCCCAGCAGGTCGTTTCGAATCCGGTTGTACACAAACCGGTTGGAGATGTCCAAAATCTCATAGTTAAACTGAAACTCCTCACCGCTCTCCTGCTGGACGCACTCCAGATAATCCGTCTGAACGCCAAAGCAGGACCGCCCCCGTTCGTAGACGGACCGCCGGACATGGTCCCAGTTCCGTCCAGTCAGATCCCCCGCCGTGAGGGGAATGGCCTGGGGTTCCTCGTCCCACAGCTGCCCGCGCCAGAGGTACTCGCCCGCCTCCGGCTCCTGAGTCTGGAGGAAGTAGTCGGCAGGGCTGATTCCCTGCCGGCCAAAGGCCAGCAGCAGCACCGCGACGCAGAGAACCAAAACCGCCATCCAGGTATCCCGCCCGACCTTGCGGCGCTTCAAGCAGCGGCTGAAGAACACCGCAAATCCCACGGCGGCCAGGAAAATCACAATGGCCAAGGCCCACCGGACCGCGTTCCGGAGGCTTCCGGTCCCAGCCTCCAGAAAGACGGGAAGCAGCAGCAATAGAAGCTCCGCGTTGGACATGCGGCTCAGGGCCTTGCACCAGCCCGGAAGGGGAAGCAGTCCCCCGCCCTCCTCCGCCGGCCGGAGGCAGCGCCGCCGCCAGAGCCAGTATCCGGCGTAGGATGCGGCATGGAACGCCAGCAGCAGCAAGCACGCCACGGCAAAGCCAATGGACAGGTTGCTGAGGAAGAAGGTCCGGGGCAGCAGCCAAAACTCCACAAGCCGGCTCACCAGAAGGAAGGCGGCGGAGGCCACCCTCCCCCTGTGATAGCCCAGGTAGGTCCCCTTCATGGACCGGTCCACCCGCTCCAGGAGCAGGGAGGCGTCGGTTTCCAGCGCGGTGGGTTCCGCCGCCGGGTTGACGTAAATCTGCATCTCGGCCCAATCCGAGACCATTTTCCACCCGGCGGTTTCGCACAAGTCCTGGAAAAAGAGCCGCTCGTCCTCCCTCCCGGCTTCCGGAGGGCAGGTGACGGCATAGTGAAGCCCGGCGGGTTCCGCCTTGCGGTAGGTCCAGAAAAAGCCACCGGCCCTCTCCAGGCGCCAGCCCCTGGCGGCCATGGCGGCGAGGTGCTCTTCCGCCCCCTGAAAGTCAAAGGGCGCAAAGGATTCCAAACGCCATTTCCTCTGATTCATCCCAAGTTCTCCCCCTTTACAAACGTTTTATAATCCTCCGTCAACGCCAGCAAACGCCGGTATTCCGCCTCCAGGGTCTCCCGGCCCTTGTCTGTGATCAGGTAGCTCCGCTTCCGGCCCACCACGCTGGTCTCCCGGATCATACCCGCTTCCAGGAAGCTGTCCAGCAGGTTGTACAGCGTCCCGGGTCCCACGCTCACCCGCCCGCGGGTCAGCACCTCCACCCGGGCCATGACGTCCGCGCCGCAGCACTCCTCCCGGAGGCAGAGGAGAATATAAAACATCGGCTCCGTCAGGGTCTGGAACTTCGCTCTCGCCACGGGACCGCCCCCTCCAATATCGAATATCGTTATTGCTGTCTCCAGTATAATATCGAACATCGATATTGTCAAGCGCTGGCAGAAAAAAAGGCGGCTGACCAATGGTCAGCCGCCCAAACGCGGTCACACAAGCTCCGCCAGGCCCGTATAGAGCTGATAATACCGCCCCTTCTGGCTCAGCAGATCGTCGTGGTCGCCCCGCTCGATAATCTCCCCCTGTTCCAGGACCATGATGGCCTTCGCGTTGCGAACGGTGGAGAGCCGGTGGGCGATGACAAAAACCGTCCGCCCCGCCATGAGGCGGTCCATGCCCTTTTCGATGATCTTTTCCGTTCGGGTGTCGATGGAGCTGGTGGCCTCGTCCAGGATCAGCACCGGCGGATTGGCGCAGGCCGCCCGGGCGATGTTCAGCAGCTGCCGCTCCCCCTGGCTCAGGCTGCCGCCGTCCCCGGAGAGGACGGTCCGGTAACCCTGAGGCAGGTGCCGGATAAAGCCGTCGGCTCCCGCCAGGCGGGCGGCGGCCTCCACCTCCTCGTCCGTGGCGTCCAGACGGCCATAGCGGATGTTGTCCGCCACGGTGCCGGTGAAGAGGTGAGTATCCTGAAGCACCACTCCCAGGGACCGGCGGAGGGACTCCTTGGCGATATCCCGGATGTCGATGCCGTCGTAAGTGATGGTTCCGCCCTGAATCTCGTAGAAACGGTTGATGAGGCTGGTGATGGTGGTCTTCCCCGCGCCGGTAGACCCTACGAAGGCGATTTTCTGCCCCGGCTTGGCGAAGAGGGACACATCGTGGAGGATGGTCCGGTCCTCGTCATAGCCAAAGACCACATGGTCGAACCGCACGTCCCCCCGGAGGGGGATCAGGGTCCCATCGGGCTTCAGCCAGGCCCAGGCGTTGTTGTCGTAGTGAACCCGGGTGAGCTTGCCCCCGGCGTCCTCCGCCGCCCGGACCAGGCGGACCTGGCCCTCGTCGGACTCCGGAGGGGCCTCCATAATCTCGAAGATGCGCTCCGCGCCGGCCACAGCGGAGAGGATGGTATTTACCTGCTGGGACATCTGGGTAATCGGCTGGCCCACCTGCCTGGAGTACAGGAGGAATGCCGCCAACCCTCCCAGGTCCCCGCTGCGGATGGCCAGGATGCCGCCAATGCAGCAGGTGACAGCATAATTCAGGTAGTTCAGGTTCCCCATGACGGGCATCATCATGCCGGAGAAAATCTGCGCCCTGGCCGCAGCCTGACGGTAGGCGTCGTTCCGCTCCCGGAAGCCGGCCATGGCCTCCTGCTCGTGGTTGAAGACCTTGATGACCTTCTGTCCCTCGATCATCTCCTCGATAAAGCCGTTGACCTCCCCCAGGGCCTTTTGTTGCTGGGCGAAATACTGCCGGGAGCGGGAGCCGATGGTCTTCACCACCAGCAGCATGACGCCCAGGGTGGCAAAGGTGATGAGGGTCAGCGCGGGGCTGAGGACCAGCATCATGATGATGGTCCCGCTAAAGGTCAGCGCGCAGGAGAGCAGGTTGCCAAAGCTGTTGTTCAGCGCCTCGGAGACAGTCTCAATATCGTTGGTGTAGCGGCTCATCAGCTCGCCATGGGTGTGGGCGTCGAAGAATTTCAAAGGCAGATCCTGCATTTTGTCAAAGAGGTCCTTCCGGATTTTTGCCACCGTAGTCTGAGAAATCTGGACCATAATCCGGCTGTAGCCAAAGGAGCAGGCCGCCCCAGTCACATACACCAGGGCCATGACGCCCAGCATTCTAGCCAACCCCGGGAAGTCCCCGGGAAGGATATAGTCGTTAATCAAGGGCCGTATGAGATAGGACCCTCCCACGCTGCAGGCGGAGCTGACTGCCAGCAGCACCGCCACCAGGGCCAGCGGCAGCTTGTAGCGGCCCAGATAGCGCATCAGTTTACCCAGGGTGCCCCGCATATTTTTGGGCTTGTGAAAGCCGCCCCGGGGGCCGTGGGGACCGGGACCGTGAGGGCCGGGGCCGCCGTTTTTTTGTTCAGCCATGAATGCTCGCTCCTTCCTGTTGGGATTGGTAGACCTCCTGATAAATCGGGCAGGTTTTCATCAGCTCGTCGTGGGTGCCCTGGGCCACGATGCGTCCCCCGTCCATTACCAGAATCCGGTCCGCCTCCCGGACGGAGGCCACCCGCTGGGCGATGATGAGTTTGGTGGCATCCTTCAGCTCCCCGGCGAAGGCGGCGCGGATCTTCGCGTCGGTAGCGGCGTCCACGGCGCTGGTGGAGTCGTCCAGAATCAGGACCTTGGGCCGCTTGAGGATGGCCCGGGCGATGCAGAGCCGCTGCTTCTGCCCGCCGGAGACATTCACGCCGCCCTGACCCAGGTCCGTGTCCAGCCTCTCAGGCATCCGCTCCAAAAACTCGTCGGCGCACGCCGCGTGGCAGGCGGCCCAGAGTTCCTCCTCGGTGGCCTGGGGATTGCCCCAGAGGAGGTTTTCCCGGATAGTCCCGGAAAAGAGGGTGTTTTTTTGCAAAACCATGCTGACGGACTCCCGAAGGTGCTCCATGGTGTAGCACTCCACCGGCCTGCCGCCCACGGACACCGTGCCCTCGTCCGCCTCATAGAGCCGGGGAATCAGAGACACCAGGGAGGTCTTTCCGCTTCCGGTGCCTCCCAGGATGCCCACGGTCTCGCCGGAGGCGATGTGAAGGGTAATATCCCGCAGAATCCACTCCGTGCTCTCGGCGCTGTAGCGGAAGGAGACGTGGTCGAAATCGATGCTTCCGCCGGCCACGGCGGCAGGAAGGCCGTCCTCCCCGAGTTCGGCCCGGTCGTCGGTGATGGCAGGGGTCTCGTTCAGCACCTCCGTCACCCGCCGGGCGCAGGCTACCGTCCGGGTCAGCATCATGAAGATCATGGAGACCATCATCAGGGACATCATGATCTGTGTAATATAGGTGAAATAAGTGATGAGCTTGCCCGCCTCCAGGGTTCCGGCGTAAACCATCTGCCCGCCGAACCACAGCACGGCAATGATGGTGCCGTAAATAATCAGCATCATCAGCGGCATATTGATGATTACCCTGCCAAAGGCCCGGAGGGAGGTAGCTTTCAGGTCCTCGTTCCGCTTTTGGAACTTCTCGCGCTCGTGGTCCCCCCGGACGAAGGACTTCACCACCCGCATGCCCGCCAGGTTCTCCTGCACCACCAGGTTCAGCGCATCCGTTTTCTCCTGGAGGGAGCGGAACATGGGACCCACCTTGGACAGCAGGATTGTCACCACCGCCACCAGCAGGGGCAAAGCCACTAAGAAGACGTTGCTGAGCCGGTAGCTGATGCGGATGGAGAAGAACAAGGCGGAGACCAGCATCACCGGCGCCCGGACCAACAGGCGCATGGACATCATCAGGGACATCTGCATATTATGCACGTCATTGGTCAACCGGGTCACCAGGGAGGCGGTGGAAAAGCCCTCAATGTTGGAAAAGGCGAAGGTCTGAATATGGTCGTACTCCGCCTTGCGGATGTTGGCACCAAAGCCCATGCCCGCCACGGAGGATGCCACCGCCGCCCCCACGCCAAAGCACAGCGACGCCAGTGCCAGGACCACCATCAGCGCGCCCTTGCGCAGGATGAAGGATTGGTCGCCATTGGCGATGCCGATATCCACGATATCGCTCATCACCAGGGGTATCAGCAGCTCAAAGACGGCCTCCATAGCGCTGCACGCCACGCCCGCGGCGATCCACAGGGCATAGGGCCGGGCATAGGGCCAAAGTTTTTTCATCATGTCTTGCAATCCTCCTTGAGATTCGAAATCACCCGGTTCAAAAGGGACAGCAGCGCCGCCCGCTCCTCCGGGCTGAAGCCCCGGACCATGGCCTCCTCCACGTCCAGGAAGCTCCGCTGGAACGCCGACTGCTTTTCCGCCCCCTTTTCCGTCAGGTGAATCAGTCGCCGCCGGGCGTCCCGTCCGCTGATGGACCGGCGGACCAGGCCCTTTTCCTCCATCCGGTCCAGCACGCCGTTGACCGTGGAGGGCCTCACCCGAAGATAGCCCGCCAGCTCATGCTGGGGGACCTGCCCGCCGTGCTGCTGGAGGTACAAGAGGATATGGGTCTGAACCGGCGTCACATCGTAAGGGGAGACCCGGGCGTCCAGCCCGGCCTTGGCCAGCTGTGCCGCCCAGCCCAGGGTCGGACCCAGGCAGCGGGTGCACTCGTCCATGGTCACCGCTCCTTCCGCGTCCCCGAGGGACAAGTTTGTTAGCACACTAAATATTAGCGTGCTAAATATTAGCAGAAACAACCGGGAATGTCAAGCGCGAATTCTGGATAATTTTTGAACGATTTGTAAAAATTAGGGTGAGAAATTTGTTGGTTGTAAACAAATTGTGAAGCTTCCCCGAAACCCGTTGACTTTTGGAAGCGCTCCCGTTATGATAGCCCCATCAAGCATAAATGCTTGTTGACCCCACCATTTTCCCTCTCCTTTCTCTATATCATATAGGAAACCGGGCAGTCCGAATGGGCTGCCCGGTTTCCTATTTTGCCACAATCCGGCGCGGAGGAACCCCAGCGGCCCCGGAGCCGTATAATGAACCAGCACAAAAGGAGGAATGACCATGGCCTATTCCGACCGGGAACTGTTGGCGCGCCTGATTCAGTGCGAGGCGGGCGGCGAGGGGGACAACGGCATGAAGGCGGTGGCGGGGGTAGTAATGAACCGGGTCCATGCCAGGGGCGGCGAATATGCCCGGGTGGGCCAGGGCAGCATCCGCAACATCATCTTCCAGCCCTATCAATTCGTCTGCGCCAGCGAGACGGAGGGCGGCGCTTACAACCCCCAGAACATATACAACATGCGGCCCGAAGCCATTCACTATGAAATTGCCGACTGGGCCATAGCCGGAAACCGTCTGCCCGACGTGGCGGAATCCCTGTGGTTTTACAACCCGTTTGGCCCCGACTGCCGGCCGTTTTTCCCCACCAACGTCGGCTATTGGCAGACCCGCATCGGCGACCACTGCTTTTACAATCCGACCGGCGAACCAACATTAAGTAATCCGGCGCATAGGCTCAGACAGCCAAGTCGAACCCGACGCTCCTGTCCGGAAAGACGCGGACCTCCCGGAGCAAAAGCCGCCAAAAATCCCTCTGGCTCCGCCGGTCCAGCCCGCAGTAGACCGCCCGCCACCCCTGGGACAGCGGGGCCTCCACCTGGCTGAAGTCCGGCGCCTGCGCCGCCCGGGCCTCCGCCGCCAGGGCCTCCAGGCGCGCCTCCAGCGGCTCCTGGTCCTTCCGGTATTCCTCCAGGGAAATCAGCTCATGGAGGTAGAGTTCCTTCAGCCGGGAGAGCTTTACCCGCACGGCGGCCGCTTCTGAGGAATAGTTCCGGCCCCGCCCGCCGTCCCGCAGCCTGCAAAACTCGATCCGGTATCGGGCAAGCTCCCTGTCCAGGGCGTCCAGGAGCTGAGATGCGATTTTTCCCTCCGAGAGGTTCACGCCGTTGCCGCAGGTCTTGCGGGCGTAGTGGTTGGGGCAGTTGTAAAAGGGCGTCCCGCTCCGGGTGCCTGTCCGCCCCCCCATCCGATGGCCGCACGCGCCGCACACCACCAGCCCGGAGAAGAGGTATACCCGCTCCTCCTTTGCCTTTCGGACCGTCCTCTCCCGCATAGATTGAATTTTTTCAAACTCCTCCCGGCTAATGTAGGAAGGGCACATGCCCTCCACGCCGTAATAAAACCCGCAATAGGCGGGGCTTGCCAGCATCTTGACCGCCAGCGGATACCCGATTGAAAAGCGGCACTTCTCCAGGACATAGGCCTGGGCCTCGCTGACGGAGCCGGAGGCCAGGAATTTCCGGAAAAAGGCGTTCACGGCCTCCTCCGCCCCTTCGTCCTTCACCAGCTTCTTCCCGTCAATCCGGTAACCGGTGGGGGCGTTGCCGCTCAGGGGTTCCCGCCTCTCCCGCTTGGCGTCGAAGACGGCCTTGATCCGTTCGCTGGTGCGGTCGGCCTCGTCCTGGGCCACGGAGAGCATGATGTTGACCTTCAGCCGGCCCGAGGCCGTGGAGGTGTCGTACTCCTCGTGAATGGTCCTCCAGGCCACCTTATGGGCCTCCAGGATCTCCTGCACCGCGTAATAGGCGGAGACGGCGCGAAACCAGCGGTCGATTTTTGTAAAAATGATGAGGTCGATTTTGCCTGCCCGCACATCCGCCAGCAGGCGCTGAAGCTCCGGGCGTCTGCTCACCGGCTTCCGGGCGGATACGCCCGCGTCCACATAGTGGTCCACCAAATCCAGCCCGTTTTTTTGAACCCAGGCGTCCAGGGCCTCGGTCTGCGCCGCGATGGAGAGGCCGCGGATGGCCTGTTCCTGGGTGCTGACGCGGATATAGGCGGCGACCCGGGCGGCAGGGAACTGTTCTTCCATGATAATCTCCTCGCTTCCAGATTGGCGGCAAGCCTGTTTCAGACTATGCGCCGCCTCCCCCTGAAAGAATCGCCCTCTTCTATGGAAAAACCGGACATAATCCGCGAAATTAGGGCCACCCTAAGCGTCGAGGTGATCGCATGGAATCCATATGGACGCAAACGGTGCAGCTCCCCGCCTTCGAACCCTTGCGTGGGGACCTGAAAACCGGCGTACTGGTCATTGGCGGCGGCATGGCGGGGCTGCTGTGCGCCTACCGGCTGACGGAGGCGGGAGCAGACTGCGCCCTGGTGGAGGCGGACCGCCTCTGCGGCGGCGTCACGGCGGGTACCACGGCCAAGATCACGTCCCAGCACGGCCTGGTTTACCACAAGCTCCTCCGGGAATTCGGCCCGGAGAAGGCCCGCCTCTACCTGGAGGCCAACCAGGCGGCCCTGGAGGAGTACCGGCGGCTGTGCCGGGACATCGACTGCGGCTTTCAGGAGCGGGACTCCGCCGTCTTTTCCCTTCATGACCGCCGGAAGATCCAGCAGGAGCTGGAGGCCCTGGCCTGCCTGGGTTTCACCGAGTTTTACCCGGCGAAGACGCCCTTTCCCTCTGCCGGAGCAGTGGGATTCCGCCGCCAGGCCCAGTTCCACCCGCTGAAATTTGCCGCCGCCCTGGCCGGGAAGCTCCGGATTTTCGAGCACACCAAGGTCCTGGAGCTGGCCCCCGGAACGGCCGTGACCAACGGAGGGACCATCTCGGCGGAGAACATCGTCGTCGCCACCCACTTCCCCCTGCTCAACAAGCACGGCGGCTATTTTCTCAAGCTCTACCAGCACCGCTCCTATGTGCTGGCCCTGGAAAACGCCCCCCTGCCGGAGGCCATGTACGTGGACGAGAGCGGGACAGGCCTGTCGTTCCGGACCTGGGGGGATCTGCTGCTGCTGGGGGGCGGAGGCCACCGCACTGGAAAGCGGGGCGGCGGCTGGCGGGATCTGGAGGCCATCGCCCAAGAGCGCTTTCCCCAGGCCCGGGAACGCGCCCGCTGGGCCGCCCAGGACTGCATGACCCTGGACGGAGCGCCCTACGCCGGCCAATACTCCGGGAGCACGCCCCATCTTTACGTGACGGCAGGCTTCAATAAATGGGGCATGACCTCCTCCATGGCCGCGGCGGCGCTTCTGACGGACCTGCTCCAGGGACGGGCCAACCCCTATGCGGAGCTGCTCTCCCCCTCCCGGACCATGCTCCGCCCGCAGCTGGCGCGCAACGGCCTGAGTTCCGCCCTGGGGCTGCTGACCCCCACGACGCCCCGCTGTCCCCATATGGGCTGCGCCTTGAAATACAACGCCCAGGAGCACAGCTGGGACTGTCCCTGCCACGGCTCCCGCTTTGACGAGGACGGGGCGGTGCTGGACAACCCGGCCACGGACGGCAAACCCCTCCGCCCGGCCCACCGCAAACGGCGCTAAACCCAGGCGAAGGGCTTTTTCATCTGCGACGGATATCCCCGCATACTGCAAAAAAATGATTAGAAAGGACACACGTATGAATACAAATCCCAGAAAAGCGGCCATCATCGGCTGCGGGTATGTAGGCGCCTCCATTGCCTTCCGCTTTCTCCAGCAGGGTCTGTTTTCCCAGCTGGTGCTGCTGGATGCAAACCAGGACAAGGCGGAGGGCGAAGCCATGGACCTCCAGGACGGCCTACCTTACGGCGCGGCGATGGAGATCACCGCCGGGGGCTATGACGACATTGCGGACTGCGCCCTGGTGGTCATCACCGCCGGAGCCAACCAGAAGCCGGGGGAGACCCGCCTGGACCTGATCGGGAAAAACACGGCGATTCTCCGCTCCATTATGAAGGAGATCACCGCCCGGAACTTCGGCGGGATTCTGCTGCTCGTCTCCAACCCGGTAGACGTGCTGACCTATGTGGCCTGGAAGCTGTCGGGCTATCCTCCCGAGCGGGTCATCGGCTCCGGCACCGTGCTGGACACCGCCCGGCTGAAGCAGTCGCTGGGAGCGGAGCTGCGGGTGGACAGCCGGAACGTCCACGCCTTCATCATCGGCGAGCATGGCGACAGCGAGCTTGCGGTCTGGAGCGAGGCCAACGTCTCCGGCCTGGATCTGGAGGATTTCAGCTGCCTGCGCGGGCGCTGCCTCAGCGCCGAAGACCGGGAGCGGCTCTATCGGGAGGTCCGGGACAGCGGCTATGCCATCATCCAGCGGAAGGGGGCCACCTATTACGGCATCGCCATGGCGGTGGGCCGCATTGCAGAGGCCATTGTAAAGGATGAGCACGCAGTGCTTCCCGTGTCGGTGGTGCTGGAGGGGCAGTACGGCCTTCACGGTCTGGCCCTGAGCATTCCCTCCATCGTCAGCCGGAACGGCCTCCAGGAGATTCTGGAAATTCCCCTAAGCCGGGAGGAGCAGTCCGCCCTGGAATCTTCCGCCGGGCAAATGCACGAGGCCATCGCCTCTCTCCAGCTGTAGCGGCCATTCCCGTCTGCGGAACCCCGGCCATAAACGCAGGAACATCCCGTGCCAAGGCGCGGGATGTTCCATAAGCTGTTGCAAACGTTTCTTCGCCGGTCCGAGCAAGTTTTTCGGACCTTCCAAACATTACGAAAAGCTCCCGATGGAAAACGAGAGGAACCCCTTTTGCATCCGAAGGGGAAAATTATGGTCTCTTCGCGCATAGAATTCCCCGGGAGGGATTCTATGGAAGACGTTTTTGAAAAAGCGCTCCGCCTTCTTGGGGAGCGGCTGCTGGAGCAGCACGGCTGCCAGGCGGACATTCTCATCACGAAGACCGGGCCGGAGGAAGCGCCGTCCTCCCGTCAAAAAGGCGTGTCCCCGCCGGGAGCCGTCACAGCTTCAGAGCTGCCAGGCAATAAGGCAGGTCCGGCGCGCCGCCCCCTTCCTCCCCCAAAAGTCTGAGGAAAGCCTGAAACCGGATGCACGGATACATGCTGAAATACCGCTCATACGCCCCGCCTGCCTTTATCCATAAAATCTGCCGCGATTAGAAAATACGCAAGCGGACAAGCTTCCCATACCGGAGCCGCCTGCACCGGCAACCGGTATCATTTCTTACATAACTGCACCTCGCCGACCGACGCATATTACAAAACATGAGAGGTGTCATTATGCCCAACAAACCGTATGCAGCCCAGCCCATGATGGACTGGTCGTCTGAAATCAGCGGCGTACAGCCCGCTGCGCACGCTTCCTCCACCACGTCCACCACAACCACCACAACCTCGTCCGCATCTGCGTCTCCCCAGGGGAGCGCCGCTCCCCAAACCACCACAACCACCACCAATATGAACACTGCTGCCGCTCCGTCCATGCCGGCCCCCCATACCTTCCGCTCCGCGCCCTACGCCCCGCGGAACGAGTTTTCCGGCAGCACCGGCACCCTGGACCTGGAGACCCACCAGCCCATTGAGGTCATTGAGGCCCCGGCCAGCATGAACGAGGCGTTCCTGGGTTCCCTGAAGTCCATGCTTCTGCGCAACCGGGGAAACTTTGTCACGGCCACCTTCCTCATCGGAACCCAGGGCACCACCGCCTGGGAGGGCATTCTTCACGACGTGGGGAACGATTATGTCATCATCTACCAGCCCGGGCGGCGGCGCTATATTGCCTGTGACATCTACGCCCTGAAATATATTGAGTTCTACGACACACGGCAGCAGGACATGTGCGAG
The DNA here is from genome assembly GCA_022791135.1 of Oscillibacter sp. Lineage (GTDB taxonomy): Bacteria > Bacillota > Clostridia > Oscillospirales > Oscillospiraceae > Oscillibacter. The sequence goes on from JAAVYM010000107.1 coordinate 40,556, forward strand.
CAGCTTCTCCGCCAAAACGGCATGACCAACTTCTATTGACGCAAACGCGAAAAAAGCGGAGGCATCTTGGATGCCTCCGCTTTTTGGTGTGAAACGCCGCTGAAAAAACTCAGCGCTTGGAGAACTGGGGCGCGCGACGAGCCGCCTTGAGGCCATACTTCTTGCGCTCCTTCATACGAGGGTCGCGGGTCAGGAACCCGGCCTTTTTCAGAATCGCGCGGTTGTCCTCGCTGGCCAGCAGCAGGGCGCGGGCGATACCGTGGCGCAGGGCGCCGGCCTGGCCGGACACGCCGCCGCCGGCGACGGTGGCCACGATATCCATCTTGCCGGTGTTGCCGGTAGCCTCCAGAGGCTGGCGGACGACCATCTTCAGGGTCTCCAGGCCGAAGTAATCATCGATATCCCGGCCGTTGATGGTGATGGCGCCGGTGCCGTTGGGAAACAGGTGGACGCGGGCGACGGAGGACTTCCGGCGCCCGGTACCGTACAGATAGGGCTTTTTAGACTGATACATACGCTTCCTCCTCCTTATTCAGCGTCCAGGGCGATAGGCTTCTGGGCCTGCTGTTTATGCTCCGCGCCGGCGTAGATGTGCAGACGCTTCAGGGAATCCTTGGAGATGGTATTCCGGGGCATCATGCCGCGGACGGCCACGCGCATGGCAACCTCGGGCTTCTCCTGCATCAGGATGCGGTAGGGAGTCTCCTTCAGGCCGCCCACCCAGCCGGAGTGGGTGCGGTAGATTTTCTGAACGCCCTTCTTGCCGGTGAGGACAGCCTTGCCGGCGTTGATGATGATGACGTTGTCGCCGCAGTCGGCGTGAGGGGTGTAGGTGGGCTTGGTCTTGCCGCGCAGCAGGTCGGCGGCCCGGACGGCGGTTTTGCCCAGGGGCTTGCCGGCGGCGTCCAGGATGTACCACTTGCGCTCAATGTTGGCCTTATTTGCCATAAAAGTGGACATGGTCTTTCCTCCATCGATCTATTTTCAGATTTAACAAGTCAAAGGCTCCGGCGCACGGGCGGAGCAGCAAGGATATTTATACCACTCCTTTTTCCGGATGTCAACCTCATTTTTCAAAGACGCTCCAAATTCTCGAAATTACTCCTGTATTCTATTGTTTTCTCTTAATATCTCAATTTCAATTTTAAACTGCGGAATAAAACCCCCCATAAACCGCACAAACTGCAAAAAAGAACGGCTGATCCTCGCCCCCGCGCCGCGGCCCTGCGATGGAACATCCCCTCCATCGATACGCCCGCGAACACAGGAGCGGCCATCAGCCGTCCGTTTTCCGCATTTCCCGGGGCAGTCCCCCGGCTATGTACGCTACAACACCCACTGCACCAGCAGCAGCAGCACAAACCCCGGCAATCCCAGCACGCCGATTACCAGTGCGTTCCACACATTCATGCCCAAGGCGATCCCCGTCACTCCGGCGGTGAGATTCACCGCCCAGAGTGCGAAGAACCCCAGCAAGGTGTTCACCAGCAGCTTCACCGCCAGCTTCAGCGGCGCGCTGAATACCCGCAAGAGGGCAATGATGAAAAACCCCGCCAGCAGCGCGGCAATAATTTTCTGATTTAAGTCCATGCGGCGCCGCCCTCCAGCCGCAGGGCGGCAAAGCTCTCCGGACTGCGCTCCTTGATTGCCCGGATCAAATAGTTGCACCGGGCCTTTTCCGCCTTGATTTGATAGATGCAGGACTCCACCAGCTCCGGGTCCACCGCCTGGTCAAACTTCCGGTAGGCCAGGGACAAATCCCCCTGGGCGTTTTGCAATTCCTCCTTCAGGGCCGTCAGCTCCGGGTCCTGCCTGCCTTTTTTCAAGAAAGTGGTTTTCATAGTGTTGTCCCTCCTGTTATAATACTCTATGGAAAGTCTGGACAAATATTCCATTTTTCATACAGGAGGGTCCCCATGCAGGAATTTTTTATGAACCAGGCCCTGACCCTGGCCAAAGAGGCCGCCGCTGCCGGCGAGGTTCCCGTGGGCTGCGTGATTGTCCGGGACGGCGTAGTGGTAGGCCGCGGGCGGAACCAGCGGGAGGAGAAGCAGTCCGCCGCCTCCCACGCGGAGATGGAGGCCATCGCTCAAGCAAACCGCTCCCTAAAATCCTGGCGGCTGGACGGCTGCGAGCTTTACGTCACGCTGGAGCCCTGCCCCATGTGCGCCGGGGCCATCCTAAACGCCCGGATCAGCCGGGTCTGGTACGGCGCCCGGGACCGCTGCATGGGGGCCTGCGGCGGCGTAACCAACCTCTTCATGGAGGACTTCCCCCATGCCCCCGCCCTGGTGGGCGGCGTCCTGGAGTCGGAGTGCCAGGCCCTTCTCTCCGCGTTTTTCCGGGGCCTCCGCGGCGGAGGCAGTTAACATAACACGCCCCGCCTCCAGCTTTTCCCTGGTTCCCCCAGAAAATTCCACCCCGCCCAAAATTGCCTCTTTTTTCCATAAAGGACCCAAAATCGGCCTTTTTAGCGGATGTAAATACCCAGACAAAAAAATTTTTCTTCTCCAAACGGGATTTAAGACTTTTGTAACAATTGATGCTGGTTTACTTAACAACTTCCAGGTATCTTAATAATTGCAAGAGACAAAACTTCTTTTCATCCAATCTTCCAAACAATAAGGACCAGGGCCAGCCGAACGGCTGGCCCTGGTCCGTTTTGCGCCTGCGCCGCTCCGGCTCTTTGGAAAGCGCCCTGTCATCCTTCCCGATTTTCCATGTTCCGCCCCTTCCGCGCCCGCAATCCCTTGCGCCCCAGGCGCTGCTGGGGAAGCGCGAAATTTCTGGCAAATTTCATAAACTGTTCACCAATTTTTTCCGTCTTTCTTGTATATTATAGATACAGTTTCTAACCCACCCAGACCCGGGCGGCCCCCCGCCTGATGAGAAACGAGGCACATCTGTGAATATTGCTTATCTTCTGATTCCAAAGCACCGCGTCGCCTTCTTGTACGATGACAACACCATGCGCCAGGGATTGGAAAAGCTCCGGCACCACGGCCGCAGCGCCGTCCCCGTCATCAACCGCAAGGGCCAGTACGTGGGCACCGTCAGCGAGGGCGACTTCCTCTGGCGGCTGCTGCCCGATGAGGGAACTCCCTGCCCCTGCTCCTTGAAGGAGCTGGAGCGGCTCTGCGTCCGGGATATCCTCCGGGAGAATCCCTCCGTTCGCATCACCGCTTCTCTGGACGAGCTGTTGGACAACATCATCCGCCACAATTTTGTCCCCGTGGTGGACGATCTGAACAGCTTCATCGGTATTGTCACCCGCCAGGACATCATCCGTTCCCTGGCGGAGGAGAAGGCGGCCGCTCCCGTCCTGCGAAAAATTGTATAGTCAAAGCAGCGGACCGTCCCCTTGGGGGCGGCCTTCATTTTTTGCACAACCGCCTCCAGCGAAGATTGTTCTCCTTTGTGCACAACGTCCCGCCGCCGTTCCCCAGCTCCGGAAACTTTCACAAAAAAGCCACAGAATGCAAGTATATTCATGGTAACTTGCAAAAAATTATTTACTATGTTAAAATATACCCTTGAAATGCCTGAGATTTCATACTATAATATTTCCCATACTTGCAAGAGCTGTATCCAGCCCTCGCAAAATCCAATTCCGAAAAGAGGAAGAACGATGAAAAAGAAATTCTCCTTGCTGATGGCCGTCCTCATGCTGGCCATGCTCCTCGCCGGCTGCGGCGGCAACAGCGATTCCGGCGCACCTGCCGATCCCGGCGCTCCTGCGGACTCTGGCGCACCCGCCGGCTCCGGCGCTCCTGCGGATTCCGGCGCTTCCACCGTCTCCGAGGACACCAACACCGTGGCGGTCGGCGCGGTGGTCATCGTCCGGGACGATGTCCCCGAAGACGATGTCTATGCCCTCACCGCCGCCATTTTCGACAACATCCCCGCCATCACCGAGCAGCACGCCAAGGGCGGCGAGCTGGACCTGGACTTTGCCTCCTCCGTCACCTCCGTGCCCTATCATCCCGGCGCGGCCAAGTACTTTGCTGAAAAGGGCAAAACGGTCTCTTCTGTAAAAGAGGGCATCGGCACCGGCGAGTCCAAGGCCCTGACCTTCGGCACCGGCGGCGAGTCCGGCACTTACTATGCCTTCGGCGGCGTACTGAGCAACTATGTCTCCAACAACACCAATGTCTCTGTCACTGCCGTGACCTCCGGCGGCTCCAAGGCCAACATCGAGGACCTGAGCGCCGGCGACGTGCAGCTGGGCTTTGTCCAGTCCGACGTCATGAGCTACGCCTATAACGGCGAGCGCCTCTTTGACGCCAAGGTGGGGAACTTCTCCGTGGTGGCCGCCCTTTATATGGAGCAGGTCCAAATCGTCACCACCAACCCGGACATCAAGTCCGTGGCGGACCTGGCGGGCAAGTCTGTCTCCATCGGCGACCGGGGTTCCGGCGTGTGGTTCAACGCGGTGGACGTCCTGGGCGCCTACGGCATTGACCCCGACAGCGGCATCAGCCCGGTGTACCAGGGCTTTGGCGACAGCGCGGAGAGCCTGAAGGACAATAAGATCGACGCGGCCTTCGTGGTGGCGGGCGCCCCCACCACCGCCATTGTGGACCTGGCCACCAGCGGCCCCGTGTACCTGGTCAGCCTGGACGAGGAGCACACCAGCGCCCTGCTGGAGTCCTCCCCCTACTACAGCGCCTACACCATCCCCGCCGGGACCTACTAATTCCCCACCCGAGCCAGTTTCGGCAAGGGCCGCCTGACGCGGCCCTTGCCGTGTTGAAAGGGCGGAATGCCCGCCGCCCCTTCAATACGGCAAGGACCCCCTTTCCCTGTGTGCTTACTTTAATAAGGAGTCGATTCTATGAGCGAGAAAGACAAGAAGAACCACCCCGGCGCAGACGTCGGTACTGCGGCGGACATGGAGCAAGTCATGCGCAAGTATGACCGGGAGTCCGCCACCCGCATATGGGAGGGCGTACCCAAGACGGTGGTCAGCGTAGTCATGGCCCTGTTCTCCCTGTACTGCATCTGGTCCACCCTCCGCTGCACCTGGGATATGCCCATCCGCCTCAGCTCCTTCCTGGGACTCATCATCGTCATGGGCTACCTGACCTATCCCGCCCGGAAAGACCACGTAACACCCAACTCTATGCCCTGGTACGACGTTGTCCTGATGCTGCTGGGGGCGGGTTCCTTTTTTTACTACTGCATCAATTATAAGTCCCTGGTGATGGTCATCACCAGCGCGGCCAAGATCAACCCCGCCAGCGAGAACGCCATTCCGGGCGCGTGGTTCTACCTGGCGATCGGCGTAGTGGCGATTTTGTGCCTGGCGGAACTCTGCCGCCGCTGCGTGGGTCTGCCGATTCTCTGCGTGGTGGGCGTGCTGCTGGTGTACACCTTCGCCAGCGGCCAGAACCTGGCCCGGGTGATCTACACCCTTTTTTACGACACCTCCGGCGTCATGGCAACGCCCATTCAGGTCTGCGCCAAATTCATCGCCGTGTTCATCATCTTCGGCGCGTTCCTGGAGCGGACGGGCATTTCCAACTTCTTCATTGACCTGGCCAACTCCCTGGCGGGCAGCACATCCGGCGGCCCGGCGAAGGTGGCGGTCATCTCCTCCGCCCTGTGCGGCATGGTGTCCGGCTCCTCCGTGGGCAACACCGTCACCACCGGCTCGGTCACGATTCCCATGATGAAGCGCACCGGCTATCTGGGCGAGTTTGCCGGGGCGGTGGAGGCCGCGGCCTCCACCGGCGGGCAGATCATGCCTCCCATCATGGGCGCGGCGGCGTTTTTGATGGCGCAGTATATGGACACCACCTACGCCAACGTGGCCCTCAAGGCCATCCTCCCCGCCATGCTGTATTTCACCGGCATTTTCCTGGCGGTCCACCTGGAGGCCCGCCGCCTGAATCTGAAGGGCATCCCCCGGGACCAGCTGCCCAAGTTCAGCCTCCTGATCCGCAGCATCTACCTGCTTTCGCCCCTGGTGGTCCTGGTGTGGATGGTCTCCACCGGCGCCCGCACGCTCCAGTACTCCGCCTCCATTGCGATCCTGCTGGCGATTTTGGTGAGCCTGCCTCACTTTTTCATGGACAGCCGGACCCAGCACAGCGAGGGCGTGGCGGCCCACTTTGTAAAAGACACCGCCTCGATGATCGTCAGCTCCCTGGAAGCCGGCGGCCGGAGCTGCATCACGGTGGCCGTGGCCTGCTCTATGGCGGGCATGGTGACCGGGTGTATCACCGTGACGGGCCTGGCGTCCAAGCTGATCAACGCCGTGGTGAACATCAGCGGCATGATTCCCTTCCCGCCCGTGTCGCTGTTCATTGCCCTGTTTTTGACGATGCTGTGCTGCATCATACTGGGCATGGGTGTGCCCACGACGGCCAACTACTGCATCATGGCCTCCACCTGCGCGCCGATTCTGATTCAGCTGGGCATCGGCAAGATCCCCGCCCACTTCTTCGTGTTCTACTTCGGCATCGTGGCGGACATCACGCCCCCTGTGGCCCTGGCGGCCTATGCGGGCAGCGCCATTGCCAAGTCCGACCCCATGAAGACCGGCATCAACGCCACAAAGCTGGCCATCGCGGCCTTCATCGTCCCCTATATCTTTGCCTACAGCCCGGAGATGCTGTTCGTGGACGTGACCAGCATCTTCCAGGTGGTGCAGATTGTCATCAGCGCCCTGCTGGGCATCTTCGGCGTGGCCGCCGCGCTGAACGGCTTCTTGTTCTGCCCCATTCCCAAGCCGCTGCGCTTCGCGCTGGTGATCGCGGGCCTGGCGATGATGGTGCCCGGCTTCGCCACGGACGTGGTGGGCCTGGCGGCCCTGGCCGCCGTGCTGGCCTATCAGAAGACCATGGCAAAGCGGAACTCCAAACCCGCCTGACCCATGAAAAAGCCGCCCCGCCGGGCGGCTTTTTGGGCATAGCTCATTGACCGGAAAAAGGTCCCAACTCCCCCATATTTTTGTACAAAATATTTCAGAACCTTTCCAGCCCTTCCAGCGTCTAAATTTCCGGACCTCCGTCACAAAAGCTTTAGAAAATCTTAAGAAATCTGTAACCGTTTTGTTGTTGTTTTCCAGGGCAAACTGTTCTAGCATAGATGATACAGTTTTGACGCATGATCCCCCTATCCTGCATTTGTGCCCACGCCGGCGGCGAAGCGCCGCCGTTAGAACCGACGAAGGAGAAGTCATATGTCAGAAGTCATGGATCGCGAAAAGCAAGCCGCGCCCGAGTCCGCCTCAGCGGCGCCTACGCCTCCGGCGGCCGGGGCAGCTGCCGCGCCGGAGAAAACCTCCCTGTGGAAGAAGTGGAAGGGTATGCCCAGGAAGAAGCGGCGGAAAATCGTCCGCTGGTTCATTTTCCTCCTGCTCCTTCTCGCCATCGGCCTGGTCCTGTGGCGCTTCCTCGCCGGGAAAAACGGCGAAGCGGAGACAACGGTCCTCACCGAGGTGGTGCAGTATGGCTCCATCACCGCCACGGTGGAGGGCAGCGGCCTGACCAAGGCCAAAGACAGCGAGACTATCACAATCGCCACCGCCGGCACGGTCAGCGAGGTGCTGGTAAACGAGGGCGACACCGTGGAGCCAGGCACGCCCCTTTTCATCATCGACTCTGACGCGGCCCGCACCGCCGTGGACAAGGCCCGCCAGGACGTGCTGGGCCGGGAAAAGCAGCTCAACGCCCTTTTGAAGGATGTGGCGGGCTTGAACCTGGCGGCGGGCTATCCCGGCAAGCTCCTGGATGTGGCGGACCTGAACCCCGGCGACACCATCAGCAAGGAGCAGAAGGTGGCCGTCCTGGCGGACGACACCCGCCTGCGCCTCACCCAGTATTACAGCTACGCCTACGAGGGCATGATCCGCCAGGGCCAGAGCATGGACGTCTCCATTCCAGCCCTGATGAGTTCCCTGCCCGGCACGGTGGAGGCGGTCCACATGGTCAGCCGCATCACCCCCGAGGGGACGAAGCTCTTCTCAGCAGACATCCTGGTGGAAAACGAAGGGGCGCTCAGCGCCGAAATGGCGGCCTCAGCCACGGTGGTGACGCCGGAGGGGGAGACGGTCTACCCCTATGAACCCGGCAAGCTGGAGTACTACCGCACCGGCGACCTGAAATCCACCGTCAACGGCACGGTGATCTCCAGCAGCCTGGTGGACTTCCTCCAGGTCAGCGCCGGACAGGTCCTGGTGGTCATCGACGGCGAGGACAGCGAGGCCGAGATCTACTCCGCCCAGCAGAGCCTGGAAGAGGCTCAAAAGACGCTGGAGACAGCGGAGAAAAACCTCGCCAACTGCAACGCCGTGGCCTCCATCGCCGGCAAGGTCATCGGCCTGACCATGAAGCCCGGCGACGAGATCGCCGCCAACACCACGGTGGTCACCATTTCAGACACCTCCTCCCTGATTGTCAACGCCACAGTCGACGAGCGCAACGTCAGCGCCGTCCAGGCCGGCACCATGGTAAACCTGGATCAGTGGGGCACGCAGGCCATGGGCATCGTCGAGAGCGTCAGCCTCTCCAGCACGATTAACAACGGCGTCGCCACATATCCCATGATCATCTCCGTGGACAACACAGAAGAGACCCTCCAGGTCAACAGTTACATCAACTACACCCTCACCGCCAGCGAGAATGACAACTGCCTCATCCTGCCTCTCCAGGCGGTCCGCACCGTCTCCACCGAGTCCGGCGAGAGCCTGACGGTGGTCTACGTCAGCGGTGAAAAGCCCAGCACAGCGGTAGAGGGCGTGATGGTCGATGAGATGATCCCCGAGGGCTATTGGCCCGTGCCGGTGGAAATCGGCATTTCCGACAACTACAATGTGGAGATCAAATCCGGCGTGGAGGAAGGCACCGAGGTCTTCACCCAGATCCAGATGTCCAGCTCCTATGGGTTCTGACGTATGGCGAAGTTAGTAGAGCTAAGAAACGTCTTCAAGATCTACGCCGAGGGTCTTGAGAGCGAGGTCCGGGCCCTGGACGGGGTCAGCCTCAGCATCGACCGCGGGGAATTTGTGGCGGTAGTGGGCCAGTCCGGCTCCGGCAAGTCCACGATGATGAATGTCCTGGGCTGCCTGGACGTCCCCACCCATGGGGACTATCTTCTGGATGGCACCGACGTCCGGGAGCTGACGGACAAAGAACTCAGCCGCATCCGCAACAAGGAGATCGGCTTCATCTTCCAGCAGTACAACCTGATCCAGACCCTGACGGTTCTGGAGAACGTGGAGCTGCCTCTGATCTACCAGGGCATCGGCGCGGACGACCGCTATGACCTGGCCCTGGAGGCCCTGGACCGGGTGGGCCTTTCCAAGCGCGTGAAGCACAAGCCCACGGAGATGTCCGGCGGCCAGAAGCATCGGGTAGCCATTGCCCGGGCCATCGCCACCAAGCC
>JAAVYM010000007.1 GCA_022791135.1 Oscillibacter sp.
CATGCGGCCCAGGCCGGGGACGCCGAGGCCATGGAGCAGATTCTGCGGTACTACGGAGGCTACATAAACAAGCTCTGCACCCGGAAGCTCTATGACGAAGGCGGATTTCCTCACGAGTGCCTGGACGAGTACATGAAGCGCCGTCTGGAAATCAAGCTCATTCAGGCCATCGTCACCACGAGCTGACGAGGCAGGACGGTTGGAACGGCTTACCCTTTCCCCGTTCTGACCGCCCGATCTGCTGGACCTTGACAAAGAAAGCCCGCAAGATAACGGCGGCGCAGCATAGGGCAACGGATACATTCTGTTCGCGCCGAGCCGGACGGCGGATGCGCCATGACACTTTTCCCCTACGGGGAAAAGCCGAGCGAACCACATCGCGCCGGAGAGCAAGGGCGGCACCTTGCGGGCAACGACACGCGAACAGGGCAGATACTCCCTTACAGCCACAGTCCGAGCGTTCAAAGCGTCGCAGGCGATGGGTAGGGCCGCGTGAGAACCACGCGGGGGTGAAAGTCCCGTGGAGCTGGTGAGCCGCCAGCTGTCCGATTCATGCCCGTGAAAAAGCCGCACGCCGTTCGTGCGGCCGTCCCTATCAACAATAAATCCCACCGTGAGACGCAAATTGGGGGGTGTGGAAACCTCAAAATGAATCCCACCATGAGACGTGAATCCAAGAGGCGGGTACTTCAGAAAATAAATCTCACCGTGGGACACAAATCGAAGATATATTCTTTCCCGAAGTTTCATACCATTTTTGCGGGAGGTGTTTTCTATGCAGAAAAAAACGGGACCCAGTACAGAAAAAGACTTGACAAAAACACAGAAAGTTAGTGTGACGATCCATCATGCGGATGACGGCCCCAGCCTGGAATCCTGCATGATTTTTATTCTTTCCAGCCACCTGTCAAAAAGTGCAGATTTTTGACGTTTCTCTCCATATTTGCTACAATATAATTGTAGATATTGTTTCGCAAATATGAGGGTTTCGGCAGAAGGGAGTGTATATGACCTTTGTGCGAAACAAGAGGGAGAAAAGTGCAGTTTCTACCGTTCAATGGCACATGGCGGTTTATGTCAGGCTCAGCAAAGAGGACGGGGATAAAATGGAAAGCGACAGCATCCAGAACCAAAAGGGGATCATTGAACAGCATATCAAATACTTGCGGGAGCAGGGTGAAGCGATTGCCTCAACGGCGGTTTATTCCGATGACGGTTATCCGGGGGGCAATTTTGACCGTCCGGAGTACAAGCGCATGATAAACGATATTGAGGCGGGAAAGATCAACTGTGTCATCTTCAAAGACAATTCCCGGCTGGGCCGAAATTACCCGGAGCTGGGCCGTCTCATGGAGGATTACTTCCCCCAGAAGGGCGTCCGCGTCATCTCTGTCCTGAACCACATCGACAGTCAAAAGGACCCCCAAGGGTATTGCAGCGCCATTGTTTCCTTTTCCAATATCATGAACGACGATTATATTCGTCAGCTCTCCATCAAGATCAAATCCACGTTTGCCATGAAGCGGGAGCGGGGGGAGTTCCTGGGAAATTACGCGCCCTACGGCTACATAAAAGATCCGGAGGACCGGCACAGGCTCATCATTGACCCGGAGGCCGCCGAGGTCGTGCGGATGATCTTTAATTGGTATGTCAATGGGAGGTCTGCCAGCAGCATTGTAAAACAGCTAAACGCTCTGCAAATTATGCCGCCGTCTGTCTATAAAACCGCTAAAGGCTGTAAGGGCTTTTCTCACCATTCCAGCGGAGGAGTAAGGCGCAACGCATGGGCCTTAACCTCAGTAAACTCGATTCTGAAAGATGAAGTTTACATTGGGAATCTCGTACAGGGCAAATTCAAAAGCGTGTCCTATCGAACCAAGAAGATGGTGCCAGCTGATGAAAGTGAGTGGTCCGTCATTGAGGGTACGCATGAAGCAATCATTTCTGACGAAATCTTCACCACAGTACATGAACGGTTTGCGAGGCGCCCCAGGATTGGCAGGAATCAACAAACCAGTTATGTACTCTCGGGCTTCATCAAATGTGCCCATTGCGGAGGACGGATGAATCGCAACGTCTCCCATGGCGTTGCCCGGTTCCGTTGTATGACCCGTATTTATGCCCCGGAGAAATGCCAATGTGAATCCATCAGAGAAGCAGACCTCGAAGCGGCGATTTTGAAAGCGGTGCAGGGAGAGATTCAAGAGCTTGTAGACGCAAAAGCGGTTATCAATGCAGCCCGGAAAAGCAGATTCAACGGCTGTGCCTCAAATGAATACCTTTTGGCGCTCAACCGTGCGGAGCGCGAGAAAAAGCGGCTGGAGGATGCGAAATTCCGTCTCTATGACAATCTGGAAAAGGGGATTCTTGACCAGGAAGAATATGTCCGGTTCAAGGAAAAATATAATGCGGAGATTTCCGAACAGGAAAAGCAAATGGACCGGCTGCGGACAGAGATGGCCAATCTCAAAGAGGCCAGACGTCAAGACGATGAATTTGTCGCATTTTTCGAGAAGTACGGCAACGTAGATGCGATAGACCGGGAAATGCTGGAACGGCTCTTGGACCATGTTTCCGTTGAAGATGCTACTCATATTCACATTTATTTCAAGTTCTCTCCGGAGCGTGAAAAACTCCTCAATTTTGCGAGAAATGTTGAGGATAATCAGGGGAGTAATGTGTGTTAATACACATTGAACAAAAAACTCCAGGTATGGTGTATGTTAGCACACAAAACCCAAAAAATGTCGAAGAAAACCGAACATTCCTTCGACAAATAACAGCTATAATTTGAATTAGATATAAGATGGTGTACTAACAAACACCATTCGTATGAATGGGGATACACTTATGGACCACCTATGGCCGTAGCACCCCTACCTAACGTCCGCGCGGTGCTGGACTACGCCGTCACGGAAATCCCCCGGGAGAAGATATACTTAGGCGTTCCGAATTACGGCTATGACTGGCCGTTGCCCTTTGTTCAGGGGGAAACCCGCGCCCAGTCCATCTCCAACCAGCGGGCCATTGAGCTGGCTATCCAGCATGGTGAGGCCATCGAATACGACGAAACAGCCCAGTCTCCTTTCTTCCACTACACGGATATAGGCGGGACCGTTCATGAGGTCTGGTTCGAAGATGCCCGGAGTATGGACGCCAAGCTTCGCCTTGTCGCCGAATACGGCTTCCGGGGGGCGGGCTTTTGGAATCTGATGCGCCCCTTCTCCCAAACATGGCTGGTACTGGACTCCTTATACGAAATCGAATCTGAGTGAACCCCTCCCGATATCCCGCTCAAAAAAGGCCGCCCAGGCGCTCACACCTGGGCGGCCTTCTCCGCCGTAATCACCAAATTGTCCGTGTGGAATGCCGGCCGGACTCTTTCCTTCAAGGGGTCTAAACGTTGATCTCCGGCGTCTCGCCGCCTTCGGCCTCCGCCAGCAGGGGGACTATCCCCTCCAGGAACGCTTCCACCTGGGCGGTGCAGCGGCCGGTGTACAGCTTCGGGTCCAAAACAGCCTCCATCTCCGCCTCCGTCATGGCGAAGGCGGGTTCCGCCGCCAGGCGGCGAAGCAAATCGCAGGGTTCCCCCTCCTTCATCTTCGCCGTGGCCGCCATGGAACAGGTGCGGATGACCTCGTGCAGCTCCTGCCGGTCCCCGCCCCGCTTGACGCCTTCCATCATCAGGTTTTCCGTTGCGATGAAAGGCAGATACTCCCGCACAGTCCTGTCCACGATCTTCTCATTGAGGTGCAGACCGTCGGTGACGTTTCGGGCCAGGCGCAAAATGGCGTCGGCGCAGAGGAAGCCCTCCGGCATGGAGATACGCCGGTTGGCGGAGTCGTCCAGGGTCCGCTCCAGCCACTGTACGGAGGCCGTCATCGGCGCGTTCATGGCGTCCGCCATCAGGTAGCGGGACAAGGAGCAGATCCGCTCGCAGCGCATGGGATTGCGCTTGTAGGCCATGGCGGAGGAGCCGATCTGATTTTTCTCAAAGGGTTCTTCCACCTGCCGGTCGTGCTGGAGGAGGCGGATGTCGTTTGCCATCCGGTAAGCGCTTTGGGCCATGGCGCTGAGGCAGTTCAGAATCCGGCTGTCCACCTTCCGGGGATAGGTCTGACCGCAGACGGCAAAGCACTTGTCAAACCCGAACTCCGCGGCAATCTGCCGGTTCATCTCGTCGACCTTTGCCCCGTCCCCTTCGAACAGGTCCATGAAGCTGGCCTCCGTGCCGGTGGTGCCCCGGCAGCCCAGGAATTTCAGGTTCTCCAGTACGAAGTCCAGCTCCTCCAGATCCGCCAAAAAGTCCTGCATCCAGAGGGTTGCCCGCTTGCCGGCGGTAACCAGCTGGGCGGGCTGGTAGTGGGTGTAGCCAAGGGTGGGCGTACCTGCATAGCGCCTGGCGAACCCCGCCAGGTTGCCCAGTAGGGCGATCAGGCTCTTGCGGAGATACAGCAGGCCCTCCCGGTAGAGGATGAGGTCGGCGTTGTCGGTGACATAGCAACTGGTGGCTCCCAGATGGATGATGCCGGCGGCGGAGGGCGCGGCCTTGCCGTAGGCGTAGACGTGGGCCATGACGTCGTGCCGGACCTCCTTCTCCCGGGCTGCCGCCAGGTCGTAGTCGATGTCGCAGATGTGGGCCTCCAGCTCGGCCACCTGCTCCGCCGTGATGGGGAGGCCCAGGTTGTGCTCTGCCCGGGCCAGGGCCACCCACAGCCGCCGCCAGGTTTGGATGCGGGCGTCGGCGGAGAAGAGGTGCAGCATGAATTCAGAGGCGTACCGGGAGGAGAGGGGAGACTCATAGCGGTCTTTCGGCATACAAATCAACCTTTCTTTTTAAAAGCGGGGAGGCAGAATGCCTCCCCGCCTGGTTTTGGGAGAAACGGCGGGCCGTCAGGCCGCCGGCAGGGTCCCGAACGCTGTCAGCAGCCAAAGGCAGAATGCCAGCCCAAACACGGAAAGGGCCGCGCACTCCGCCGCAGCGGGGCGGCGCTCCGTTGCCTTTGCGATCAGGCGATAGAGGAGAAACGGTCCCGCCGCCGCGCCCAGCAGGGACAAAAGCCCGCAGACTGCGTAAAAGCCGGAGAGGGTAAAGAGCATAGGAAACCTCCTCAGCGGAGGATAATGGCTTCCCGCTCCGGCCCCACCGAGACATATCCGATCCGGCAGCCGATCTCCCGCTCAATGTATTCCACATACTTCCGGGCGGCCTCCGGCAGGCCTTCCCAGGTCCGCACGCCGGAGATGTCGCACTTCCAGCCGGGCAGGTACTCCACCACGGGCTTGGCCTCCGGCAGCAAAGCGGGGAAGGGGAAGCGGTCCGTCTGCTGGCTTCCCAGCTCATAGCGGGTGCAGACGGGAATCTTGTCCATGTAGCTCAGCACGTCCAGCTTGGTGAGGGCGATGTTGGTGGCCGCCTGGCACTGGACGCCGTAGCGGGTGGCCACAATGTCGATGGGACCCACCCGGCGGGGCCGGCCGGTTTTTGCGCCGTACTCGTTGCCGGCCTCCCGGAGCTTGTTCGCCTCCTCGCCGAACCACTCGCAGGTAAAGGGACCCTCGCCCACGCAGGAGGAGTAGGCCTTCACCACGCCGATGACCTCGTCAATGCGGACGGAGGGCAGGCCGGAACCCACGGGGGCGTAAGCCGCCACGGCGTTGGAGGAGGTGGTGTAGGGATAGATGCCGTAGTCCAGATCCCGCAGGGCGCCCAGCTGGGCCTCGAACAAGATGCGCTTGTTTTCCTCTTGAGCCTGGCGTAAAAAGGCGCCGGTATCCTGAATGAAGGGGCGGATTTTCTCGCCGTAGTCCGCCACATAGTCCATCAGCTGCTCGATGGTATAGGGCTTGGCCCCATAAACCTTAGTCAGGGTCAGATTTTTCCACTCCAGCAGATCCTCCAGATGGGAGCGCAGCTGCTTGGGATACAGCAGCTCGCCGGCCATGACGGTCTTTTTCTGGAACTTATCAGAGTAGAAGGGGGCGATGCCCTGCTTGGTAGATCCGTACTTCTTGTCCTTCAGGCGGGCCTCCTCCAGGCCGTCCAGCTCCCGGTGCCAAGGCAGCAGCAGCGACGCCCGGTCGCTGATTTTCAGGCTGTCCGGCGTGATGGCCACGCCTTTGGCGGTCACATCCTGCATCTCGTTCCACAAACTCTCGCAGTCCAGGGCCACGCCGTTGCCCAGGATGTTGACCACGCCCTCCCGGAAGATGCCGGAGGGCAGCAGGTGAAGAGCGAACTTGCCCTTTTCGTTGACGACGGTGTGCCCGGCGTTGCCGCCGCCCTGGTAGCGGACCACCACGTCGTAATCCTGGGTGATCAGGTCCACCATACGGCCCTTGCCCTCATCGCCCCAGTTGATGCCCACAATGGCGCAATTTGACATAATGAAACCTCCCCGCGCCGCCGTCGGAAGGACGGCGGTCCGCTGTTTGCGGCCAGCGGCGCGCCGATGATAGGGCCTGTCCGGCCCAGGGGCGTTGGCAGCGGCCAACGAAAAAAGAGCCGCGCCTGGCAAATCCATGGCAAAGCGCCGCTCTGGCGGCCTGCTCTTTGCAAAGGCTCCGCGGGATTTCTTTAAAATCCGGCGATTGCCCTGCCCGGCAAAGGCTTGTCCGGAATCCGGAGCCGTCATTTACCGCCCGCAACATGAAAAACGCCTTTCCATGATACGGGCAACATCAAACGGGATCAAAAGACGCGGCCCAACGCTTCCCTGCTTCATTATAACGGCAAGTTTGCCATAAGTAAAGCGAAACATCCGTGTATTTTCGCAATTTTGAGGCAAAAAGGTATGACCCCCGGCAAATGCCGGGGGCCGTTCGCCCGCTCAGGAGACGGTAAAGCGCTTTGTAACGCTGGCGGAGGCGTAGCGGGCGTAGATCTCCGGCCGCTCCTCCTTGAGGGCTTTTGTGTCCAGCCGGGTGCTGGCCACGGTCTTCCAGGAGACCTTGTAGTGAGCCGTCTCCGCCTGCTCCACGCCTCGGGCCTCCAGCTCCGCCTTGACCTCGGACTCGATGGCCGCCGCCTCCCGTTTCAGATCGTCGATGGCCCGGCGGCAGCGGCGGTACTGGGCCAGCTTTTCATCCATCTGCAAGTTATCCATAACGTCCTCCCCATCCTGGTATAGGAAACTCTATGAGCGGGGGAGGCGGTTTATGAACGAAAAGAGCAGTCCCTACAGATGATGCTCCCGGAGAAGGCGCTTGGCCTGCTCCCACAGCTCGTCGCTGACGGTTTGGACCACGGCCACCTTCCGCACCAGCTCCGGCAGGGCGGCGGTCAGCTCGGCTTCCACTAAGGTCTCATTGGTCAAATCCGCCGAGGGGCACCCGGCGCACTGGCCCAGCAGCTTCACATACAGCACGCCGTCCTCCAGGCGGTCCACGGCGATTTCCCCTCCGTGGGCGCGGAGGGCCGGGCGGACCCGCTCCTCCAGCACGGCTTCGATGCGTCTTAGCTCCTCAGACATGTTCTTCCTCCTGTTCCTGCCCGTTTCCGGGCTGGTATTCCGCCGCCCGGGCGGCGCGGATGTCCTCCTGAATGCGGCGGCGGGTGTCGTCATACAGCAGCTCCCGGTTGTGGCGGAAATAGGCGTCGCAGCCGAAGACTTCCACAAACCAACTGGTGTCGGCACAGGCGGTCAGCTCGGTGACAAAGACCACCAGCTCCTGCCCCTGGCCAAAGGTCTCCTCCAAAAAGCGGAAGGCGTGGTCCAGTTCGTCCCCGGCCTTCCGGGCCAGGGCAGCCCGCTGCTCCACCTCCTGGCCGAACCACCCCCGCACGGCGTCCATAGCCGCCCCGGAACCGGCGGCCCCGGAAAGGCGGCGGCGGTAATCCTCCAGGGCGCGCAGCTCCCGCTGGGCCAGGGCCTGCCGGGACTTGTCCAGCTGCCCTGCCTCCCGGAGCTTTTCCAGGCGGTCCCGCCGCTGCCGGGCCAGGACGTCCAGGGTTTCCAAGGGGTCCTCCCCGGAGGCCAGAGCCTGCTTGAAGTCCGTCAGGGCGGCGTGGAGGCTTTCGCACAGCGCGTCCTGGCGGCGGGTCTCCCGTGCAGAGGAGCGGAGGCGGGAGAGGAGCAGCCCCAAAACGGACAGCTTCTCATCAAAGGGCGCGGCCCGAAGCTCCCGGACGGTAATGGGTCTCCAGGTGCCCGTCAGGATTTCGTCCACGTGGTAGATCTTCTGGTATTTGTTGTACAGGTCCAGATAGTTGGCGAAGTCCCGGGCGATCCGGGGAAGCTGGATATACTGCCCCACCACCTCCCGGTCCGCCTTCAGCCCAAGAGCTTCATACACGCAAAGCAGCTCGCTTAGATCCTCCCAGCCCCGGGCGGTAGCGAACTGGATGCCCTCCGCCATGGGTTCCACCCGATAGAAGTTTTCCCTCCGGATGTCCAGATAGGACACCACCGCCCCGTGGAGGCCCTTTTGCAGGGCGTACTCCTTCCAGACGGCGAAATCCTCCCGCACGTCGATACGCTTTACCCGGTCCAGCGTCACCACGTCGAAGTCCCGGACGGAGCGGTTATACTCCGGCGGGTTTCCGGCGGCGGCGATGAGCCAGCCCTCCGGCAGTCGCTGGTTGCCGAAGGTTTTACACTGCAGGAATTGCAGCATCATGGGGGCCAGGGTCTCCGAGACGCAGTTGATCTCATCTAAAAAGAGGATGCCCTCCCGAAGGCCGGTCTTCTCCATCAGCTGGTAGACCGAGGCCAGGATCTCGCTCATGGTGTACTCCGTGACGGAATAGGTTTCCCCGCCGTAGGTGCGTTTTTCAATAAAGGGCAGGCCCACGGCGCTTTGGCGGGTGTGGTGGGTGATGGTGTAGGATACCAGCCCCACGCCGGTCTCGGCGGCGACCTGTTCCATGATCTGGGTTTTGCCCACTCCCGGCGGCCCCATCAGCAAAACCGGACGCTGGCGCACTGGAGGGATGAGATAGTTCCCCAGATCGTCCTTTGCCAGATAGGCTCTCAGCGTATTGGTGATCTCCCGTTTTGCCTCTTTGATATTCATAGCGTGTACCCCCATTTCCCGCCGTTTCGGTCAGGCTCCTGCAGGAAAAGCGGCCTTTCCATAAAAACCGCGTCGGCGATCGGATTGTCGTTATAAGCCCCGATCCGGGTAAAGCCGCAGCACTCATACAGCCGGATTGCACTCTCCATAAAGGGAAAGGTATCCAGCCGCACGCCAAGGTAGCCGGCCCCGGTGGCGTCGGCCAGGAGCTGTTCCACCAGCCTCCGCCCGATCTGACGGCCCCGGAAGCGGGGACGAACGTAGAGCCGCTTCAGCTCGGCGTATTGCGGGCTGTTCCGGGTCAGGGCGCCGCAGCCGGCGCAATCGCCGTCCAGATAGGCCAGATACAGCCGCCCTCCCGGCAGGCCGTATTTCCCCTCCAGATTCTGAAGCTCTTCCTCATAGTGCTGAGACGCCAGGCAGGTGGCCACATCCGCCCGCTGCCCGGCGATGACGGTGGTGTACTCGGCAAAAAGCGCCTGCACATCGTCCAGCCGGTCATACGCTAGCTGCAGTTCCACACCCATAAGAGCCTCCTCTCCGTGCGCCGGTTTTCAGAGTTCCGGCAGCTCGTCCAAATCGATTTCTTCGGCCAGCTGCTCCGCGGTCCGGTCCAGATCCGGGGCCTCCAGCACAAGCCGGATGGCCCAAGGCGGCGTTTTCACGGCCAGCGGCGGCTCCCCCAGCAGGATGAACGCCGTCTCATAAGGCGTCCGTTTCTCCGGATAGATTCCCATGCCGTCGGTGAAGTACACCAGCCCCCGGAGGCTGGTGAACGCCCCCGCCTCCTGGAGCTTCGCCACGTGGTCAAATACCGGCCGGAAGTCCGTGGCGCTGCCGCCGGTGAGCTGGAAATTTTCCATATAAGCCCGCAGCTCCTCCAGGTCCCGGATAGGGGTGTCGGAGCGGAGCTGGTCGTCGCACTGGAGGATACGGATGTTGACCTTCCGGGTGAAGGTCCCGGCGCTGCGGAGGATGGCGTAGGTGCATGCTAAAAACCGCCGCACCAGTTCGCCGGAGGTGGACATAGAGGTGTCCACGGCGATGACAAAATCCTCGATCCGCTTCTCCTCCCGGGTCTCCGGCGGCTCCACCAGGGGCATGTTCCCATAGAGCCGCAGCCCGTAGGCATAAAACCCGTAGTCAAAGGCGTCCCCGTCCACCGCCGCCACCTCCCTGGGCGCGGCGAAGCGGCGGAGGAAGGCCCGGTAGTCCACGTCGTCCCGGACGGCCACCCGGACCTGCTCCAGCACGGCCTCGCCGCCGCTTCCCCGGTCCGACAGGGCCGTCTCCAGCCCGGTCTGCGTCCGGCCGGAGAGGTTCTGCCACTTCTGGTCCTGACGATGGCTTCGCTCCTGTCCGCTGCGCTCTTCCGGGTCCCAAAGTCCGTGGTCATCCGCCAGGAAGGCCCGCTGCAGCCGGGCCAATTCGTACTCCGGCAGCCCCAGCCGCAGCAGCCGGCGGTAGATGCCCTCCGCCGTCAGCACCGGCATGTCCTGCCGGCACTGGCCATAGAATATCCGCTTCACCGGGGCGGGGGCGCTGCCCAGGCAGGGGTAGTCCAGCTCGTCCAGGATGCTCTCCACCGCCGCGTCGCAGGCCAGATCCCAAAGCTCCGGGACCTTTCCCCGCTTTTTGGCCAAGTGCCGGAGCAGGCAGTGGAGGATCACGTGGAGATAAGCCCGGTTGGTCAGGCTCGGTCCCCGGAGATAGCGCTCTGCCAGCCAGGAGCCGTCGTAGTACAGCGTTTCGCCGTCCGTTGCCAGAGAGAGCGTCACCCCGCCGCCGGGGGCGAAGGCCAGGGCGCAGAGAGCCGCGTCCAAATAGGGCAGGCTCATATAAAGCTCGTTCCGGGAGGCGAAGAGGATGTCCCGGCCGATCCCCGTAAAATCCTTTTGTTCCATAAAACTCCTGACCCTTCTACAGTGTAAAGGATTTTTCCAGTCCAGCCGGGAAGCGCCGGTGCTGTTCCTCCAGTAAGACGGCCAGCGCCGCCGCGTCGCCCCGTTCCCGGGCCAGGGCACAGGCCGCGCCGAGTTCTTCCCGGCCGGGCCGGGCCAGCTTCAGCAGGAGGGAAAGCCCCTCCGTGTCTCCCTCGTCCAGCAAAAGGCGGAGGGCCTCGGCGCTGTGGGCGCGGAGGTAGGCCCGGTAGTCCGCAGCCGCAGATTCACCCAGCCCCGCCGGGTAGCGAAGCCGCCGCCAGGCCAGCCGGAGGGCGGCGCCCTCGTCGTGGTCCATGCCCAAAAAGCCCCGCCAGAGGGCGTCATATTCCTTTAAAGACAGCCGTTTTTGACGGAAGCAGTGGTGATAAGGATAACCCGCCCCGGCGATAAAATAGTCGAAGTGGTGGGCGGGGCAGTTCTCCTCGTAAAGCTCCGTGTACTCCGGGAACAGCAGCCGGACCATGCCGTCCCGGTCCCGGATGGTGACGTCCAGCTCTCGGGAGAGTTCCCCGGCCAGATACGCCAGGGCCTCCCCCTGCTCCGCTCCGGCCCTGGTCAGGTGGAAGGTGTCCAGACTGCGGCAGTTCATCAGCACGCCGCCGCCCCAACGGGCAATGCCGTCGTGAATACGGAGTGTCTTCAGGGCGGAGCAGTTCAACAAAGCGTAGTCCCCCACGGCCCGCAAGGACTCCGGCAGAGTCAGATCCTGGAGACGGCGGTTGTCCCACGGGACGCCCTCCTCCACTTGCCCGCAGCGTACCAGCAGAGTCTCGCCGCCGTCTGCGTCGCCCTGGCGCTCCGGGGCCAGAGCACGGTCCCCCAGGGCCGTCACCGGCAGATCAAACAGCCGCTCCGGCAAAACGGCCCTGGAGTCAGGAGTCCCGGCCCGGAGGAGGACAATGCCGTCCTTCTCCCGGCGGAGGACCAGTTTCCAGTTGTTGATTCCGCTGACGGCCTCCATGGTGCGCCTCCCCCGACGGTTTTAAAAGCTGGTATTTCCGAATTTGAAATTCAGAAATACTATATTGGAATTGGATTTGGATTGCTTGGTTCGCTGCCGTCAACGGCGGCAAGCGCAGAACACGGCGAATAGTATTTCCGGCTATAGTATACCACAGAGCGTCCGCCCAGGCAAAAAAATTTTTCCACCCCCTTGACAAACTGTTCATTCTGTGTATACTGTATATGTACAGTAAAACGGAGGGGCTTCCATGGAAATCATCATCCGCAACACAGCGAACCAGCCCATCTACGAACAGATTTATTCCCAGCTGAAAGCGCAGATCATCGCGGGGGTCCTTGCGCCGGGGGAGGCGCTGCCCTCCATCCGGGCCTTGGCCAAGGATTTGAAGATCTCGGTCATCACCACCAAGCGGGCCTACGACGAGCTGGAGTCCGAGGGGTTTCTCTATACTGTGGCCGGGAAGGGCTGCTTCGTGGCGGAGAAGAACCTGGACCTGATCCGGGAGCAGCAGCTCAAGGAGCTGGAGGCTCATTTGACCTCTGCGGCGGCCCTGGCAAAGAGCTGCGGCCTGACGGTGGAGGAGCTGATTGACATGCTGCGCGTCCTGCTGGAGGAGGAGACGTTATGAACGCCATTGAATTGAATCACATTTGCAAAACCCTCGGCGAATTTGCCATCCAGGATTTAACCCTTGCGGTGCCCAGCGGCACCATCTGCGGTCTGGTGGGCGAAAACGGCGCGGGCAAATCCACCACCATCCGCCTTTTGATGAACGCCCTTCGCCCCGACAGCGGGAGCGCCAGAGTCCTGGGGACGGACGTGACGGCTCCGGAATTCCGTAAGGTCAAGGAGGACGTGGGTGTCGTGCTGGACGAGGCGTACTACCCGGAGACCCTCACCGCCGCGCAGGTGGGGAAGGTCATGGCGGCGACCTACAGGCGCTGGGACCAGGGGGCCTATGAGGACTACCTCCGCCGCTTTGATCTGCCGGGAAAGAAGCCCTTCAGGGACTTCTCCCGTGGCATGAAGATGAAGCTGGCCATCGCCGTGGCCCTGAGCCACCAGCCGAAGCTCCTGATTCTGGACGAGGCCACCAGCGGCCTGGACCCTATTGTTCGGGACGAGGTGCTGGAGATTTTCAACGAGTTCACCCGGGAGGAGGACCACTCCATCCTGATCTCCTCTCATATTTTGAGCGACCTGGAGAAGCTGTGCGACTACATTGCGTTTTTGCACCAGGGCCGGCTGCTGTTTTGCGACGAGAAAGACCGTTTGCTGGAGAGCTACGGCGTGTTTGCCGGGACGGCGGAGCAGTTGGAGAGCCTCCGTGAGGAAGCGGTGGTGGGCCGGGAAGCCAGCGGCTTTGGCGGCGTGCGTGCCCTGGTCCGGCGGGAGGAGGTCCCGGCGGGGCTGGAGCTGGACCGGGCGACGGTGGAGGATATCATCCTCTTCATGGTGAAAGGAGCGAAACAATGAAAGCGCTGATTTTAAAGGACTTCTATGTGATCTGGAAGCAGATGAGGACTTTCATTGTGGTGATTTTGCTGCTGGCCATGATGAACAGTGCGTACTACATGGTGTTTCTGGTGGTCTGGTGCTCCATGCTGCCCTACACGGCCATGGCTTACGACGAGCGGAGCCATTGGAACCAGCTGGCGGCCATGATGCCCTACTCCAAGCGGGACATCGTGTTGAGCAAGTACGTATTAGGCTGGCTGTGTATGACTGCGGCGGGGCTGTTGTGCCTGGTGATCCAAGCGGCGATGGGCTGCTTTTTCGAAAACGTGGTCAGTGTCTCCGTGCTGCTGACCAGCCTCTGCGTGGGAGTGATTTCTCTGGACATCGCCCTGCCTGCGGTGCTTCGCTTCGGCGTAGAGCGGGGCCGGATGATTTTCATGGTGATGATTTTCGGCGTGGCAATTGGGACCGGCATCGTTTTGGATATGTCCGATACCCTCCCCAGCATTTCCCTGCCAGTGATGGCCCTGCTGCCCCTGGCGGCGGTGATTGCCACGGCGGTTTCCCTGCCGCTGTCCATGAAGCTCTATGAGGTGAATTGAAAGGAGGCGCTCCATGCCCCATGTACCGAATAATTTGCTGCTGCTCCTCCTGCTCCTGCCGTTTCTGGACCGGCTTTGGAAGAAGTGGAGGGATCGAAGGTAAATGAAGAACACAAAGCGCTGTCCCATCTGCGGCTCCACGGAGGTCATCCGGGTGCCCGACGACGCCCACCGCTACCTGGCCAACAGCATCTGCATCACCCGGGCGCTGACGGTGAAGCGGATTCCGGTGGCCCGCTACGTCTGCCGGGAGTGCGGCTATGTGGAGAACTGGGTGGAAAACCGGCATGAGCGGGAGGAGATTGCCCGGGCCTGGGGCTGAGTGCCCCGGAGGGGGGATGCCGGGAAAGGGGACCCTCGCCATTTTGGTAAGCATAACGCGGCCCCGCGGCATTTTTATGCCGCGGGGCCGCGTTTTTGGAATGGAGCGATCTTCAGGCCAAAAAGCCTTTAAGGATGCAGTCCTCGGCCTCCTCCTCGGTCAGGCCCAGGGTCTCCAGCTTTAAAAGCTGGTCCCCGGCGATCTTCCCGATGGCGGCCTCATGGACCAGCTGGGCCTCGGTGCAGTTGGCGGTAATGGCGGGGATGGATTTGATTTTGGCCTCCCCCATGATGATAGAATCGCACTGCACGTGGCCGAAGCACTGGGCGTTGCCCACCATCCGGGGATAGAACACCTGCTGCGAGCGGTCCTGGGCCACGGAGCGGGAAATCACCCGCCCCTTGGAGTCCTCGCCGTCCAGGATGATCTCCATATCACTCTGGGCCGTCTGGTCCCCGTGGGTGAGCAGGCGCTCCGTCACCACCGCCTCGGCGCCCTTGCCGCAGACGATTTTTGTGGTCCGCTTGGTGGAGTCGATACCCCGGATTTGGACGGTTTCCATCTGAATGGAGGCGCCCTCCTCCAGGTAGACCACGGTCTCCGGGTTCATGACCCGGCCGCCGGTTCCGTCTCCCTCACCGTAGTGCTTCTCGGTATAGCGGACCTTGGCCCCCTTGCCCACGTAGAAGGTGTGCACACCGTCGTGGCGGGACTCCTGCCCGCCGCAGTTGTGAATGCCGCAGCCCGCCACGATGTTCACGTCGCAGCCCTCGCCGATGAAGAAGTCGTTGTAGACCATCTCCCGGAGGCCGGATTTCGTAATGATGACGGGGATATAACAGGTCTCGCCCACGGTGCCGGGCTTAATGCGGATGTCAATACCGGGCTTGTCCTCCTTAGAGGTGATTTCAATATGCTCCGTAGACTGCCGCCCGTCGCAGCCGGAGTCCTTCCGGATATTAAAAGCCCCCACGGGCTTGCCGATAAGGTCTGCGATCTTCTCCAGCAGGCCCCGATCGATTTCCGTGTCTATCATCGCGCGTTTGCCTCCTTTTTCAAAACCGGGCAGCCGCCCAGGGTATCGGACAGGATCTGGGGCAGGATCTCCGCCGGGGTTCCCCGGTGCCGGAGCCGCCCGTCGCCCACCACGATCACCTCGTCCGCCAGGGATATGATCCGCTCCTGGTGAGAGATGATGATCATGGTGGCGCCTCCGGCGGCGTGGAGCTGTTCAAAGGTCTCTGTCAGCCGGGCGAAGGACCACAAATCGATGCCCGCCTCCGGCTCGTCGAAAATCATCAGCCGCGCGTTCCGGGCCAGGATCGAGGCGATTTCAATGCGCTTGACCTCGCCGCCGGAGAGGGAGGCGTCCACCTCCCGGTCCAGGTAGTCGTTGGCGCACAGCCCCACCCGGGTGAGGTATTGGCAGCAGCGGTCCTTGGAGAGCTTTTCGTCCCCGCTGGCCAGGGTCAGCAGGTCCCGGACGGTCAGGCCCTTGAACCGGGGGGGCTGCTGGAAGCCGTAGCTGATGCCAAGCCTGGCCCGCTCCGTGATGCCAAGGCCGGTCACGTCCTGGCCATTCCAAAAGATCTGTCCCGCGGTGGGCTGCACCAGGCCCATGATGCTCTTGGCAAGGGTGGTCTTGCCGCCGCCGTTGGGGCCGGTAAAGACCACCAGCTTCCCGTCCTCCACGGTAAGGGAGATATCATTTAAGATGCCCAGCTCGCCGCCGTCCTCATGGACGGCGTAGCTGAGGTGTTTCAATTCCAGCATGAGGGTTCCTCCTTTGGCTGTACAGGCAACTGTATCAGACAGCATTCTAGCAGATTCGGCAAAAAAAAGCAATGCGGCCTTTGGGATTTCTTCATTATTTTACCCGAAAGCCCGTGTGTTATCTGTTGCAGGCGCAACAGTGTCAAATTTTTCCCCGCCGCATAGACTGGGGGGAAAAGGAGGGACCCCTCATGGATCAGACTTTACATCACCCGGAAGTGTACGATTTTCGCCAATACGACCGCGTTTGGCAGCGCGTGGCCCCAAACCTGGAGCCGTTTCCCGGCATGATGACGCGCGCAGAGTCCCCCGCCGCGCCCGCAGCCTCATTGCCTTCCGCTTCGCCGGCGATTCCTGCCGCGCCGGAGACTCCGGCCGTCCCGGTTCCGGCAGGTCCGCAGGCGTGGCAGGAGGCCCAGCTCCCCGGCGCGGACCGGAATCCCTGCTGCATGGGCACGGCGGCGGCGGAGATGCTGGATGTGCTCACGGGCTACATAGAGGCGGCGCTGTCGGACCGGCGGTATATTCTGGCTCTGGTCCGGCAGGCCCCGTCCTGGGCCAGGCAGACTCTGCGGGATATCGCGGCAGACCTCCAGTCTCAGGCCCGGAGCCTGGCGGCGGCGCATTATCTGATTACGGGGCAATGCTACCATCCCAGCGTCAGCACAGAACGGATCTATACGGGCCGCTGGTGTCCGGCGCTGCGGGAGCGGTATCACGCCGCCGCCTGTGCGGGGCTGAACTACGCCCGCTCTGCCGGGGACGTGGTGGACCCCTGCCTCGCCAAGCTTTTGGAGGATTACAGCAAGCAGTCCTACGCTCACGCGGAAAAGCTGATGGAGCTGCTGCAAAGGAGTCTGCGGAACGGGTAAAGCGGAAAGACGGCCCTGGCTCTCCGCCTCCGGCCGGAATAAGCATACAAAAAAGGCCTCCATTAAGGGGGCCTTTTCGCGTGGGGTCAAGCCGTCCGGTTTACCACGCCCGCAAAGCTGAACCAGCCCCTGGGGTCCCGGAAGGCGCCGGTGAAAGTCTCCCGCAGCTCCCAGGCGGTGCCCTTGGTGTAGAGGGGAGCGCAGGCGGAGTTCATCAGCAGAAGGGCCTCCGCATCGTGGAGGCAGCCCATGCGGGCGGTTCCGTCGGCGGCGACGGCGATGATTTTCATCAGCGTATCGTAAGCGCTGCTCTCATAGGCCAGCAGGTTGTTCCGGCTCCCGGTGGTCCAGGACATCAAGAAGCACTCCGCGTCGTTGGCGGAGGCGGTGAGCTTCAGCCCCGCCAGGGTATATTCCCCGCTGCGCAGGGCGGACATCAGCCCCCGCTCCGTCAGCCCCTTGGGCGTGACCTGAACGCCGAGGGCCTCTTGCCACTGCTGGCACAGAAGCTGGGCGACGGCGTCGCTGAAGTCGTCCTGAAGGTAGAGGAATTCCAGTTCCCCCAGGTCCGCCCCACTGTTGTAGCCCGCCTCTTCCAGGAGGGCGCGGGCCTGTGCGCAGCGCTCGGCGTACCCTTCGGCGTCGTTGGACAGCAGAGGGACGCTGAGGGTGCGAAAATCCCCCTCGTCATTTTCCGGTACGCCGGGGGGCACCACGCCCTCCGCTGCCCAGGCTGCGGCGCCCGCCGCTTGGACCAGGGCATTGCGGTCAATAGCCAGACTCATGGCCTGACGCAGCAGGGGGTCGCCAAAGAGGTCGGAGGCGGAGTTGAACAGGGCGGTGTAGGTTGCCAGCTCCGGCAGGGGGGACCACTCCGGATTTTCCGCCAGCTCCGCCAGGCGCTGGTCCGGCAGGGGCCACGCCGCGTCCACGGTTTTGCTCTCATAAAGGGACCAGGCCTCCTCCGCAGACCCGGCGAAGTGGAAAGCGATGCCCTGCGGGCCGGGCTGGGCGTCATAATAGCGGCTGTTGGCCTCCAGCCGGAGGGAGCGGCCTTCCTCCAAAGCGGCGACGGTATAGGGGCCGTTGGTGACCAGCTGAGTGGGATCTCCCTCCCACCAGGACTTGTCGCCGGAGGCGGCCTTCAGCTTCTGGACCACGTCCTGGCGCAGGGGCATAGCGGCGGGGGAGGTGCAGACCTCCCGCAAGAACCAATCGTGCCGCCCGTCCAGCACGACGACTAAGGTGTTGTCGTTCTTGGCGGTTACCTGGAGAAGACTCATATCCCCGGCGGCCCGGGCTTCCTGGAAGCCGCTGACCACGGACAGCAGGTCTGCGTACCGGGAACCGGTGGCGGGGTCGGCCAGGCGCCGCCAGGCATAGACAAAGTCGCCGGCGGTGACGCTCTGTCCGTCGGACCAGCGGGCGGAGCGGAGGCGGAAGGTGTAAGTGACGAAGAGGGAACCGTCTTTGGTTTCCTCCTCCTGATCTACGCTTTTGGCCATGCCGCTGACGACGCTGGTTTTGCCGGTGCTGTCCGCCGTCACCCGCATAAGGTTTTCATACAGGTGGGCCAGGATGGTCTGGCTTCCGGACTCCTCGGCGTAAATGGGGTCGAGAGAGTCGGGAGCGCCGCCCACGCAGACGTTCAGCGTCATGCCGTCGCCGTCCTTGGCACAGCCGGACAGCAGGGATACACACAGCGCCGCCAGCAGCACGAAGATGGTCAGGCGCTTGAGAAACTGATTCATAGAAACCTCCCAAAGCGGCCCTGCCGCCTTGCAGCCGGATATGGACCCAGCCGCGGCAGCCGGGCGTCAACGAACATCTATTATAAAGAAATTTACCGCTGTTGTAAAGATAAACCGCGCAAAAAACGGCGAAAACAGCAGAAGTTCACGGAACATTCAAAAACCGAGCCGTCGAAAACTGCGCTTCATTCCGTCCGGCTTTGCCGGACATCCATTCCGCTCCGTTTCCTCCGGCTACCTTCAAGTGGGAGCAGGCTCCCCCTTGAGCATCCCCCATCCCTGCGGGGGACGAGGGACGGGGGATTTGATAAAAAAAGCCCCCGTGGGGGCTGTGGGAAGAATGCTGCGTTATTGGGAGGGAAGGGTTGCCAAAATATCGGCTACGTTCCGGCAGAGATGGGGCACCTGCGCTTGGAGCGCGGGGGCGGCGCTCTCCATGAGATAGGGATGTCCCGCCAGCTTCAGCATGGGCAGGTCATTGTAGTTGTCCCCAAAGGCCATGACGTCTTCCAGAGAGATTTCCAGGGCTTGGCAGAGCGCGGTCAGACCGCTGCCTTTATCCGCCAGGGTGAAATCCAGCCACGCTATCCCGGCTACGGCGGCGTGGAAGATGGTTTCCCACCTGGGGAAAAGAGCGGCTTTGGCCGGTTCCAGCGTGCCGGGACAGAAGACGGAGACCTTGATGATGTCCTCCGGAACTTCGGCCGGGGAGGGGACGGCAAGCGTGTGGTTGCCCAGGGAGCGGCGGATTTTTTCCTCTACCCCCGGGACCTTGGGGCAGAGATAGCTGGTGTTAGCCCCGGAGATCAGTACCTCTGCCTCCGGAAGCGCCAGAATATCGCGGCATAGGGCTTCCGCCAGGGGGCGGTCCATGGCGGTTTTGCTGAGGACCGGTCCCGGGCTGCCGGGGCCGAAGACCACCGCGCCGTTTTCGCACAGGAAGGGGACCTCATCCGCCACCGGGGCGAAGAGGCGCCGGAGACTGGTGTACTGACGCCCGCTGGCGGGACAGAAAAGGATACCCGCCCCCTTCAGGCGGCGGATGTGGCTGAAAATTTCCTGGGGAATCTCTTTGGCTCCGTATGGCAGCAGGGTGCCGTCGATGTCGCTGGCGATGAGGCGAATCATAGGTGTGCTCCTTCCGTAATCATCGAAGAGGGGAATTCGAACAGGCTACAGTATAGCCCAGGAATCCCTATAAAGCAAGTCCGGATTTCATAGAGGAGGGTTCTGTTGTGCATTTTATTAGTTTTGATGTTCCCTTAAAGCATCATGGTAGGGGCGGCTATCAGCCGCCCCTCTTTTCGGGAACTCCGATTTTCCCGCAGGCAAACAGCGGATGGCTGCTCTTGCATTGATTGAAATCTGCGGAGGGGACGCTCCCTTTTACAGGCTTGTATGGAATCCGGGCGGAACTGGCGGAAAATATCGCTGGCCTTTCCCGGAAAAACGTTTTATAATCGAGGTAAATTCGACAAGGAGGACGGAATATGAGCTTGGGAAGCAGTTTGTTCGACGCCCGAAAAAAGAAGGGCATGTCCCAGGAGGCCGTGGCGGAGAAGCTGGGGGTGAGCCGCCAGACGATCTCCAAATGGGAGACGGACGAGACCCTGCCGGATATCCGGCAGTCCAAACGCCTGGCGGCGCTTTACGGCCTGACGCTGGATGAGCTGATCGAGTTTGATCTGGAGGTCCGGGAGATTCAGGAGGCCATAGACCGCACCCGGGAAGAGGTCTCGGACAAGATCGACTGGACCAAGGCGTGGAGCAGGAAATATCCCGTCCTGGCCCAATACCAGGACCAGGTTGACGTTTCCTCCTACGCCGCAGAGCTGGGCTGGCTGCTGGACAGGCTGAAGGGTTCCTATGGCTACAACGAGCTGGACGCCTTTCTCGTCCTCAAAGACATCCTGGCGGGAGTTTGGAAAATCCGAAAGCCCGCCTCTGCGGCAGAAGGCAAAGACGGTTCCCGAGAGTAAAAGCTTTCCCTGAGGCAGCCGGCTGCCTGCGCCGGGCGGCCGGTTATCCTTGAAAGCGGCTATGATACCGGGTGTGAGAAATTTTTCACAACAAAATCGGGAGACTTCCAGAAAAGATTGTCTATTTTATAACTTTTCTTGACATTTCCAATCCCATCATTCATAATAATATTAAGGAAACCAAAAAAATTTTCAGGAAAGAAGTGAAGTCATGAGCAGACTGGAAGTGAAGACCCCCGGTCAGGCCCAGGCCGTGGTGGAACAGCTCTACCGCAATATGGAACGGCGCATCGCAGCCAGCCCGCCGGGCCTGTGCCCTGTGGACATGGCCCTGAACTTCCTGGACCTGTGCCGGGCCCAGACCTGCGGCAAGTGCGTGCCCTGCCGCATTGGGCTGACCCAGCTGAGCAATATGATCCGGGAGGTGCTGGACGGGGAGCCGGATATCTCCATCATCAGCCGGATCGAAAAGACCGCCCAGGTCATTGTGGACACGGCGGACTGCGCCATCGGCATTGACGCCGCAAACCTGGTGCTCTTGGGACTGCGAGGGTTCCGGGATGACTATGAGGAGCACATTCTCCACCACCGCTGCCTCGGCAGCCTGAAAAACCCCGTGCCCTGCGTGGCGCTGTGCCCCGCCGGGGTGGACATTCCCGGCTATATCGCCCTCATCAGCGAGGGCCGCTGCGACGACGCCGTGCGGCTCATCCGCAAGGACAATCCCTTCCCCACCGCCTGCGCCTATATCTGCGAGCACCCCTGCGAGGCCCGGTGCCGCCGGAATATGGTGGATGACGCCCTCAATATCCGCGGGCTGAAGCGCTATGCCGTGGACCACGCTGGGGATGTGCCCCAGCCCAAGCCCGCCAAGGCCACGGGCAAGTCCGTCGCCATTGTGGGCGGCGGCCCCGGAGGCTTGTCCGCCGCTTATTACCTGGCCCTCATGGGCCACAAGGTCACAGTCTACGAAAAGCAGAAGACTCTGGGCGGCATGATGCGCTACGGCATTCCCAGCTACCGTTTCCCCCGGGAGAAGCTGGACGCGGAGATCGCCTCCATCTTGTCTCTGGGCATCGAGGTACATACCGGCGTCAACGTGGGCACGGACGTGTCCTTTGACGAACTCAAGCAGCAGTATGACTGCCTGTACCTCTCCATCGGCGCCCACACCGACAAGAAGACGGGCATCGAGGGGGAGGACAGCCTGGGCGTGGTCTCCGCCGTGGAGCTGCTGCGCCACATCGGAGACAACGAGATGCCGGACTTCACCGGGCAGAACGTGGCGGTCATCGGCGGCGGAAACGTGGCCATGGACGTGACCCGCTCCGCCATCCGCCTGGGGGCGGAGAAGGTCACCTGCGTCTACCGCCGCCGCCAGGAGGACATGACCGCCCAGGCTGAGGAGGTGGAGGGGGCCATCGCCGAGGGCGCGGAGGTACTGACTCTGCAAGCGCCCCTGCGGATTGAGGCGGATGAGAACGGCCATGTTTCCGCCCTTTGGACCCAGCCCCAGATTATCGGCGAGATGGACAAGGCGGGCCGCCCCCGGCCGGGCACCGCCGCCGTGGAGCCGCTGCGTATCCCGGCAGACACGATCATCGTCGCCATCGGACAGGGCATCGAAACCCGGGGGCTGGAGCAGACGGGCATCAAGATTCAGCGGGGCGGGGCGCTTCTTGCCGACTCCAGCACCCAGCTGCCCGATATGGTGGGCGTGTTCGCGGGCGGCGACTGCGTCACCGGCCCGGCCACGGTTATCCGGGCCATCGCCGCCGGTAAGGCTGCCGCCGCCAACATCGACGAGTACCTGGGCTTTAACCACGAGATTGAGTCCGAGGTCAAGGTTCCCACGCCCCGCTGCACGGACCTTCGGCCCCGTGGCCGGGTCAACGCCACCGAGCGGGACGCCTGTGAGCGCAAGGCGGATTTCCAATGCATTGAGTGCGGCATGACCGATGAGGAGGCCGGGCAGGAGTCCTCCCGGTGCCTGCGGTGCGACCACTTCGGCTATGGAATCTTCAAGGGAGGACGTGTGGAGAAATGGTAAACTTTACGATGAACGGGCGGGAGCTGACCGCTCCCAAAGGCACCACCATCCTGAACGCCGCAGAGAAGGCGGGCGTCCCCATTCCTCACCTGTGCTATTTGAAGGACCTGAATGAAATCGCCGCCTGCCGCATGTGCGTGGTGGAGGTGGAGGGTACGGAGCGACTGGTTCCGGCGTGCAATACGAAAATCCTGGAGGGTATGGTGATTCACACAAATTCCCCCCGGGTCCGGGACGCCCGGAAGACGAACCTCCGCCTGATTCTCAGCCAGCACAATTCGAACTGCACCGTCTGTGTCCGCAGCGGCTATTGCGAGCTGCAGCAGCTGTCCCACGACCTGAACATCCACTACCAGCCCTATAAGGTCCAGCCTGAGCGGGCGCAGATCGACCTCAGCGTCCCCATCGTGCGGGAGGCCAGCAAGTGTATCAAGTGCATGCGCTGCGTCCAGACCTGCGATAAAATCCAGGGCATGAACATCTGGGACGTGGCGGGCACCGGCTCCCGGACCACGGTGGATGTGAGCTATAACCGCTACCTTAAAAATACGGACTGCGTCTTTTGCGGGCAGTGCGTCACCCACTGCCCCACCGGGGCGCTGACCGTCCGGGACGACACCACAAAGGTCCTCCGGGCCCTGGCGGACCCAGAAATCACCACGGTGATTCAGGTGGCCCCGGCGGTGCGGGTGGCCTGGGCGGAGGTGTTCGACCTGCCGGCGAGGCAGGCCACTGCGGGGCGCATGGTGGCGGCCTTAAAGAGCATCGGCTTCGACTACGTGTTTGACACCAACTTCGCCGCAGACCTCACCATCATGGAGGAGGGCAGCGAGTTCATCGACCGCTTTACCCACAGGGGGAAGTACCGCTGGCCCATGTTTACCAGCTGCTGCCCCGGCTGGGTGCGGTTCCTGAAAACCCAGTACCCGGCCTACACGGACCATCTCTCTACGGCAAAATCGCCTCAGCAGATGTTCGGCGCGGTGGCAAAGAGCTACTTCGCCGAAAAGATGGGCCTGGACCCCCGCAAGATCTTCGTGGCGTCCATCATGCCCTGCTCCGCCAAGAAGGCGGAGAGCGAGCTGCCCACCATGAAGGACGCCTGCGGGGACCCGGACGTGGATGTGGTGCTGACTACCCGGGAGATGTGCCGCTTGTTCCGCAGCGACTGCATCGTGCCGGCGGACCTGGAGGAGGCGGAGTTCGACAGCCCCCTGGGCACCGGAACCGGCGCGGCGGTGATCTTCGGAACCACCGGAGGCGTGATGGATGCGGCGCTTCGAAGCGCCTATTATCTGGCTACCGGGGAAAACCCGGACGCCGACGCCTTCAAGGCCATCCGGGGCGAGAGGCCCTGGAAGGAAGCCACTTTCAACATCCCCGGCGCGGGGGATGTGCGGGTGGCGGTGGTCAGCGGCCTGGGGAACACCCGGAAGCTGATGAACGCCATCGACGAGGGGGCCGTGGATTACGACTTTGTGGAGGTCATGGCCTGCCCCGGTGGCTGCGCCGGAGGCGGCGGCCAGCCCATCCACGGTGGACAGGAGTACGCCGGGCAGCGGGGAAGCCAGCTTTGGAAGCTGGACGCGGTCTCGGAAATCCGCTTCTCCCATGAGAATCCGGACGTTCAGGCCCTTTACCGCACCTATCTCAAAAAGCCTCTGGGCGAGCGGTCCCACCACCTGCTTCACACGGACCACAACGCCTGGTCCGCCGGAGAGGCGGGAAACAGAAGCGTGGAACAGGACTGGTGAGGCGGACCGAGAAAAAAGAAAACCTCCGGCTTTGCCGGAGGTTTTCTCGCATGGAAAATCCCTTTTGGAACCCATACCCACAATCGCGGTATGCCGGAAAGGAGGAACCGCTCTTGTCCGGCGGCCGCGGATAAAGGCTCCTAAGCCTCCTCCTGCGGCCCGTAAAGGGCCAGCAGCGCCCGTTTTACGGCGGAGAAGGAGGAGATCAGAGGGATGATGGGCCGCTGCGCTGCCGCACCCGCCGCTTCGATGGCCGCCTGGTCCAGAGGATCGACCATAGCCAGGCGGACTGCGGTCCAGGTGGCCAGGACAGGAATGATGGCATAGTGTTCGGCCACGGCCCGGGGCAGTACCCGGGCCATCTCCGGCGGGATGGAGCGGGTGTCCAGGCCGGCGTCCTCCAGGCCCGGGACCTGCGCCAGCGTACCGGTGAGCCGGTCCTCCGTGAGGAAGCCCCGGTTCAGCAAAATGGAGACCGGCCGGCGGCCGGTCTGCGCCTCCAGGGTCAGGACCTCCTCCCGCTGGGCGGGGGAGAGAATTCCCCGTTCAGCCAAGAGGTCCGGGAGTTGACTCGCGTTCATGGCAGCCTCCTTACTCGGACTGGGATTTTGGCCAGCAGCAAACCCCGACATCTAGGGCGGCGGGTTCTCGAAGGTGGAAGTTAGCGTACCGGCAGAACCAGCAGCCTGTGCCGCTGCCCAGCCGCACGGTCCGGAGCGTAAAAGCCGGGCAATGCTGCCGGGGCCACACGCTGCGGCCTGTGCGGGGCCTGGCCAAAACAGGCTCCTCCAGCGGTACGGAGGCGTGACCGGCACTCCTGTTCATGGGGCAGCTCTCCTTTCCCAGCTTCCTGCGGCTTGACAAGCCCAAGGGACTATGTTATGGTCATTGTAGCAAAAATAATTGGATTTTGGAGTTATGCGGAAAATTTGCGCGTGTTTGCGCAGATTGTGTACAAGGGGAGATGCGTGTGATTAAACTGGCGCTGTGCGACGACGAGGCGGAGCAGCGCGTCGCCATAGGCGGAATCTTGCAGGAGTACGCGGCGGCCCGGCCCGCTTTAGCCGTGAAGCTCTCCGTGTTCTCCTCCGGCCGGGAGCTGCTGGACGCGGCGGAGGAGGGCGGCGGCTTTGACCTGTGCGTGCTGGACATCGTGATGCCGGAACTCAGCGGCATCGACCTGGGGCTGAATCTGCGGAAGCTGGGCTTCAACGGGGCTATTATTTTTTTGACGGTTTCACCGGAGTACGCGGTGGATTCCTACGCGGTCCGGGCCTTTGACTACCTGATGAAGCCGGTGGAGCCGGAGCGCCTGTTTACGGCGCTGGATCAGGCGGTGGCGGTCCTGGAAAAGCGGAAGGCCGCCTGCGTGGCCGTCCGGACCAGGGAGGGAGTGCGCCGGGTTCAGCTGGATGAGATTTTATATGCGGAGCTGGCCGGGCGGGTGGTGCGTTACCATCTGGCCGGCGGGACGGCGCTGGACAGCGTGACGGTGCGAAAGTCCTTCCGGGAGGAGTGCGGGCCGCTGCTGGCGGACTCCCGCTTTTTCCGCTGCGGGGCCAGCTTCGCGGTGAATTTGTTTTACGTCACGGCGGTGGAGAGGAGCTCCCTCCAGCTGGACGGAGGCGCACGGGTGCCCTTGTCGCGGGGGCTGGCATCCCAGGCCCGGCAGCGGTGGAGCGACTATTGGCTGGACGCGCTGGAAGGAGGACGGCAATGACGGTTTTAAGGGATATCTCGTTCCTCTGGTCCATGATGCATATCGTGCTGCTTTTCCTGATGTTCTTTGAACCGCGGTTTGCCTGGCGCATCACGGTCACGGTCAGCTTCCTGGGTATGGGACTGATGCTGTGCCTGAATGCCCTGGCGGTGCTTTGGCTGGAATCTGGCAGCGTGATGAGCGTTGCCTTTTTCACCTGCACCTTGCCCAGCTTGCTGATGTTTTTTCTCCTCTCCCGGTATCGGGACGGACGGCTTTTCTTCCTCTTTTGCCTGACGGACACCACCTGTTTCTGGCTGCTCCAGCTGTCAAATTTTCTGGACAGGCTGGCGGGCGGGGACTATGTGGTGCTTTTTTTCAGCCGGCTTCTGCTCTTTCCGGCGGTGGAGCTGCTGTTGTGGCGGTATCTGCGGCGTCCCTACCGGGAGCTGCAGGGAAAGCTGAACCGGGGATGGTGGCTCTTTGCCGCCGTCGGGGCGGTTTATTACCTGCTGATCATGTGCACCGCCGTGCCGGTGGACACGCCGCTGCCGGACGCGGTGGGGCTGCTGCGGATTGGACTGGTGATGCTGCTGATGCCGCTGACCTATCTGACGATCATCCATGGTCTGTGGCGGCAGATGCAGATTTACGAGAGCCGCTGGAGGCTGGAGGTTCAGCGGCAGGACTATGCGGTGCTGCGGCAGAAGCTGGAGCTGGGGCGGATTTTCCGCCACGACCTGCGGCACCATCTGACCGTCCTGGAGGGACTGCTCCAGCAGGGCGACTGCGGCGGCGCCCGGCGTTACATTGGGTCTTTGAGCGGCGGGCTGGAGGAGCTGGATATGCCAACTGGCTGCGCCAACCCCGCGGTCAATGCGGTGCTGAGCGCCTATCTTTCCCAGGCTGCCAGTGCGGGTTGTTCTCTGGACACCCGGGTCCGGACGCCGGAGGCGCTGCCTTATGAGGAAACGGATCTCTGCGTCCTCCTGGGCAACGCCCTGGAAAATGCCATCCACGCCTGCCAGGAGCTGCCCGAGGACCAGCGGAGCATTCGCCTGGAGCTGGAGCTGAGCGAGAACCAGCGGCTGATGTTTCTGGTGGAGAATCCCTGCCCCGAGCCGGTGGCGTTCGGGCCGGACGGCCTGCCAGCAGTGACGGAGCCGAAAGAGGGACATGGCCTGGGCCTGCAAAGCGTGCGTGCGGTGGCAGAGAAATATGGAGGGCTGTTCCGCTGCCAATGGGAGGAGGAACGGTTCCAGCTTCGTGCAGTACTTATGCCGCCGGGGAGCCGGGAGGAATCCCGGCGGAAGCCCCGCTTGGGATGGAGTGAGGCAGTGCTGCTGGCGCTGCTGTTTTTGGTCCTGCTCAACTGCATTCCGGCCCTGGCCGGTGCGCTGGAGTCTATTCCGATTTTGGGGGCGGTGTTTCGGGCCATGGATCTGCGCTTTTATTCGCTGCCTTTTCGGACTCCGCTGTCGTGAGTGCGGCGAAAAACGCCGGAGAATCCGGCCCACTGCCGGGAGTTCGAACGGACACAGAAAACACACCGGAAAAATGCACAATTTTTTGTTGCTTTTACAGTGGATTTTTTTGCCGGTGTGGAGTACAATTCTCTTGTTTCAATAAAGAAAGGAGCATGCGCAATGCTGAGTGAAAAAGTTGCCGCCCTGCTGAACGAGCAGATCAACAAGGAGTTTTATTCCGCCTACCTGTATCTGGATTTTTCCAACTATTTTGAGGCCCGGGGCCTGGACGGCTTCGCCAACTGGTACAAGATTCAGGCCCAGGAGGAGCGGGACCACGCGATGCTGTTCTACCAGTACCTCCACAACAACAGCGCCAAGGTGACCTTGGGCGCCATTGCCCAGCCGGACAAGGTGCTGGACAGCGACATGGCGGTGCTGAAGGCTGGGCTGGAGCATGAGCTGTATGTTACCGGCTTGATTAACAACATCTATGCCGCCGCTTACGAGGAGAAGGACTTCCGCACCATGCAGTTTTTGGATTGGTTCGTGAAGGAGCAGGGCGAGGAGGAGGACAACGCCAACGACCTGATCTCCAAGATGGAGCTGTTCGGCTCCGACCCCAAGAGCCTGTACATGCTTAACAGCGAGCTGGCGGGGCGGGTTTACAATGCGCCGTCTTTGGTGCTCTGATACGATCTCTTCCATAGAAAATGAGCATTTTCTATGGAGAAGGCGGCATGTCCAGCGGCGCTTTGAGAAGCAGATGCTGTCTGCTTTTTCATGAAGCCTAATATGAGAACAAAAAACGAGGCCCGGAGGAATTTCCTCCGGGCTTTGCCGTTGGTAGTACCAAAGGCAACCCCCGGCTAGGCGGGGGGCAAAAAATAGCTTAAAGCGAGGAGTAGCGTAGAAAAGAGAAAAGCTCACTGTTAAAGTAAGGGTGGTTTGCCGACCACACAAATACAAAAACAGGGAGGCCATCATCGTGAAAGATAAAGACATAAGTAGTTTAGAACATACCAGCTGGAGATGTATGGTCAAATCAAACAGGATATCGGAGTGATTTTACGGAAGTTATGCCAGCAGAAAGGAGTGGAGATAATAGAGGCAAAAGCATGTCCAGATCACA